>JASHQI010000236.1 GCA_030037645.1 Xanthobacteraceae bacterium
GGCCGCCACTTCAAGAAGGGCGACATCCTGTTCGCCAAGGGCGAACCGGCAAGCGAGATGTTCTGCACCGTGAGTGGACGGTATCTGCTGCTCGAGCTCGGAATCGAGCTTGCAGCCGGCCAGGTTGTCGGCGAGCTGGCGATGCTGGCGCCGGACAATCGGCGCACAGCAACGCTCGAATGCATCGAGGAAGGCGACGCCCTGTCGATCACTTACGAGCAGGTCGAGCAGCTTTATTACCAGAACCCTACGTTTGGCTTCTACTTCCTGCGTCTGGCCACGGCGAGATTGTTTGAAAACATCAATCGGACGGAAGGCGAGCTCGCCCGTCTCAAGACGGCGCAGGCTTGAGGTGGCGTCCGGCCCATCGGCAACCCGCATGATGGCCAAAAGCCATTGACAATACTTGTGAATTCGCGCGAGCGCGCAAGCGTCCGCGCTTAATTTCCGGGCTTGATGCGAGTACACTGCGCGGCGCCGGTCTGACACCACGTTCCGAGCGCATTCCGGGACCGTTATGAACCACAAACAGATCACACGCATCGAGCTGGCGCGATATTTGGTCTGTCCGTCGCTGTTCGTGATGATCGTTTTGATGGTGGCCGAGGCGATGCTGGCGGCCGCCACGACATGGCTCGTCATCAATGCCGGACGAAAAGTTGCAGTGGGCCAGTTCCTGGCCAGCGATCTGATCTGGATTCTGACGGCGCAATCGGCGTCTTACGTCGCCGGCGTCGTAAGCTGGATATTTGCCGAACGCGCGGGTTATCGCGGCTTCGGCAAATTCATGCTGCGCTTTGCGCGCGAGAACCGCGGCAAAGTGAAATTGCTCAATGACAAGCCGGCGCGGGAGCAGGTCGAGCCGTTTCTCACCGGCGAGACATTTCAGTGCTTCTTCAACGTCATGTACGAGCTCGAATACGTGTTGAAGCTGTTTTTGGGATTGGTCTTCAATTCGCTCGTGCTCGGCGTGGAGATCGATGCCAGCCTGCCGGTCGCCTATGTCGGGGCATTCGGTACGCTGTTGCTGATGCAGTGGATCTTGCAGAATCCGGTCTCGCGCGCCTATCTCGACAATCAGCGCATGAACAACCGCATCACCGCGCAAGGCTATACCGCGTGGGACAATATCTTCAGCGGTAACCGCTATAACCTCCGACTGTGGCTGGGAGGTTTCAAAAACCGGCTGCGCGACGGGTTGACCGCCCAGATCCGCGCCATTGTGGCGCGCGAGGGCATCAGCGCCATGAGCGGTATTGTCAGCCTCGCGATCGTGTTCGCCACCATTACAGTCATCGCGGTACAGAAGTCGGGCGATCATGTGATGCTGATCGCACTGGCGACGACACTGCCGCGGCAGATCGAGATGACCTACGAATTGAATCTTCTGGCCAACGGTTGGAACGATTTCATCGCCGTCTGGGTGAGGTTTGGCGGGGTTGCCGTCAATATGCTGCCGCAACCCGATGCAGCATTCGACAAGCGCATCAAGTTCGATCGGCTGGTGCTGCGGGAAGGCGAGAACGCCAATGTCGTCTCTTCAGTCGGCGATGCCTTGCAAATCGCGCTTGCGCATCCGACCGGTCGGATCAACGTGCGCGGAGGCAACGGGTCCGGCAAGTCCTCGCTATTGGCGAGTCTTAAGACCGAGATGAAGAAGCAAGCCTATTACTGGCCGACGTCGGACCGGCTCGCGTTCAAGTTCAACGGCGGCGTATTGCCGGTCGATGTCGAAGGCGATGACGAGGATGACGTGGTTGTCGTCACCGAACCGCTGGACAAAAAACTCGGCTTCTCCTCCGGCGAGCTCCAGCTCAAATCGCTCGAGGAGATCGTTAGTTCAACCGAAGCTCAGGTCTATCTGCTCGACGAATGGGACGCCAACCTCGATTCGGCGAACAAGACCAAGGCCGACGCCCTGGTCGACGAACTCGCCAAGCGCGCTCGCGTCGTCGAGATTTCCCACCGTGACACGCCTTCGTAGGGCTTGATCGCGCGGAGGCGCGATGCAAAAGAAGCCGCGCTTTACAGCGCGGCTTCAACTTTTTTTGAAACGATAGATCGCACCGTGGAAATGCAACGTTCGGCACAATCGCTAAAAAAACTGTTACCCTTGAGTTTTGTTCCATCGCCAGCGACATTCTTGCGCTGAAAGAGATCGCGATGGGTGTTTCAAAGCGTTCTCTGAGTCGACTACCCGACTCATACTGATATTGAGCTCGTGGAAGAGGCCGCATCGTTGTCGACGCGGCCTTTCTTGACTGACTTGCCCCGGTTCTCACAGAGCCCGTTGCGGCTGAGGTTGTTCTCCTCTGACAGGCCCCGGCGCCGCAAACGCCAAGGCGCTATGCGCCAAGCGCGCCACGCACCTGATCGGGCGAGAACGGCAGTTCGTGCAGCCGCACGCCGGTGAGAGCGGCGATGGCGTTCCCGATCGCGGCGGCGGAGAGCGGCACTCCCAGTTCGCCGCCGCCCGTTGGTTTGTTATCGGTCGAGACCACGGTGACCTCGACATGCGGGACGTCCGACATGCGGGCGACTTCGTAGTCGCTGTAGTTCGATTGCAGCACGTGGCCGTCCCTGATCGTGATCTTCTCGCGCAGCACGCTGCCGAGTGCGTAGATGAAGCTGCCTTCGGTCTGTGCGGTAAGATTGCGCGGCTGCACGGCAATGCCGGCATCGATCGCAGCCCAGAAATTGTGCACCTTGATCTTGCCGCTGACGCGATCGATGGATACTTCAGCGACGCTCGCCGCCAACGTGTCGTCTTTCACCATGGTGGCGACGCCAAGTGCCGTCTCATCGCGCTTGCGCGACCAGCCCGATTGGTCGGCGACAACGCGGATAAGGTGCTGCATGCGCGGCACGCCTTCGCTGAGTTCCAGCCTGAACGCGACCGGATCCTTGCCGAGCTCCTTGGCGATATCGTCGATGAAGCTTTCGGCTGCGAAAGCGTTGTAGCCGTTGCCGACGCCACGCCAGGGCGACAGCCGTGCACCGCGACTCTCGATCACGTGCTCGGCGAGCTTGTTGGCGATCGGATACTGCGGGATCGGCGAGCCCTTCATCACGATGCGGTCTTGCCGCGGCTTGGGATTGCCGGAGATGTAGGCCAGCACCGACTCGGCGACGACGCGATGGTGCCAGGCGATAAGCTTGCCGTCGGCGTCGAAGCCGGCTTCGATATGATGCGCCGTCATCGGCCGGAATTTTCCGCCCTTGAGATCGTCCTCGCGCGTCCAGACCAGCTTGACCGGCTTGCCGACCGCCTTGGAGAGGCGGACCGCGTCAAAAATGACCTCGTGGTTGCCGCGACGGCCGTATCCGCCGCCGATGAAATGCTGGTGCAGCGTGAGCTTCGACCGATCGGTCTGCAGGATTTGTGCGACGCCCTTGAGTAGAGTGGTCGCCGCCTGCGTTTCAACCCATAGCTCGGCCGATTTGCCGTCCGCGCTGACCGCCGCGGTCGCGTTCATGGGCTCCATCTGCGCGTGGTAGACGTAGCGTGTACGATACTCGCCGAGAAACACCCGCTTGGCGCTCGCCAACGCTGCCTTGACGTCGCCGATTTTCGCAAAGGGCACGCCGTCGCGGCTCTTGTCACGGCCGATGGCCGCGAATTCCTCGAGTGCGCGTTCGCTGTCGAGATGCGCGCCCGCTGCGTCACCCCAGGTCACCTTGAGCAGTTTCTTTGCAGCTTGCGTGCCTTCGATCGTCGTCCCAATGACGCCGACGCCCTCCGGCAGCTTCACGATGCCGGTGACGCCGGGCACTTTTTCCGCGCGCGCACTGTCGACTTCCATGGGTGCGCCGTTCGCATAGGGCGATTGCAGGACCGCGGCGTAGACCATGCCGGGCACTGTCACGTCCAAGCCATACTCGGCCCGTCCCGTGACTTTGAGCGGCAACTCGACACGGTTGATGTCCTTGCCGATGAGGCGAAAACTTGCCGTCGGTTTGAGATCGCCGACCTCTATCTTCGGCAGTTGGGCGGGAGCCTTGGCGAAAGTGGCAATCTCGCCGTAGCCGATGCGCCGCCCCGAAGCCCGATGCACGACGACGCTCGGCTCAGTGGCAAGCTCGCCCACCGGCACCGCCCATTTGTCCGCGACTGCGTCCAGCAGAACGCGGCGAGCCTGCGCGCCGGCAATGCGCAGCGGCATGAAGTAGCCGCGCACCGACGCGCTCGCCGACGTCTGGAACGTATAGTCGTATGCCGGATTGCCATACTTCTTGTCGTCCCACTCGGTCGGAAACACCGGCTTGACCTTGGACCAGTCGGCGTCGAGTTCCTCGGCGAGGATGAGGGGCAGGGTCGTAAACGAGCCTTGCCCCATCTCCGCCGCCGGCGAGATCACGGTGATCGTGCCGTCAGGAGCAATCGTCAGCCAAACATTTGGCGACAGCGGCGTCGCCGGATTCGGCGCGTCCGCAAAGGCCTTGTCGGCCGGCGAAAATGCTTCGGGCGCGATCGTCAGCGCGAATGTGAGCCCTGCGGCGGCTGTGAGGAAATTGCGACGGCTGAAGGCGGATGGCTTTTGGTGCTTGGTCATGGCTCAGCCCTCCCGCGCCGCGCGTTCAATTGCGCTGATGATCCGCAGATACGTGCCGCAGCGGCAGATGTTGCCGTCCATGTGTTCGACGATCTCGTCACGGGACGGATTTTTGTTCGTGGCGAGCAACGTGGCGGCCTGCATGATTTGACCGGATTGGCAATAACCGCATTGCGGGACTTGCTCGGCGATCCAAGCCCTTTGCAGCGGGTGGTTGCCATCGCTCGACAGCCCCTCAATGGTGGTGACGGATTTCCCGGCGATCAACGAGACCGGCATCGCACAGGAACGCACCGCCTCACCATCGATATGCACGGTGCAGGCGCCGCAGGCGGCAATGCCGCAGCCGAATTTCGTGCCGGTGAGTTTGAGGTGTTCGCGCAATACCCACAACAGCGGGGTATCGGGCGCGACGCTGACCTCGTGCCGCTGTCCATTGACGGTGAAGGCAACCATCGAAGCTCTCCTTGGTCTCGGCGCGTTCCGGCTCGGGGCGTTTGTGCGTGCCCTCATTGTTTTGCGATCCCATCGCACGGACCGTCAGTATTGCGCAAAACATCGGGCGACGACAGCCCGCGCAACGAGCGGTGAATAGGTCCGCCGGAGCGGTCTTGAATACGGCGTCGCTTGCGGATTTGCTGGCCCGGCCAAGGAGCAAACCGGCGCTGCCGTAAAACGAGGTTACAACCGTGCCCGATAAACTCACCGATCTCATCGCGGAACTCGCGCTTGCCAACCGCATTCTGGCCCACGAGGGCGTGCTCGACGCCTTCGGCCATGTCAGCGTGCGCCACCCGACCGATCCAGGTCGATATCTCCTTTCGCGCGCGCGTTCGCCGCTGCTCATCGAACCTGACGACATTCTGGAATACACGCTTGATTCCGCCCCGGTAAAGCCGCCCAAGGTGCATCTGTACGCCGAGCGCGTCATTCATGGCTGCATCTATCAGGCGCGCGACGACGTCATGGCGATCTGTCATCATCATGCGCCGGCGGTGATGCCGTTCTGCATCGCTGGCAAGCCCATCGATCCCGTATTCCATCTCGGCGCGACGATGGGTGAGCACGTGCCGTTCTGGGATCAGTATGACGAGTTCGGCGATACGAATTTGCTGGTCGTCAAACCGGAGGAAGGTCAGTCGCTGGCGCGAGCGCTCGGCAACCATTCCGTGGTTTTGATGAACCGGCACGGCGCGACCGTCGTCGGCAGCGGGCTGAAGGAGCTCGTGTCGCGGTCGATCTTCATCTGCCAGAATGCGGAATATCAGCTACGCGCGCTCGCGCTCGGTTCCGCGACGCCGTTGCATCGCGGCGAGATCAAGCTTGCCGGCACAATCAGCCTGATGCCAAACGTCGTGACCAGGACGTGGGAATATTGGAGCATGCGCCTTCAGGCAAGCGGCGCAATGCCACCCCGCCGACCGGCAAAATCGCACCGCAAGAGCCGCAAAACGCGAAGAGGCCGGTGACTCGAATTGCCGCCGACGCGCCGGATCGCCTTACATCGCGGCCGGTTTCGGCGGCGGGCCTCGTTTGCGAAGTGCAACCAAGTCAGTGGCGGTCTCGCGCAGCCGCACTGATGGCGCTGAGCATTGCCGCACGGCCTTCCTTGAGCACGTTGCGGACCGTCTGTTGCTTGCCGATCTGGCCCATTTCGCGCTGCCGCTTGACGGTGGCCGACGTCATCAGCGGCTCGACGCCCAGTTCGCGCAGCGTGTCGGCGACTTCCTCCATTTCGGCGGCGCGGCGCTCGCCGTGACGGGCCATGCGCTCGAGATTGTAGGGCACCATCTTCGCCCAATCGAGACCCGGATAATTGTTCCTCATCGATGCCGCAACTTCATCGATGACGCCGGCGCGCGAGGCGGCCAGGAAGCATTCCAGCGTCAGCGCCTCGATGCCCTTGATCATGACGCTGCGCACCATCTTGATGGCCGCGGCGGCGCCGATCTCGGCTCCGGCGATGCTGACGGACATGTCGAGCGCGGTGAGGGTGGGAGCGACGGCCTCGGCGTGCGCGCCGGCGAGTAGCATCGGCGTTTGATGCCGCGCCGGATGGATCGGCGCCAGCACGGCAACGTCGACGTAGCGGGCGGCGCTGCCGAAAAGCTTTGCGGTCTCCTGTTTGCGGCCGGGCGAAACCGAGTTGATATCGAGAAAGTAGGGATTTCCGGCTACGTGCGGCTTGACCGACAGTGCCGCTTCGACGCTCGACGCCGCGGTGACGGCGGAGACGATCAGGTCCGCTCCGCGCACCGCGTCGGCGGCGGAATCCGCGCAACGCACGCCGCTTGCCACGGCGGCGCGCTGTATCTTCTCTCCTTCATGCTGCGGAAACAGAATGTCCCACGCCGACATGCGATCCAGGCCCGCCTCGTGCAGCCCGGCGGCGATCGCTCGACCGGCTTCGCCGAAGCCGATGAAGCAAAATGTCGGCCGCACGTTTGGCATCGCGAAATATCCCTGATCGTGTCGACGGCGGTGATGATGGCAGGTTCGCTGTGCGATTTGCAATGGTGCGGGTGGTCGCTAGGATGGACGTTGAACTGCCAAGAGCCCGACTATCAAAATCGAACTGCCAAGAGCTGATCGCATGAACCCTTCCCATTGCCGGGATCGTCTCGAACAAGCGCTCGCCCGCATCGCCGACCCGAAAGGGGAGGGATCGCGCGCTTGCCTGACCGTCTACACCGAGCCCGCGCGTGCCGCTGCTGCGGCGGCCGATGCGCGGGCGCATGCCGGCATTTCGCTCGGACCGCTCGACGGCGTCATCGTGAGCATCAAGGATCTATTCGACGTCGCCGGCGAGCCGACGCGGGCCGGCTCAAAAATCCTCGCCGAGGAGGCAGCGCCGGCAAAGGCTGACGCCGTCATCGTGCGCCGGCTGCGCGCGGCAGGCGCCGTGATCGTTGCCAAGACCAACATGACCGAATTTGCCTTCTCCGGCATCGGCGCCAACCCACATTTCGGCACACCGGGCAATCCACGCGGCCGCGCGCGCGTGCCGGGCGGTTCATCGGCTGGTGCGCCGGTCAGCGTCGCCGACGGCATGTGTGACATCGCGATCGGTACCGATACCGGCGGCTCGGTTCGTATTCCCGCGGCGCTCTGCGGCCTGGTCGGCTTCAAGCCGAGCCGGCAGCGCGTCCCGACTGAAGGCGCCCTGCCATTGAGCTATACGCTCGATTCGATCGGGCCGATCGGGCGCAGCGTCACCGATTGCGCCAAGGCTGACGCCATCATGGCGGGCGAGGATTTTGCTCCGCTCGAGCCGATACCGCTCGCCGGCCTGCGGTTCGGCGTCGTCGAAGGGTTGCCGCTCGACAGACTGGATGACACCGTCGCTACGGCCTTCGCGGCAGCGCTGCAACGGCTCGACGGCGCCGGCGTGCGTATCACGCGTGAGACGCTGTCGCTGCTCGACGATATGGGCGAAGTCAATGCCATGGGCGGCATCTCGCCGGCCGAGGCGTGCGCCATCCATCGCGATCGGGTGAGACGGCGCGCCGGCGATATCGATCCAAACGTCCTTGCGCGCATCGAACGCGGCTGCGCCATAACGGCGGCGGACTATGTCGAGATGGTGCGCGAGCGCACCAAACTGGTGCGTGCCATGGATGCGCGCCTGGCCTCGCTCGATGCGGTCGTGATGCCGACAACATCGATCGTCGCACCTACGATCGCGGAAGTGGCGGATACCAAAGTTTTTGCAGTGCGTAACGCCGCGGTGCTGCGCAACACCGCCCTGGTCAATTTCTTCGACTTGTGCGCCATCTCGCTGCCGCTCGACGCTTCACCTCCGGTCGGCTTGATGCTGGTCGCCCGGAACGGTCGCGACCGTCGCCTGCTGCGCATCGCTACGGCAGCGGCACGACTTTTTGGCGCATGATCGACGCTTGCCGGAACCCGGGCCTCGCCTTAGCATTTCGGCAACGTAAAAGGGGGAGGATTCCGAATGGCCTATATCCGCACGTTGCCGAGCCGCCGTCGTCTGCTCGCCGGCGCCGCCGCAATCGTTACCACGGCCGCCGCGCCCGTTGTCTTGCGCGCCCAGAGCGGTCCTCTGAAGGTCGGCGTCCTGCTGCCGCGTTCGGGTTTCGAAGCCGGCATCGGCCAGGATTGTCAGCGCGGTGTCGAGCTTGCGCCGGCGATTTTCAAGTCGATGGGTCTGCCGGAACTGTCGATCATGAACGGCGATACCGAGTCGAACGTGGAAGCTGCCCGCACCCGCGCCGAGAACCTGATCAACGATGGTGCGCAGCTTCTGGTCGGAGCCTTCGATTCCGGTCAAACGACAGCGGTCGCTCAAGTTGCCGAACAGAAAGGCATTCCGCTCGTCATCAATATTGCCGCGGCGCCGCAGATCACCGAGCAGGGTTACAAGTTCGTGTTCAGGAATTTTCCGACCGCGGCGATGATTCTGGGCGATGCGTTCGCCAATCAGAAGGAGGTTTTCGCCACGGTCGGCGCGGCGCCCAAGACGGTCGTCTTCATGCATGTCAATGACACCTTCGGCACGGCGATGGCGAAGGGCATCGGCGCGGTCATGCCGAAATTCAACATGCCCTACACGATCGCTCAAGAGATCGCATACGATCCGGCGGCACGCGACCTTTCGGTGGAAGTGGCGAAGGCCAAGGCGAGCAATGCCGACGCGCTGCTGGTCGTCAGCCGGCTCAATGACGCCATGCTGTTGACCCGCGAAATGGTCAAGCAGCGCTGGACGCCAAAGGCGATACTGAGCATGGGGCCGGGCTGGTACGAAGATCAATATCTCAAGACGCTGGGCAAGCTGTCGGACGGGCCGCTCAGCTTTGTTCCGTGGTACGATCCGAACAAGAAGCTGAGCAAAGTGCTTGAAGCCGCTTTGGCGAAGAAATATCCGGGCATCAATCTCAATACCAACCACGTCTTTACCTTCGAGGCGCTGCTGGTCGCCGCCGACGCCTATAAACGCGCCGGTTCGACCGATCCGAAGGCGCTGGCCGACGCCATCCGCACCACCAACATCACCGACAATGTCAGCATCGGAGCCGGCATCCAGTTCGATGCCAAAGGCCAAAACGACAAAGTGAAGGACGGCGCCGTGCAGAACCGCGGCGGCAAGCTCGTCGTGCTCGCGCCGCAGGCCGCCGCCGATGCCAAGCCGGAATGGCCGATGAAGCCGTATCAGGACCGGGTCTGAGCTGTTTCAGTGCCGTTCGATGTTTTTCTGAACGTCGCCGTCGCTGGAGTGTTGACGGGCCTGGTTTATGGCCTGATGGCGCTCGGCCTATCGGTCATTTTCGGGGTGGTGCGCGTCGTCAATTTCGCCCACGGCGAGATGATGACCATCGCGATGTATCTCGCCGTCGTTTTGTTCTCCAGTTTTCACCTTGATCCGCTCGTTATGCTGGTGCCGATCGCGGCAGTGCTGTTCGCATTCGGCTACGTGCTGCAGGCCGGACTGATCAATCGCTTCGTCACTCGGCCGGAGCACAGCCAGTTCCTGCTTCTGGTTGCGCTCGGAATCATCATCGTCAACACGCTTTTGATCGTGTTCGGACCGGACGCACGCACCGTCCAGACGTCCTACGCCTACGACAGTTTCCAGCTCGGGCCGCTGATCGTCGATGCCACCAAGCTTTACGCCGGCGCAGCGGCGCTGATTGTTGCTGCGCTCCTGTTTGCGTTTTTCCGCTTCACGCTCATCGGCAAGGCGGTCCGTGCCTGCGCCGACAATTACACCGGCGCGCTCGTGATCGGCCTGAACGTCGGGCGCCTCTACGCCCTGACCTTCGGCCTCGGTGCGGCTTGCGTCGGCGCAGCCGGCACGATGATGACGTTGATCATCGATGTGACGCCGTCGGTTGGGCCAACCTATACGTTGCTCGCCTTCATCATTGTCGTCACGGGCGGGCTCGGTTCGATGCCCGGCGCGCTTATTGCTGGCGTGCTGATCGGGCTCACGGAGGCGCTTGCGGGATTGCTGTTCACGCCATCCGCGAAAAGCATGTTCGCGTTCGGCATCCTGGTTCTCGTCCTGCTGTTCCGGCCCCAGGGCATCCTGGGCACGAGGCGGTCGTGATATCGCGCATGTGCAACGGTGTGCCGCCGCGAACCATGGCGCTGCTCGGGGCGTTGCTCGCGGCATTCCTGGCCGCGCCATGGGTCGCCAATGACTACCTGCTCACCGTCCTCATCTTCATCCTCTATCTCGCCTATACCGGCCAAGCCTGGAACATCATGATGGGCTTTGCCGGGCAGTTCTCGCTTGGCCATGCCATCTATGTCGGGCTCGGCGCTTACGTCGCGGCGCTGCTGTTCACCCGTTTCGGAATCGGCCCGTGGATCGGACTGTTGGCGGCGATCGCCGTTGCCGCGGCTTGCGGCGCGATCATTGGCTTTCTCGCCTTCCGTTTCAACGTTGCCGGCGTCTACTTCGCCATCCTCACCATTGCCTTTGCCGAGTTCGCGCGCCTCGGCTTTGACCATCTGGACGTCGTCAATGCGTCTGCCGGCTTGTTCTTGCCGGTTGCACAATACGCACACAACGATCTGTGGCGGCTGCGCGGCGATCCGACGATGTTCTATTACGTGATCCTCGCCGCGACGGTCGCGGCGTTCATCCTTTGCCGTATGCTGCTGCACAGCCGGATGGGTTATTTCTGGCTCGCCATCCGCGAGGACGAGCAAGCCGCCCGCGCCGCCGGCATCGATACGTTCCGCTACAAAATGTATGCCGTGATGATTTCTGCGGCCGTCACGTCGTTTGGCGGCGTGTTTTACGCATTTTTCTACAACAACCTGTTTCCGGAGCAGGTTTTCAATATTTCCAACTCCGTCGAGATCATTCTCGGGCCGGTGATTGGCGGTATTGGCACGCTATTCGGTCCGATCCTGGGAGCATTCGTGCTCACCGGCCTTGCGGAGTCGCTCAATTCCGTACTGGCTGCCTTCGGGCTCGATTTGCCTGGAGCCAAGCAAGTCTTCTACGGAGTCTGTCTGCTGCTCGTTGTGGTGGCGTTGCCCGAAGGCGTATGGCCGCCACTGGCGCGCCGCTTTGGGCTGAAGCGAGGTGTCCAATGACGGCGCTGCTTTCGCTCAACGCGGTGAGCAAGCGTTTTCGCGGCCTCGTCGCCCTCGACCGTGTCAGCTTCGAGGTTCCTGAAGGCGCGATCTATGCCGTCATCGGGCCGAACGGCGCCGGCAAGACCACGCTGTTCAATGTCATTGCCGGCGTCCTGGCGCCGGACGATGGCGCGATCACTTTCGCCGGCGAACCGATTGCCGGGTCGACGGCAGATGCGGTGTGCCGGCGGGGCATTGCGCGCACATTCCAGCTCGTGCGGCCGTTTGCTGCGCTGAGCGTGGAGGACAACGTCATTGTCGGCGCGCTGCTGCGTCGCCGCGATGTCGCGGCGGCCCGGAGGCGCGCGCAGGAATTGCTTCAGCGCGTCGAGCTCTTTGACAAACGTCACCAGCTCGCCTCGGCGCTCACGGCGCCCGATCGCAAGAGGCTCGAACTTGCGCGTGCGCTCGCCACCGAGCCGCGGCTTTTGCTGCTCGATGAGACCATGGCCGGGTTGAGACCTACCGAGACGGATCGCATGGTGGCGTTCCTGAAGGACATCAATCGTGACAGTGGATTGACGATCCTGCTGATCGAGCACGTCATGCGTGCGGTGATGGCGCTGGCCATGCGCGTACTCGTGCTCGATCATGGCACGGCGATCGCCGAAGGAACGCCGGCGGCGATCGCGCACGATCCTGCCGTTGTGCAATCGTATCTTGGGGCCGAGCCGGCATGATGCTCCAAGTCCAAGATCTCGATGTCTTCTATGGCGACGTCCAGGTGCTCGATGCCGTCTCGATCGACATTGAAGAAGGTGCGATTGTCGCCATCGTCGGCGCCAACGGGGCCGGCAAGACGACGCTTATTCATGCGCTTGCCGGGATGCACCGACCGGCACGCGGCCACATCCTTTATCGCGGCGTCGAGATCTCAGGTTGGCCGAGCCATCGCGTATGCAATCTCGGCATCGGCCAAGTGGCGGAAGGCCGGCAGGTCTTCCCGTCCCTTTCCGTCGACGACAACCTGGATCTGGGCGCCGTGCTGCCGCGCGCGAGAGCCGATCGCCTCAAGAATCGGAAACGTGTACTCGACCTGTTTCCGGGGCTCGCGCAGCGTGCGGGCCAGCCGGCCGGAACGCTGTCGGGCGGCGAACAGCAGATGCTCGCGATCGGTCGTTGTTTGATGGGTGCGCCGCAATTCATCATGTTCGACGAGCCTTCGCTTGGCCTGGCCCCGGCACTCGTACGGGACGTGCTCGCCACGATCGCCGAGCTTAATCGCGACGGTCTCACATGTTTGCTGGTGGAACAGAATGTGGCGCTGTCGCTCAAGCTCGCCCGGCGCGCCTACGTGCTTGAAAACGGCCGCATTGTGCTGTCGGGCAGCGGCGCCGAACTTTTGGCCGACGATCGGGTGCGCAGCGCTTATCTTGGATTGTGATCAGAAGACTCGGCGTAGCCGTTCCATGATCACGCTGAGCGCCGCGAGCCGCGCGCTGGGTGGAGCCGCGGGAAACGCCTGACGCAGGCGGATCAGCGCATCGGCCGCCGGCATATCGACGTCATGCAGCACGGCGGCCATCGCGCGTCCCATTTCCACCTCGGAGCGGCCGCTCAGGGCCGACGGCACCAATGTGACTTCTCCGAACGGTTCAGGTGATTGGGTGCGATAGGTGGTGCGGCGAGTGGTCATGACGAGCTCCGACGAGATCGAGTGCTGCCCCAACGCGCCAGCTTCGTGCAAGTTCCATTCTGCCCAAACTCTCCTGCGGGCGTTGTCGCGTTGCGGTCCTGTGCTATATGCATTGCGCATTGGACCAAGGTGACGACGCAAAGCCCGTGTCTGTAAGGAGGGTGTGTTATGAAACTGTACTATTCACCCGGTGCCTGCTCACTGTCGCCACATATCGTTTCGCGCGAAGCGGGCATCAATCTCGATCTCGAACAGGTCGACAATCGCGAAAAGAAAACCAAGACCGGCAAGGATTTCTGGAGCATCAATCCCAAGGGTCAGGTGCCGGTGCTGGAGATGGACAACGGCCAGCGGCTCACCGAGGGTCCGGTGATCGTGCAATTTCTCGCCGATCAGAAGCCGGCCTCGGGCCTCGTCCCGGCGCCCGGCTCGATCGACCGCTATCGCGTGCAGGAATGGCTCAACTTCACGACGTCGGAACTGCACAAATCATATGGTCCGATCTTCCGACCGACCACGCCAGACGAATACAAGAAGATTTCAAAAGAAAATCTCGGTAAGCGCTTTGACTGGCTCGATAAGCAACTCGCCGGCAAGCAATACCTGATGGGCGACAAATTCACGATCGCGGACGCCTATTTGTTCACGATCCTGCGCTGGACGCCGCGCATCGAGGTCGATCTCGGCAAATGGCCGAACGTCAAAGCTTATGTCGACCGCGTGGCGGCGCGCCCGAAAGTGCAGGAAGCGCTTAAGGCGGAAGGCTTGCAGTAACCCTTCCACCTGAGAGGATGGAGACCGGGGTGGAATCCGCGGCTTCGACACGTGTGCAAGCTGCGAAGATTGATTCCCCCCGGGGCGTTTTGCGCGATCAGGCGATCTCAGCGATTGCGATCGGTCGGGCCATCAGCCGGGACGGCGGGGGGTGCTGCGACCACGGCGGCCCGTGCCGGCCTGCGCTCGAAGTCGCCGCGTAGGCCGGGGCTCTGGGTCCGGCGCATCACCAGCTCACGCTCCCATGCGAGGGCGTGGGCCACGATGGTCAGAAGGTCGTCGAAGCGTGGCCGCCAACCGAGTTTTGCGCGGGCCCGTGCGCTGTCCGCCACGATCCGAGCGGCGTCGCCGGGTCGTCGCGCGGCGATTTCAACCTTGAAATCCACGCCTGAAACGCGCTTGACCGTCTCGACGACTTCGAGCACCGAGAAGCCATGGCCGTAGCCGCAATTGAGTGTCATCGACGGCGCACCAGAACGCAGACAGCGCAGCGCGTCGGAGTGCGCGCGGACGAGATCGCTGACGTGGATGTAGTCGCGGATGCACGTGCCGTCCGGTGTCGCATAATCATTGCCGAAAACTTCGAGCTTGGGTCGCAGCCCTATGGCCGTTTCGGCCGCGATCTTGATCAAGTGGGTGGCGGTCCGGCTCGATTGCCCGGCACGGCAATGTGGGTCGGCGCCGGCAACGTTGAAATAGCGCAAGATTGCATAACGCAATCCATGCGCATGCCCGGCATCGCGCAGCATGATCTCGGTCATCAGCTTCGACCAGCCATAGGGCGAGATCGGCATGGTTGGCGCGGCTTCGCCGACCGGTATTTCCACCGGATTGCCGTAGACCGCGGCGGTCGACGAAAAGATGAAGTGGCGCACGCCGTGTTCGATCGCGCACTCGATCAGCGCGCGCGAGTTGACGGTGTTGTTGCGGTAATAACCGAGCGGATCGCGTACCGAATCCGGAACCACGACCGAAGCGGCGAAATGGATGATGGCATCGACGTCGTGGTCGCGAATGATGCTGCCGACCAGCGTTTGATCGCCGCTGCCGCCGACCACAAGCGGCGCGGCCGCGGCAACCGCCCAATCGAAGCCGGTCGACAGATTGTCGAGCACGACGACGCGCTCGCCGGCGTCGAGCAGCGCGTGCACCATGTGGCTGCCGATATAGCCGGCGCCGCCGGTGACCAGAACCGTCATGGCTCGTCCTATCTTACGTCTGCGGGCCTACGCCGATTTGATGAATACGGCGTTAGGGGCGAGTTTCTCGTCATGCCGGGGCAGTTGCGGCGAGCGCGTGGCAGGTGGCCGCGAACACTTGCTCGGGCGAGATGTCGACCATGCAGCGATGATGGCGGAGCCGGCACACCGGTTTATGGCAGGGCCGGCAGGCCAATTCGATGTCGGCCTGGATGGTCGCGGCGATCGGGTTGAGCGGCGCCCAGTGCCAGGGGCTGGTCGGCCCGAATATGCCGATCGCGGGGGTGCCGAGCGCGGCTGCCACGTGGAGCAGGCCGGAATCGTTGGAGACGGCAGCCGTCGCGGCCGCCAGGGCCAAGATCGCCTCGCGCAGATCGGTGCCGGTGAAATCCCGGGCCGCGGTGTCGCCGACGATGGCTTGGGCGATGGATTTTTCCGCCGGCCCGCCGATGACCCATACGGCAAGCCCGCCGGAGAGGAGTTGCCGCGCGAGCGCCGCGTAGGCGCTTGCCGGCCAGCGTTTTGCGGGGCCGACCGCGCCGGGTGCCAAAACCACGGCCGCCCTTT
>JASHQI010000237.1 GCA_030037645.1 Xanthobacteraceae bacterium
GGGCATCATCTCGCCGGCATGATGACCGGCGCGCGAGGTGCATCGCTGGACTGGGACAGGCGGGGGCGGGGAAAGCCCGCCCGGCGACTTCTTCAAGCGGCCACGTCCCAGGAAGCATGGCCTGACGCCGAGCCTGAGGCGACGAAAGTCGCTCTGGCGAGAGCCGCGGTGGAACGCCGGAAGGCGTGCGCGTCGCGTGGATTTTGTGTGCGCAGGCTGCGTACACGTGTCTGCGTGGACGCGCGCCGCGCTTGCAAGTGCGGCGGTTGATGAAATAGCGCCTTTCGGCGTTCTGCTTCCTTTTGTTGCCGGAAGCGAGTCTCAAGGATTTTGTAGCCCGGGTTGAGTGCAGCGAAACCCGGGAGCGGCGGTGAAACCGGAAACATCGTCCCCGGATTTCGCTTCGCTCAATCCAGGCTACGGGTTTTTGATTTCGTGCGCCGTGCCCGATCGTGATTTCCCCGGTCCTCCACGGCCGGATCGATCTGACGAAGGTCGGAATTGCGGCGAAGTTCTTGCGACTTTGTTTTTTGCGCATGATCTTGTCCGAAAACCGGTGACCACTTTTCGGGATCATGCGCTCGTGCTCATAACTCGGGTGCGAATCAAAAAACGCATCGCGAGGACAGGATCGCTTTACTTGCCGCGCGCTTCGTGGATTGCCTTCCACAGCCGCTCCGGCGTTGCCGGCATTTCGATGTGCTTGATGCCGAGCGCGGAGAGCGCATCGACCAGCGCATTGGCGACCGCCGGCATGGCGCCGACACAGCCGGCTTCGCCGGCGCCCTTGACGCCCAGCGGGTTGGTCTTGGTCGGCACCGGATTGCTGTCGACGTGGAAAGCGACCAGGTCGCTCGCGCGCGGCATGGCGTAGTCCATGAACGAGCCCGTGAGAATCTGGCCTTGCTCATCGTGCTTGATGTCTTCCATCAGGATCTGGCCGACGCCCATGGCGACGCCGCCGTCGACTTGGCCATGCAACAAGAGCGGATTGATCACGGTGCCGACATCATCGACGACGTTGTATTTCAGGATCTGGACTTCGCCGGTGTCCTCGTCGATCTCGAGTTCGCAGACATGGCAGCCGTTCGGATAGCTCGCAACCTTGCCCTGATAAACCGCCGTGGCGATGAGACCCGCCTCCATGCCGGCCGGCAGATTATTGGGATTGACCGCGGCTTTCGCGACTTCCTTGATGGTCATCGTCTGGTTGGTCTTGGGGCTTGAGAATACGCCATCGGCAAATTTGATCTCGGCCACATCGACCTTGAGCATATTGGCGGCGATCGCCTTGGCCTTGGTCTCGATCTTCTCGGCCGCCATGGTGAAGGCCGAGCCCGAAAAGGTCGCCGACCGGGAACCGCCGGTGCCTTCGGCAAAAAACACCTGATCCGTGTCGCCCTGAATATAGGTGACTTCATTTGGATCGAGGCCAAGCTTGTCGCAGACGATCTGCTTGAACGCGGTCTCGTGGCCTTGGCCCTGATTGATGCTGCCGGAGAAGATCGCGACCGAGCCGGTGCGGTCGAATCTGATCTCGGCGCCTTCGGTGCCGGCGGCGGCCGAGCGCTCGATGGTGTTGGAGAAACCGAGGCCGCGCAGCTTGCCGTTCTTGCGCGATTGCGCGCGGCGCGCCTCGAAGCCGCGTTTGTCGGCGGCTTGGAGCGCCAAGTCCATGTTTTTTTCGAACTCGCCGCAGTCGTAGGTGAAGGTCACGCTGGTTTTGAACGGCAGCGCGCTCGGCGCAATGGTGTTACGACGGCGCAAATCCGCCGCGTCGATGCCGAGTTGATCGGCGGCAAGATCGACCATGCGCTCGATGACATAAGCGGCTTCCGGTCGGCCATTGCCGCGATAAGGCCGCACCGGTTGCGTGTGCGTGAACACTGCCGTCACATCGATATGGGACGCCGGCGTGCGATAAACGCCCGCAAGCGTGCCAAGATTGCCGGTGAAGGCCTGCATGCCGACCTGAAGATAGGCGCCGATCGCGGCGATGATCCTGGCGCGGAAGCCGAGGAAGTTGCCGTCCTTGTCGAGCGCCAGCTCGGCGTCGGTGACGTTGTCGCGCGCTTGCGCGTCGCACAGGAACGATTCCGAGCGCGTCGCCACCCATTTGACCGGTCTGCCGGTCAGCTTGGCGCCAAGCAGCACCAGCGCGACTTCGTTATAAACGGCAGACTTCATGCCGAAGCTGCCGCCGATGTCCCCGGCGACGACGCGTATCTTATTGTCGGGAACTTTCAGAACGTACTGCGACAGCTCGGTCTGAAAGACGTGGGTGCGTTGCAGCGTGGTGTAGATCGTGTAGCGGCCCTCGGTCGGCTCAAAGACGCCGATGCAACCACGTGGCTCCATGGTCGCGGCGGTGACCCGGTTGACGACGAAATGATGCTTGACGACGTGCGCTGCGCGAGCGAAGGCCGCATCGGTGGCGTCCTTGCTGCCCTCGATCTGGATGAAGCCGATATTGTTTGGGCAATCCTCCCAAACCAGCGGTACGCCGGGCTTGATGGCATCGCCGGTCGAAACGATGGCGGGCAGCGGTTCGTAGTCGATTTCGATCAGTTCGGCAGCATCGACGGCCTGATAATAGGTCTCGGCAACGACGAAGGCGACATAGTCGCCGATCATCCGCACGCGATCCTGCACCAATGCCGGGTAGCGCGGCCGGTAGCCGGGGCTGCCGTCGCGGCGTTTGAGCCCGCCCGGCACCGGCAGATCGCCGAAGCCCGCGGCCTTGTAGTCGGCACCCGTCAGGACCGCCAGCACGCCCGGCGCAGCCTTGGCCTTCGCGGTATCGATTGAGCGGATACGCGCGTGCGCATGGGGCGAACGCAACACGTAGCCGAACGCCATGCCCGGAAACGCCATGTCCGCGACATACCGACCGCCGCCCTTGATGAGTCTGGGGTCCTCGAACCGCGGAACTGGTTGACCTATGGCGAATTCACCCATTGTACCCTCGCATTGCATCGCGATGGCCGCTGCGACGGCCATTTGGTGTTGCTGCCGGCGTCGAAGTCTTAAGTGCCCGGCACGGCAGGAAGCCGGAAACAGGAAACAGGCCCCCGCACGGGCGTGATGATTGAGCCCGTTTTATTACATCGGGACGGCGCGCCCTTCAATTGAGGCGGAATCGGGGATAGGATAAGAGTCAAATCGGTCCACGGATCGAGCCGGAATTCTGCGATGGCCGAGACTTTCGAATCTGCGCTTCAAGCCCGCGTCGACGGCATGATCGACGCGTGCACGCGCTGCGGCAAATGCGTCGAGGTCTGCCCGGCTACCGCACCTGCCGGCGTTGAAGGCGAGCCCCGCGAAATCATCAGCGGCATCATCGACATCCTGCGACTTGGCGAGGGTCATGAAGCGGCGCGCAAGTGGGCAAGCGGCTGCCTGCTCAGCGGTGAATGCATCCAGGCCTGCGACTACGGTGTCAATCCGCGCTTTCTGCTCAGCATGGCGCGGGTCGCCATGGCGCGGGCGAAGAACGACGTGCCAACGCAACGGCGAAACGGGGTCGATAGTTTTCGCACCGTGGCGCGCGACGTGAATCACCTTGTTCGCCTGCAACTCGATGAAGCGTTGTTGCAGCGGCTTGGACAAGGCGCCAAGCGATCGCCGGCTCGCGCCGGCGAGGACGCGCTTCCAGACTTCGTTTTCTATACCGGCTGCAATGTGCTCAAGACACCGCACATTGCCCTCTTTGCGCTCGACATCATGGATGCGCTTGGGGCCAGTTATGAGGTGATGGGCGGTCCGACCCATTGCTGCGGCGTGCTGCAGATGCGCACCGGCGACGTTGCGACGTCCGGGCGACTGGGCGAGAACTCGATCGACAAGTTGGCGCAGAGCAAGTCAAAGCAGGTGGTGTCGTGGTGCCCGTCGTGCCAGGTCCAGTTCACCGAGACCACGCTGCCGACCATTGAGAAAATGCGCGGCGCAAAGCCGTTCGAGATGACGCCGTTCACGATGTATCTGCGCAAGAATCTCGACCGGCTGCGGCCGATGCTGCGCGAGCGCGTGCCTATGCGGATCGCGCTGCATCGCCATCCCGGTATCCGCGGCGTAGTCGAGGCGGCTGAGGACATCCTGCGCGCCGTGCCGGGCATCGAAATCGTCGATCTGCATCAGCCGGCAGTCGGTCTGCAGAGCAACAACCTGAAAGTGTTGCCGGCATACCGCCGCGCGCTGGACGAAGCCGAGCTTTTAGCGGCGGAAGCGGTCGGCATCGACGCATTGGTGGCGATCTATCACTCGGATCACCGCGCATTGTGCGCACACGAGCGCGATTGGCCCTTCCGCATCATGAACATGTACGAAATCGTCGGTGCCAGCATGGGGCTGCATGAAGACGACCACTACAAGCGTCTGAAGATCATGCAGGATGCCGATGCGATTTTGGCCGATTGCCAAGATCTGGTGAGCAAGCATGGTCTCGATGTCGCGACCACGCGGCTTGCCATCCAGGTGATGCTCGCTGAGCAGCCGGCACCGTTGCGCGCCGGATAGGCGCTCGGAACGAAACTACGCGACGTCCGCGACGATCGGGGGCTGGCTGAAGCAAGCGCTGAAATCGATTTCGGCAAGCGGGCACGGCCGCTTGAAGAAATAACCTTGCAGCGACGTCACGCCAGCCAGCTTCAAGAGCTGATACTGCTCTTTTGTTTCAATGCCCTCTGCGGTGGTCGCAATATCGAGGTTTTGCGCAAGCGTGAGCGCTGCCGAAATGATGGCTGCGCATTCGGTGCGTTTGGTCAAGTTTTGCGTGAACGACTTGTCGATCTTGATCTTGTCGAAAGGAAACATCGTCAACTGACTGAGCGACGAATATCCCGTTCCGAAATCGTCAAGTGCAATCGCGATACCGGCCTTTCTGAACCGATGCAGCGCCGGCAGGCATTCCGCTCCCGATTCGATGAGAGCGGTCTCGGTGATCTCAAGCTCCAATCGCGTCGGCGGCAATCCGGTCTGGGCGAGCGCGCCCATCACGATGTCGGATAGATTGGTCTTTCGAAATTGCACGGGCGACAGATTGACCGCAACCTTGACGTCGGCGGGCCAATTTGCGGCATCTGCACAGGCCGTATGCAGCACCCATTCGCCGATCTGCGCAATCATGCCCGTATCCTCGGCGAGCGGGATGAAAATGTCGGGCGTGATGATGCCCTTGGTGGGATGCCGCCAGCGGATCAAGGCTTCGGCGCCGCAAATGCGCAACGTTTTCGTATCGACGATCGGTTGATAGTGAAGCTCCAGCTCGTTCTGTTGAATCGCGTGGCGCAATTCGTTTTCAAGGGCGTGACGCGCATTGGCGGCCGCTCCCATGTCGGGATTGAAGAAGCGATAACCGTTGCGACCGCCTGATTTTGCGCTGTACAGCGCCATGTCGGCCATCTTCAGGAGGTTATCGGGATTGGTCCCGTGTTCTGGCGCCAAGGCAATTCCAATGCTGGTGCCGATGTTGACCTCGTTGCCATCCAGGTTGAACGGCTCGGCGATGACCGTGATCACGCGATCCGCCAGCTCGCTCGCGGCTTCGCGTTGGTCGGTTTCGCCGCCCTGAATGATCGCAAACTCGTCGCCGCCCAGGCGCGCAAGTGCGTCCGTTTCGCGCAGCAGCGCCTTCAGCCGCATCGCCGCGTCCCGCAACAGTTCGTCGCCTGCGGAATGGCCGAGCGTATCATTGACCAGCTTGAACCTGTCGAGATCCAAAAGCAGAACGGTGAACGGGTCGCCCCATCGTCGGTGGCGCTCGGCGGCTTCTTCGATCCGTTGCGCCACTGCCGCACGGTTCGCCAGTCCGGTCAACGCATCGTGATGCGCCATGAAGGCGATGCGCTGTTCCGATTTCTTTCGCTCGGTTACGTCCTCGATGACGGTGATGAAGTATTTGGGATTTTCCTGGCTGTCGCGCGTGACGATGCGGCTGGTCGCGTGAATCCGCGAGCCATGCAATTCCGAATCAACTTCATATTCATGGTATTTGACGCCCGAACTGTCCCGCAGGAACTCGGTGTCAACATTGTCGATGAATTCCGAGGTCTTTTTGCAGTAGAGATCGAACACGGTCTTGCCAAGCAATTCGTGGCGCTTCAAGCCTACCATCGCCTGGAACACCCGATTGACCAGAACGTATTTGCGCGTGCTCACGTCCTTGACGATCACCGCAATCGGGATGTTATCGATAATCGAATCGAGAAATCTTTTGGTTTCGTCCAGTTCCTGTTCAGCGCGCCGCTGCTCGGTAATGTCCTCGTGAGTAGCGACCCAGCCACCGCCGGGAAGCGGCTGACGTGTTACGCGGATGAGTCTTCCATCGTCATGCTCGTCGATACGGCTCGACCTTTGCACAACCGACAATGCGGACAGAACGGATAGCTGCTGCTGCAGCTCGACGTTGGCCTGGCCATCTTTCAGGGCGCTATTACGGAAACGGTAGGCAATAATGTCGCTGAATGGCGTGCCCGGCGTGCTCAAATCCGTCGGCAATCTGTAGATTTTGACGTACGATTGATTGCAGACGACAAGGCGCGTTTGCTTGTCGAACATGCACAGTCCCTGCGACATGTTTTCCACGGCGGCCGTAAAGCGCAGCGTTTGCTCCGCCAAATCTCGTTGGCGGAGCAATTCGGCCTCCGCGAGCGCGCGCACCTTTTCGGACTCGACAACGGCGGCGCGTGCGGCGGTGAGGCGCTCTTGCTGCTTCCAAGACTGCGTGATCAACCATGCGGCGATGATGATGATGCCGATCATTGCGGATGCGATGAGACACATCGTTACGGCGGTCGCGCGCCAAACGGCGAACGCTGATGCCTCATCTTGCGTCACCACCACGACGAGGGGATAGCTCGAAAGGCTGTAGGCGGCGGCGACGCGCGCCTTCCCGTCGATTGGGCTTATGGACCGGGACACGCCAGAACGCGAAGCCGACAATTTTTTCAGGACTGACGCCGATACGGTCGCGCCGATATTGCCAGCGCTGGGATACCGCGCCAGCAAGGTCCCATCCCGCTTCAGCAACGTTTCTGCATATCCCCCGCCGGGGGAAGTGGACCGGAATAATTTCTCGAAGTATTCCATCCTCGTCGAGGCAAAGACGACGCCGAGGAATTTTCCGTCATCCGCCAACACGCGGCGTGACATGATTATGACCCAGGCGCCGCTCAAGCTGCCCCGTCTTGGTTGGCCGATAAACGATGTCAGATCAGGGTTCTCCTTTAGTGCAAGGAAATATTCCCGGTGCGAAAGGTCGGCATTCGGACTGGGCGCTTCGCGCGTTTGATTCAATCTCGTGCCGTGATCATCCAGAATTCCGATCCCGGCGATCTGCGGCAGTACGGATTTTTTCTCTGTTAGGAAGGCGTGATAGGTTGGACTTGTCAGTTGGCGAAGGTTGCCGTCGGTTGCAGCGACGAGGCGAACCTGTTCGGCCACGCTGGACAATACCAAGTCGACGTTCTGAAAGCTGCGCTCGGTGAGTTCCGACAAAGTCAAGCTTTGACGTAGGAGATTGGTTTGCACCTCCTGCAAAGTACTTTGACGGAGCTGCGCTATAACAAGACCATTCGCGCCGACGATAGACGCAACAATCAGCGCGGTGCCTATAACGAGCCAGCGAAGCCGACGGGTGGACGACTTTTTGTCGGCTGACCGCACACGCATTTCGGCACGTTCCTTGACCGGACATTACAACGACGCGCACAGCGGGCCGCTGTAACTTGCGTTGACCGAAAGCGCGATCCACGAAGGAAATCAAATGCGCCTTGAGTTTCCGTAAATCGGATGGCGATTAACGATTCCTTAGGCATAGCGCGGACGGCAGCGGCCTTCGCTGCACACCTGTGTGCCGCGCATGGGTTGCTTTTGGGCTTTTGGCGCGTCGTCGACCGGGCGACGCGCTTCCTGGGCACTAGTGCTGCGTGCGTTATGGGCTCAGTCGATCGCGCATATCGAGTAGGGCACGCCTTATCTGATAAAGGTGCCGGCACGCAGCTCGGCAAAAGCCTGCTGCAACTCAGCTTCCGTGTTCATCACGATCGGCCCGTACCATGCCACCGGCTCTTCGATAGGCTTTCCGGAAACGAGCAGAAACCGGATTCCTCCTTCGCCGGCCTGCACAGTGACCTCGTCGCCGCGATCGAACAGAACGAGCGAGCGGTTGCCGGTCGTCTCCCGGACCAACGTTTCGGCTCGACTATCGGTTTTCTCGGTGAGCACACCGAATGGCTTTGAGGCGGCGCGAAAATCGCCGGTACCCTCGAAGACATAGGCGAAGGCGTGGCGATCGAGCTCGACCGGCAGGGTCTTGCGCTTTCCCGCCGGCACGCTGACGTCAAGGTAACGCGGATCGGCAGCCACGCCCTCGACTGGGCCTCGTCGTCCCCAGAACTCGCCGCAAACGACGCGCACGCGGGTGCCGTCGTCATCGACACGCTCCGGAATCTCGGCAGCCTTGATGTCCTGGTAACGCGGTGCCGCCATCTTCAACGAAGAGGGCAGGTTGGCCCAGAGCTGAAAGCCATGCATGCGGCCGGTCGCGTCGCCCTGCGGCATTTCCTGGTGGAGAATACCGCTGCCGGCGGTCATCCATTGCACGTCGCCAGCGCCAAGATTGCCGCGATTGCCCAGGCTATCGCCATGCTCCACGCTGCCCGCCAGTACATATGTGATGGTCTCGATGCCGCGATGCGGATGCCACGGAAATCCGGCACGATAATCATCCGGTCGATCGTTGCGAAAATCGTCGAACAGCAGAAACGGATCGAACTCGGTGGTATTGCCGAAGCCGAAGGCGCGACGCAATTTCACGCCCGCGCCTTCCACAGTGGGCTTCGATGTGACGATGCTCTTTACGGGGCGAATCGACATGGCGGCGTGACCTTTTGTGAATGAGGCAAAAATGGCTACGGGAACGACCCCCGCAAGAAGGCACATTCGTGATACCGGCCGACGCTCAATCGCGGATATCCTGCAGGAACCATTCCGTCGGAATTTCTCGGCCTAGGTTGGCGCGCTTGGCCAATTCATAGATTTTGCCGGCAATGGCGAAGAATTGCACACCTTGCAGGTTGCCACGCTCGGAATAGGTGATCTGCGCGCGGCCGGTGCGGCCCTTGACTTTGCCAGTGGCGAGATCGGCCAGCGTGACACGCTTGTCCGGCAGCATGTTGCCGTGGCGACGCCTGCCGCGCCTGCCATCGCCGAATTTCGGCCGCTCCGGACTCGCTTCATAACCAAGATGTTCATCGTCGACGCCGAGTTCAGGCCTGCCGACGGGCGCAGGCGCATCGCCGAAGCGCAGATAGACATCGACCCGCCGCAAACTCTCGACGTCGGGCTTACCGCTGCCGCCGACATTGACGATGTGGGCGCCGGGTTCGAGCAGCGTGCCGTCGATGACCGGCTCGGCGGAATCGGTCAAGCCGGCGACGATGTCGGCGCCCTTGTAGACATCCTCGGGACGATCGCAGACCATGACTTCGATATTGTAGGTCGCGGCCATCTCCCGTCCGAACTTTTCACGGTTCTCCCGCGTCGGGCTGAAGACCTGGAGTTTCTTGATGTCGCGCACGAGGGTGAAAGCGCGCATGTGAGTGCGCGCCATACCGCCGGAGCCGAGCATGCCGACGACGGCGGCATCCTTGTTTGCCAGATATTTGACGCCAATGCCGCCGTCGGCGCCGACACGCATATGCTGGAGATGACCATCGTTGATGAAAGCCAGCGGCTCGCCGGTCTCGATGGACGTGAGAAGGAGAAGACCGCAGTACAGACCCGGCCGCATGCAGTACTTTTCCTGCGTGATCGAACCGTTGTAACGCGTTTCGTAAATGACGTCCGATTTCATCCGGATCGCGAAGTAGCCCGCAGTCGAACCGCCCTCCATGGTGCCCCATTGATAGTTTTTGGCGGGGTCGGTGGTTGGAATGCGGATGTCGATGCGTGGCCGGCAGACCGCTTCGCGCGAGGCAAGCGCGAGGTAGGATTCTTCCAATGCCGCCATAGTGATCTCCATGGTCAGCAGCTTGGCGACATCAGCGTTGTTGATGATGAGCGTCATGAGCAGAAACTAGCACGTTCTGCTTCCCCTTGTGCGAGGGATTGGGGTGATGGTCGGAAGATCGTGCACTGGTATCGACGAGTGCTCTCCGCCGTCCACGGCCGTGCGTTTTGTTCTGGACCGTCGTTCGTACCATCCCGGAGGCGGCACGAAAAAGTCACGGCAGAGTGACCATGCCGCTCCAGAATTGCTGAGCGTTCCCGGTATCGACATCGTATTTGCGCACGAATTCGAGTTTGCCGTCATCGCTTATACGGAAAATTGTCAGGCCGGCGGTGAGCGTGCCGATGCCGTTTGCCTCGCGCACCGGCAGCGGCATGATACTGGCGGCGACCAGTACGCGGCCGCTCGGATCGATGGCGAAAGTACGCAATTGGATACCGCGGCCGTCGATGTTTTGGATCAGCTCTGGTTCGCCCGTCTGTTGCTCGATGGCGAAGACAGCAATGCTGTTTTCGCCTCCGGCGAACACCCTTTTCCCGCCATAGTCCGTCACTGCCGAGGCGCGATTGGTGAGGTAGACAAACTTGCCGTTCGGATGCACGTGAATCGGGCCGGCGCCCTGCCGCGCAGGCGTAGCGGGGTTCGACAGCGTATCCTTGATGAACATCGGCGCCGGGGCGAGGCCAATCTCTGGCTCGAGTCTGTAGACGTAAAGCTTGTTCTGCCGCTCGATCGAGACAAACGCCCAAGGCCCCTTCGGATGGAAGTCGAGATGGCGCGGTCCAAAGCCGAGGCCGTTGCCCGGTGCGATCGAAGCGAGATTGGTCAGCACGCCATCGTGGTAGGTGAAGGTTTTGATCGCACCGGGATCCTCAGGCTTGTCGGGCGTGGCGTTGTTGCCGCGCGTCACGAGCGTGACAGCGCGGTTCGATGGCATGACAAGAATCTGATGCGCGTAAATGCCGGTGTCGAGTCGTTGCGGCTGCACGATCGGCACGCCGACGCTGCCGTCAGCCTCCAGGCGATGCACTGTTACATGACTCGGATTGTTGAAGGCGGTGAGCAGGTATTTGCCCTTCGCATCGACGCTGGCGTGGATCGGGCGCGACGGCAGCATTACAGTCCTTTTATGCGGCTGCAAAGCACCGGTCGCCTCATCGATCAGAAGCGCGCTTGCGTAATGCGCGTCGCCCGCAATGCCGGGCCCACCGTTGCTCGACGCCACGTAGAGAATCCGCCGTGATGGGTGGGGCCAGGCATATTGAATGTTGGCGGGTAGCCTTACCGAATTGCGCCTACTCAACCTGGCGGCCGCGACATCCAGATCATACAGCGCAAGCTCCGAGCCAATGCTGGCATAAAACACCGTCTTTGACATGAGAGAGGCAACCTTTCTTCGGCTCCAGCGAAAAGAAAATTGCGATCCTGATTGCTGACCGTCGCCATTCGAGCAAACAAAGCGCAAGAGTTCCCATTAGAACTCAGCCCCGTATTCGGTTCCACCCGGAGACAACACTTTCCGGGAAAAATATCAGGAACACTACTTTGGCGTGGATGTTGTTTTCTATAGTTGCAAGTCAGGAGGCCTTGATGTCGACTTTCAAAACTTTAGCGATCGCAGCAGCGCTAGCCATAGGGGCGAGTTCCTTGGCAATGGCCCAGGGAATGAGTGGCAATACTGCTGGTAACGCAGCCGCAAGCGGCGGTGCTGGCACCCATTCGAGCGCTCAACGGACTGGAAGCGCCGCCAATACAAACAAGGTCATCAGAAACCACAACGGCTATTCTGGGCGGCAGTAACTTCGTCGCAACGACGGGCCCGGTTTGGGAGCAATCCCAGGCCGGGCCTTTTTATTGGTAATGATCATGAGGCACGCAGCTTGGCGCGCGGCGCCCGCTGGAATTTCGGCATGACCTCGCTGGCAAAAAGCTCGAGCGAGGCAAGCGCCTTTTCCGCGCCGTACCATGGCGGGAAGTGCAGCATGACCGACGAATTTCCGGCCATGGAGTGGAGTTGCTCGATTTTCTCGACGACTGTCGCCGCTGATCCGTGCAGGATGATATCGCGGCTCAGCGCGTCGTAATCGCGCTTTTTTGCACCGACATCTTGCGACACCGTACCGAGATAGCCGGACGTGTGTCCACTGGAGAAGTGGGCGAGGCTCCGCAGGATGACGGCCTCGCTGTCGCGCCGCGCCTTGGCGTCGGATTCAGCCACATAGACCCAACGCGCGATGTCGATCAGGCCTCGCGCTGGGTTGCCACGCAGCGCCGGGGGCGTCTCCTCAAGAAGCTTGCGGTAGCCTGCCGTTTGTCGGGCCAATTCGGCGAACGGCGTCCAGCTCGACAGGAATAAGCCGAACCCCATGCGCGCAGCCACACCGATCGAGCGGTCGGTGGCGCCGGCGAGGAAAATCGGCGGGTGGGGTTGCTGCAGCGAATGGGGAAAAAGCTCATAAGCTCCATCCACCTTGAAATTGAAATGCTTGCCGTGGTGGTCGACACGTTTTTTGAAGAACAATTCCATGAGGAGCGGCAGCGCCTCCTCCTGCACATCGCGTCGTGCATCGAAATCGGCGCCAAAGCCGTCAAATTCGTACTTGCGATAGCCCGAGCCGAGACCGAGCGCAAAGCGCCCCTGGCTCAAAATATCAAGGAAGGCCGTGTTCTCGGCGACGCGAAGCGGGTTGGCGAGCGGCAAGGTCACCACGGCAGTCCCGATCTTGATGCGTTTGGTCAGGGCTGCGAGATAGGCCGCATAGACGAACACGTCCGGCATGATGCCGTATTCATTACTGAAATGGTGCTCGGCGACCCACGCATAATCGTAGCCTAGTTCGTCCGCGCGCAGAATTTGTCGCGTTACTCGGGCGTGGACGTCGCGGTGCGGATAAGGCTCGGTATCGATGTCCGGATGAGATGTGAAGAGGATGCCGAATTCCATGAGGCTTTACCTTGGGTCCGTGTCTTGCTTGTGCGCATCATCTCATTGCGACGCCGCCTAGACCAGTAGGTTGCGCGCATCCGTTTGCAATTTGTCGCAGCCGGCCCGGCGAGCGGTTACCCCAACCTTGGACCGGCTCCGAAGCGAATTGAGCAGTCGATATTGATGCGACGTCGAACACGGCAATGCCTGCAGTGCCGCCGCGGGAACGAATCCCGCGTCATCGGTTCACTTGAGCTCGCCGAGTAGCCTTTGGACAAGCGCGTCGATCCGCGCGATCGAACGAAAGTTTGCCGGCACCATCTCCGATTCAGGGATTCTAACCTCGAACTCGTTCTCGACGGAGAGCATGAGCGTGACAATATCGAGTGATGAGAGACCGCTCTCAGTGAGATCGTCGCGGTGTCCAACCGGCCGATCGATGGAGCGTTTGACCAGGAGGGCGCGGACGAGAACGGTGAGACGGTCCGTCGACTGAAGATCGGTTCGATCGAGCACGATGAATGTTCCCCGAATTTTACACCGGCCGGAGGCTTCAGCGAGCGTTCGCCCTTGTATTAACTGCACATAACCTGGTTACCACGTCATGTGTTGTCGATTGGTAACCTTTACGCCAAAGAACAACGACAATTGCCTGTGAACGTTACGACCAATTGGCAATTGTGATGTATCAGAGGGTCGTCAAAAAATAGTTTGCGATATCGGATTGCGAGAGGCGGCAACTCCATCGTGAGCAAATCCATGACTGCCCGATCCGCGAGGCGTCAAGACCTCGATCAGGATATCCACGCCGCGCCAGATGACGCGCCGGATGTCGTCGTTGCGAATCCTGCGCGCGCCGACAGGGCTTCTGATTTGATGCGACGGGCCGACAAGGTCGCCGCGATTGCCGCAACTCATGCCGCAGCGGTCGATCGTGAGTCGAGAATCCCGCATGAGGCCATAAGAGCAATGCGCGACGAGCGCCTGTTGAGCGTTGCAGTGCCGCGTGAACTGGGCGGTGAGGGGGCCGGCATCTCTGACGTCGTCGATATCTGTTACGCGCTCGGTCGATCGTGCGCATCAGCGGCGATGGTCTATGCGATGCACCAGACCAAAATCGCGTGTCTGGTCCGGCATAGCAGAGCCGGCGGTTGGCATCAGCACCTGCTGCGCCGGCTGTGCCGCGAGCAACTGCTGCTCGCTTCCTCGACTACCGAGGGCCAGAAAGGCGGCGATGTTCGCAACAGCTCGGCTCCAATCGTACGAAATGGAACTGACATCGCGCTTGAGCGACAGGCAACAGTGATCTCCTACGGTGAAGCGGCCGATGGCATCGTCACCACCGCGCGGCGTTCAGCCGAGGCCGCCAGCACCGATCAGGTGCTGGTCGTATTTCTCAAGCCGGATTATGTACTCGAACGTCTCGCGGGCTGGGACGCGTTGGGTATGCGCGGTACCTGCAGCGAAGACTTCAAGCTCGTCGCGTCCGGCTCGAGCGAGCAGATTCTGCCTGTGAGCTATGAGGAGATTCACACTCAAACGATGGTGCCGGTTGCGCATCTCGCCTGGAGCGGCGCCTGGGCAGGCATTGCTGCATCTGCCGTCGATCGTGCCCGCGCATTCGTACGCAAGGCCGCACATCGGGCCGGCGGGACGCTGCCGCCCGCGGCCAGCCACCTGACGCGTGCCGACGCTTCGCTGCGGATTCTTCGTGGCCTCATCGTCACGGCACTGGATCGATTCGAATCAATTGCGATCGATCCTGCGGCGCTTGTATCGGTCGAATTCCAGACCAGCATGAATTTGCTCAAGGTTAACGCATCGGAGGTCGCGGTTTCGACCGTCATGAGCGCAATGCAAACATGCGGGCTGGCGGGCTATCGCAATGACAGCGAATTCAGCGTTGGCCGCCATTTCCGCGATATCCTGTCGTCGCCGATCATGATCAGCAATGATCGCATCCTTTCGAATATAGCAACGGCGTCAGTGGTGAACGGCGTTCCCCGCTCGTTACGAGACTGAGCATCGCGTCGATGTTGCGATGGAAGGAGGTGCGATTTCTATGAATGTGGCATTCAAGAAGCCGGCAAGCTCAGCCCGTTCGTTGGATTCGATTGCTGAAGCGCTGCTGTTGCCGACAGGGATCGATGGCGTTTACGCGCGTACCGCCGCGTTCGAGCAGGTCGTCAACTGCCTGTCCAATTTGATCTCGCGATACCGCGAGCCTGAGATGGAAGTGCTCCGCTTTCCTCCCGTGATGAGTCGGCGACAATTGGAGAAATCCGGCTACCTGAAAAACTTTCCGCACTTTCTCGGCTGTGTGAGCTGCCTTGCAGGAAACGAAGCGGAAATAGGCGCCGCGGTTGAGCGGCACGAGGCCGGCGGCGATTGGGCGTCGCAGCTATCGGCCGTCGATCTCGTTTTGAGTCCGGCCGCCTGCTATCCGATTTATCCGTTGGTGGCGAGCCGCGGTCAGGTGCCGGCAGCCGGCCTCGTGTTCGACGTCGCCTGCGACTGCTTCCGGCGCGAGCCGTCGAAATTGCTCGATCGTCTGCAGTCATTTCGAATGCGCGAATATGTTTCGATCGGCACCCCCAAACAGGTTGAGGAATTTCGTCGGCGTTGGATGACGCGAGCGCAGGGATTTGCCGAGCAATTGGGCCTGACTTACCGTATCGATCAAGCTAGCGATCCGTTCTTCGGTCGTGGCAGAAAACTGATGGCGACGAGCCAGCTCGAGCAAGCGCTGAAATTCGAGTTGCTCGTGCCGGTACACTCCGCGGAGCAGCCGACGGCTTGCATGAGCTTCAACAATCACCGCGATCATTTCGGTGCGACCTGGAGTCTTTGCACCGAGGCCGGTGAAGTGGCGCATACGGCATGCGTGGCATTCGGCATCGATCGCTTGGCCTTGGCGTTGTTCGCGACGCACGGTCTTGACCTGCCGCATTGGCCGGTCGCGGTCCGCAAAGCGCTGACGGTCTGATTGCCGCTGTCCTCATCCACGCAGGCGGATGATCCGGCGATCCCTTTCGAGTTGGAATTCATCCGCAATTGAGCGCGTTCACTGGCCTTTGTGAATTACCGCAAGTCAAACGCCCAATATGGCATATTCGGTATAGGCGAGATCACCCAGTCGAGGCCGTTGCGGCCCCTTGAAATATTTCGGCATGCTGTCGCGATGAAACGTCCCGATCAACCCGGGTATTGGGCCGTTCGCATCGATAATGACGAAAGGCCTGCCGCGACGCAGCAGGTATCGTCCGATCGGTCCGGCAAATCGGACAAAATCGGCGATATCCCGGCAGTAGATCAGTTGTGTGCAAGGTATGACGTTTTTGACCAGGCGCCGGCGGAAAACGAATGGATAAGCGCGCTCGGCAGTGGCGCACCACAAGCTGATGCAGCCGTGCTCGGCATGGTGCCGCAACACCTCTTGATCGAACGGATCGAAGTCAACCTGCGGCTGTCGTGGCACGTCGAATGCCTTCACCTCGGCATCGCCGCACGACCTATTCAAGATCGGTACGGCAATGAAGATACCGTCGCAATAGCGCGAAAAGCCTTGCGCCTCGATGATCGGCCAGGTGTGCGGCGCCGCCGAGACGTTCAGGTAGGTAACATCCTTGTGTCGGAGCGCTTGGGCCACGAACAGCGTCGCGTACGCTCGAAAAGGCGGCTCGACATACCAGCTTGAGAGATTGCAGCGCACCGCCGCGCCATGGCCCCCAGGCATCGTCGAGCAGATCAACAGAATCGTCCCCACCGGACGGCCGCCGCTTTCCATCAGGTAACCATATCTCGGCAATCCGGGCGGCGGATTATGCCGGGCCAATTGGTGCAGCGCGCTCATCCAGAACTGCCGCGTTCGGGTCGGGAACCCGCGCGTCAGCAGTGTTGCGACATCGGAAATGTCGGTTTCATCGATTTGACGACAGCGGATTGCCGGTGCTGCGGAAGTCATTCGCGTTGACCACGATCGTGTCATGAACTTGATTGTAATCGTTGTCGAATATACCGGCTGGCGATGAACAAAGCGTAGGCTCGTGGGTAATGATGATAAAATTAACCATAATCGATCAGATGGCACAGGTTGCGCGCGAGCACGGCAAGATGCTGGCGCCGTTGCGCGATGATCTGGCGCTCTTGAATTCGGGTTTGGATTCGCTCGGCTTTGCCGTGCTCGTCGCGCGTCTTGAAGACACACTCGGCATCGATCCGTTCACGGCCTCCGAAGATGTCATGTTTCCGCAGACATTCGGCGACTTCGTGAAGGCGTACGAAAATGGCGCACGCTGAGGCGCGCTC
>JASHQI010000238.1 GCA_030037645.1 Xanthobacteraceae bacterium
GCGCATGTGTTCGTCTATCTCTCGGCCGGCATGGACCCGGAGGATGTTCCGGATACCGCCATGAACACGCTGCTCGACGCCATGGATGCCGCGGTCGCCCCAAGCGGCGCCGATGCGCTCAACGGCAATAAGCAGACGCTCGGCGGGCTTGTCGCGCATTGCTATCCGCTCGGCCCGGTGTTCATCGACACCGGCGACATCGACGGCAAGGCCGTTGCTGCAATCCCGTTCCAGATTCTCGTTCCGTAAGAAACGGCTCAACCCTTCACCCGGCTCGCGGCTGATGCCGCTCGCCACCCTCTTCCGCAACGGAGAGGGTGTGCACCGCGATTTGCAACATTTACAGATCACCAGGAGATCAATCCATGACCCAATATGCCTTCGGCAGCGGTACGCTCATCGGCAAGCGCACCGACGTGACCGGCACGCCGCCGTGCCTGCTCGGCACCTTGCAGGATGTCTCGCTCGATTTCGACCGCAAGATCGAGACCTTGCTCGGCCAGTACAATATGGCGGTCGCGGCCGGCGGCGGCGAGTTCAAGATCACCGGCAAGGCAAAGTTTGCGCGGCTGCAGGCAACGCAGATCAATAATCTGTTCCTCGGCCAGACGCTCACCGCCAACAGCATGTTGGAGATGACGACCGGGGAGACCGACACCGTCGCTTCGGCATCGGTCACCGTCGCCAACAGTGCGACGTTCGTCGAAGATTACGGCGTCTTCTATGCCTCGACGGGCGCTCAGCTCTCGCCCGTCGCGTCCTCGCCGGCGCAAGGGCAATACAGCGTGTCGAGCGGCGTCTATAGCTTCAACTCCGCCGACAATGGCGCCTCCGTGCTGATCTACTACAGCTACACGATCACTTCCGGCAACAAGATCAGCCTGGCAAATCAGCTCACCGGGCCGTTGCCGATGTTCGAAGTCTCGCTGAAGGAGACGTTCAACTACTTCGGGACCAGCAAGGACCTGTTGGTGAAGCTCAACGCTTGCATCTCGTCCAAGCTGTCGCTGCCGTTTTCCAACACGAAGTTCACGGTCGCCGAATTCGATTTCCAGGCGATCGCCGATTCATCGAACAATATCGGCACGATCAGCCTGAGCGAATAGGAGACTGCTAGTGACTTTAGAGCGTGACGAATCCATCGACTTTGCGACGGCGCGCTTGGTGCAACTCGCCGGCCGAGATTTCACCGTCGCGCCGCTGTCGCTGCGGCAGATCCTCGCCATAGCCGATTATGTGCCGAAGCTTTCCGGAATCACCGCCGAGAACCTGAGCGGCGAGCGGCTGTTGCCGTTGGCCGAAGTGCTTTGGCATGGGCTGCGCCGCGCCCACCCTGCGCTCACGCACGATGAGTTTCTCGATCTTCCCATCACTATAGCGGAGCTCGTCGGCGCGCTTCCGGTGGTGATCGAGCAGGCCGGCGGCAGAAGGGTGAATGCCGCCGCGGGGGAAATGTTGGCGGCGAGCGCTTCGACACCGTCGACTGGCGCGCGCTCGTCGCCGACCTTGTGATTGAACTGCATTGGGCGCGCGACCAGGTGCTCGACCAGATCGATGTGCCGTTTCTCGAGGATTTACATCGCGCCTGGGCGGAGTGCCCGCCGCTTCGCCGGATGGTGGCCGGCTATCTCGGCTTTAAGCCGCGGGCAAAACCGTCGAAGAGTTATCACGAACTGCTTGCCATGTTTCCGAATGGAACGATCAGGTGAGGCCGCGAGGGCATAGCCGATGGCTGATGACAATGACGTTGAAATTCATTTTGGCGCCTCGACCGAGGACGCGCTCGCCGGAATTGCGCAAATCCAAGGCGCGCTCGCCGGACTGACGGAGCCGGTGCGTGGTCTCGGCGGCAGTCTCAATCAATTGGGGAATACGTTCGGTTCGGCGTTGCCGGTTGATAAGATCGTCCAATGCGCAAGTGCGTTCGCCGAGCTTGGCAAAGCGGCCGAGCGCAGCGCCGCCCAAGTGAAAGAAATCGGGAGTGAAATCAAGCTGTTGCAGCAGGGTCTTGCGGAAAAAAAGACCGTGCTCGACGCCGAGGTGAACCAGTATCAAATCACGCAAAACCAGAAATTTTCGTTGCTCGAGGCGGAAACGCAACAGGAATACGAGGCGCAGCTCGCGCTGCTCGAACAGGAAGCCGGCATCGACGGCTTGAGGGTGGCGCAACGGCAGGCGGTGCTGGACCGCATCGCCGAGCTCGAAGAAAAGCACCGCTCGGACATGCTGCGTCTCGACGAGCAATCGATCGCAGCGCAGCAGTCCCTGTGGAACGGATATCTGTCGAACCTGACGAGCGCCTTCAACTCGCAAATCCGCGGCCTGTTGGAGGGAACGACGACATGGCAGACGGCGATGAAAAAGGTTTTTGAGGACTTGACGATCAGATTCATCGAGATGGTCGAGGAGATGGTGGTCAAGTGGGCGGCTGCGCAGATCGCGCAGACCACCGCCGCCACCACCGGTGCAGCGACGCGTGCCGCGGCCGAGCAGACGGCGTCGAGTTCCGGCATCCTCGCCAATGCCGCCAACGCTCTGGAAGCGATCATGACCGACGCGGCGCAGACATTTGCCGGCGTCTTTGCCTTCCTGTCGCCGACCATGGGGCCCGCGGCCGCCGGTCCGGCTGCCGCGGCGCAGGCTTCGGTGTCGGCGGCGGCCATCTTCGACGTTGGCACCGACTATGTCGTGCGCGGCGGCCTCGCACTCATTCATCCGGGCGAATCGATCGTTCCGGCGGCACGCGGATCGGGGCCATACACCGGCGCGAATATGGGTGCGCAGATTCACGCGCCGGTGAGCATCAATGTCTCGGCTCTCGATTCGCAGAGCGTGGCGCGCTTCTTCAACGACAATTCGCGACACATGCTGCGCGCGATCAATGACGCCGTGAAGCGCGGGGCCCATATCGGGCTGCGGACCGCCAGATCATGACCGGCCATGGGCTATATCTGCGGCGTCAATCTGCTGCCGTCCACCGGCGAATTCACCTATGACACTATTGCCTATCTCGGTCAGCGCGTCACCGAAGCAAGCCTGACCTCGATCAACCGCTACGCGAATGGTGGTCCGCTCAACGGCGCCGGAACCGTCACTGACTACACGATCGCGATCAACGACCTGCAGGCGGAGTTCCCGGGCTGCACCACGGTCGCAGTCGTCGTCGCATGGTTTGGCAATTCGACCGATATCACGGCCTGCCAAATCTATCCCTCGACCACTTATATCGGCGGCACATTCGAGCAGTCGTCCGGCGCGTCCGATGTTTGGCGCTGCTCAGGCCTGACGCAGGCGTCCTCCGGTCTCATCGCTATCCCGACCAATGCGGCGGGCGACTTCATATACGGCGGCACGCCGTCCGATCAATCGATCGTCCGCTGCATAGAGGACCTGAAATCGCGCGGCCTGCGCGTCGTCTTCTATCCGTTCATCCTCATGACGGCCGCGGGAGAGCCGTGGCGGGGGCGGATCACCTATACGGGGACGGACGTTTCAAGCGCGGCAACGGCCGCCGTTGACGCATTCCTTGGATCGGCGGCGACGTCGGAATTCACGCGCGACACGACGAACCTGACGGTGAGTTATTCCGGGCCGGCCACCGATTTCACGTTGCGGCGGATGATCCTGCATTACGCCAATTTGTGCGTGATCGCCGGCGGGGTCGCTTTGTTCCTCATCGGCTCGGAGCTGCGCGGGCTGGAAACGATCCGCGGACCGGCATGGACCCAGGCCGGCACGACCGGAAGCGACGGCAACGTCACCTGGGACTATCCGTTCGTTGCCGGGCTCATGCAATTGTCGGACGATGTGAGAAGCGTCTTCGACGGCGCCGGCCTGACCAAAGACACGACCGGACTGCACAACCTCATCAGTTATTCGGCCGATTGGTCGGTGTGGATGGGTTATCAGCACCCGGGCGAGAACGGCCAGTGGCCGCATCTCGATCAGCTCTACGCCCACGACAACATCGACCTTGTCTGTTTCGACAATTACCTGCCGCTATCGGATTGGACAACCGGCGACGGCGGGCTCGATGCCCAGAACTGGCTCGCGCCGGCGCCGTCCGGTGCCTGGCCGCCGACGTCGTTCAACGGTCTTGGCTTGAGCGGGCAGCCGACGATCTACAACCTCGATTATCTCAAGGGAAACATCGAAGGCGGCCAGTATTTCAGTTGGTACTACAACGACAGCGACAATCTCGGCATCGGACTCGACCCGAATGGGACGGATCTCCGCGTCTCGCTGCCGCAAGGCGATAGACTCTCGCAGTCTCGGAACGCTTATTCGCCGAGCCAAGAGCTTCTTGCCAATAAGCAGTTGCGCTGGTGGTGGAACAACCGGCATCAGGCGATCTATGACGACGGCGACGGCACCGGTTGGTCGCCGCACGGCCCCTACACGGAATGGATCGCACAATCGAAATCGATCACGTTTGCGGAATATGGTTTTCCGGCCTGCGACCGCGGCACCAATCAACCGAACCTGTTCTACGATCCGAATTCCACGGAAAGCGGCACGCCGTTCTGGTCCATTTGGGACACAAGCGCGAGCGTCGCCGGCGATTATTGGCCGCGCCGCGACGATCTTCTGTATCTGCTGGCGTTGCAGGCCGTCTACGAATATTGGGTGACCGACGGCAACAACGAAACGTCGTCGAGCGGCGTCGTGATGATCCAGACCGCATTCATGTCGGCTTGGAACTGGGATGCGCGACCTTTTCCGACCTTTCCGCAGTTGGTCGGCGTCTGGGGAGACGCCGACAATTGGCCGGCCGGCAACTGGCTCGCCGGCAAAGGGCCGTTCGTCGCGTTGCCGGTACCGGACAATCCACCGGCGCCCGGCCCATACCAGACGTTCCCGACCGTACCCACGCTTGGGTGGTCGGCAACGTTTTCGCCGATCTTCTCGACGAGCACGGGATCGCACGTATCCGGTCGCGAAGTGCGGGTCGCAAAGTATGTCTCCCCGCTTTGGGAGATCGAGCTCAGCTACGATCTCCTGCGCATGGCGTCGCCGAACGCCGAGCTGCAGGACATCGTCGGATTCTTCGAGCAAAGTCAGGGCGAGAACGCCTCGTTCTATTTCGCACCGCCGACGCTCTCGCCGCTCGCAGGGCAGGCGCTCGGCGTCGGCGATGGAACGACGACGACGTTTCCATTCGTCGTGAGCATCGGCGGCTCTGCCGTGACGCCGGCGAACATTGAGGTGTCGGCGGTCTATCTCGACGGTGCTGCGCAATCAAATGGCTACACCGTGGACGGCACGGCGCTTGCGCCATCTTTGACCTTCGCGACGGCGCCGGCGTCCGGTATTGCCGTGAGCGCCGACTTTGGCTGGTGCTTTTTGTGCCGCTTCGATGACGACAGCGAGGATGTGGAAGAATTCATGTCAGAGCTCTACGCGCTGCAATCGCTGAAACTGCGCACGGTCCGATCATGACCACACCGCCTTCGCTACCGATTCTGCCGGGACTGAGCTGGTCGCGGCACAAGAAGCCGGGATTTTCGACGCGGGTGGCCTCACACGTGTCTGGCCGCGAAGTGCGCGTCGCGCTCATGACCTATCCGCTCTACGAGTTCGAGGCCGTCTACAACGGTTTGACCTCATCGGCGAGCGCGTTCGCCGCGCTGGGGGCATCGAGCTTGCAGAGCCTGATGGGGTTCTTTCTGCAATTGCAGGGCCAATTCGGCACTTTTCTTTACGCCGATCCGGACGACGACTCGGTCTTAGGTCAGGCTTTTGCGACCGGAGATGGCTCGACGGCGACATTTACGATGATGCGTTCGCTCGGCGGTTTCCTCGAGCCGGTCGGTTGGGTCACCGGCATCACCAACATTTACGTCAACGGGACGGTGCAGCCGTCGACGGGCTACAGCCTGACAACTCCGAACAGCTTGACGTTCACGTCCGCGCCGGCGTCCGGCTCCACCATTTCCGCCGACTTCGCCTACGCCTTCAATTGTCGCTTTGTCGACGACCAGATGGACTTTGAGGAGTTCATGTCGAATCTTTGGAAGCTTGAAAGCATGAAATTTCGCAGCGTGAAGCCATGAAGCCTGCGTCTCCTGCGTTGATCGCTTACCTAAACACCGTGCGAGGGAATCCCGACGTGCCGCTGCTTATGGCGGATGCCTTCACGTTTACGATGCTGTCGGGAGTCATTCTCTGTTACACCAATGTCGATGTGACGTTCGCGTACAACGGCAACACCTACCTCGCCAACTCGGTTCTCGTCGACGGACTGAAGTACAAGGCTTCTGTCGGCCTTGAGGTCGACCAGCAGCAGATCACGGTGGCGGCGCGTGGCACCGACACGATCAGCGGCGGCGCGCCGTTCCTGCAGGCGCTGCGAGACGGATCGTTCGACGGCTGCCAGATCGAGCGCGACCGGGTGTTCTTTTCCGACCGCATCGGCGGCACGGCGATCGGCGCGGTGACGCTGTTCAAGGGCCGCCTCGGCACCGTCGATCAGATCGGGCGCACCAGCGCCAAGCTTACCGTCAACTCCGAGCTTGTGCTGCTCGACATCGATATGCCGCGCAACGTTTATCAGCCGACATGCTTGCACACGCTCTACGATTCCGGTTGCACGCTGGTGAAGAACGCGTTCGGCAGCAATGGCGCGGTGGGCGCCGGCTCGACGGCGTCAGTCATCAATTGGTCGAGCGCCAGCACGAACTATCAGCAGGGCTCGATCAGTTTCACCTCCGGCGTCAATGCCGGCGCAACCGCGACGGTGGGTTCCGCCGTCGCCGGCACCTCGCTGACGTTGCTCTATCCGCTGGAAAGCGTGCCGGCGGCGGGAGATACCTTCACGGTCTATTTCGGCTGCGACCACACGGCCGGCACGTGCAGCGGCAAATTCAACAATCTCGCGAATTTCCGCGGCTTTCCGTTTGTGCCGCCGCCGCAGATGGCGGTCTGACCTGGATGACAGATGATGAATATCGAAGATCAGATGTCTGCCGACGAACAGATAACTCGGTCGCCGATGTCCGACATCCGGCGTCTGCCATCCGTCCTGCAGCGCGCCGCGATCGTGGCCGAAGCGCGATCATGGATCGGCACGCCCTACCATAACCATGCCGACATCAAAGGCGCCGGTGTCGATTGCGGGATGCTGCTGGTCCGCGTTTTCGTCGACACCGGTCTATGCGCTCCATTCGACCCGCGGCCGTATCCGGCCGACTGGCACTTGCATCGCAGCGAGGAACGCTACCTTGGCTTTGTTTTTGATCGTTGCCGGGAGGTTGTGGAGCCGGGGCCGGGTGACGTGATGGTTCTGCGCTATGGCCGCTGCTATTCACACGGCGGCATCGTCACCACCAAGAAGCCGCTGAAGATCGTGCATGCCTTCCATCCGGCACGGCGCGTTCTCGAGGAGGACATCGGGCACAACAGCGTGCTCAGCGATCCGGCGCGCATGCCGCGCTTTTTCAGCTATTGGACGCCGCAGCAATGAGCGGACTTTTCCGCGGCGGATCGTCTCAAACAACGACTCCGGACTATACCGGTCTGCAGATCCAGACCGCCGTCAACACGCTGCCGATCCCGATTGTCTGGGGCACGTCGAAGATTGCCCCGAATGTGATCTGGTATAACGATTTCCAGACCCACGGCGGCAGCAGCGGAGGCAAGGGCGGCCTCTTCAGCAGCGGGACAAGCGAATACACCTACACTGCTTCGGTCATGCTGGCGCTTTGCGAGGGGCCGATCGCCGGCATCAACCAAATCTGGAAGGGACAATCGCTCTATACGCTGAGCGGGCTCGGCTTTTCGCTTTTCAACGGCGCGACGCCGCAAAGCGTCTGGAGCTATCTTCAGTCCGCTTATCCGTCGCAGGCCCTCGCTTACCAGGGCACGGCCTATGTGGCGGCGGAAAACTACAGCCTGGGCGACGACGCCACGCTGGATAACCACAATTTCGAGGTGCAGGGCCTGCGCTACGGCACCGGCTACGGTCAACTGCAATACAATTCCTCCGACGCCACCGGCACTGGCAGCGGCTATAGCTCTGTGGACGCCGATCCGGCGTTGGCTGTCAGCGACTTTCTGACCAACGCGCAATTCGGCGTCGGTTTTTCCGGTGGCAGCATCGATGCGACCACGCTTTTCAGCGCGTCCGGCGGCAACGATGCCTCCTATCAGACCTATTGCCGCGCCAACGGACTGGCGTTCAGTCCGGCGCTGACAGACCAGGAGCAGGCGTCGAGCATCTTGGGACGATGGCTGCAGCTCACGAACACGGCCGCCGTCTGGTCGGGCGGCCTGCTGCGTTTGATTCCCTATGGCGACAGTCCCGTCACCGGCAACGGCATCACGTTCATTCCGAATGTCACGCCGATCTACAATCTCGGTGACGATGACTTCAAGGTCCAGAACAATGAAGACCCGCTCCAGGTTTCGCGTTCCGATCCGTACGAAGCCTACAATGTCTGGCGCCTCGAAATCGCCGAGCGCGATAACGCCTATAACCTGACGACCGTCGAATCGCGCGACCAGAACGCGATCGAGCTCTACGGAATGCGCATCGCCCCGACGGTGACTGCGCACGAAATTTGCGACCAGAATGTCGGTCTCATCTCCGGCCAGCTCATCGTCCAGCGGGCGGTCTATATCCGCAACACCTACAAATTCCAGTTGTCGTGGGAATATTGCTTGCTTGATCCGATGGACCTCGTCACGGTCACGGATGCCATTCTTGGGCTCTCCAATGCGGCGATCCGCATCACCGAGATCGAGGAAGACGAAAACGGATTCTTGCAGGTGACGGCGGAGGAATTCCCGCTGGGCGTGGCGACGGCGACCCTCTATGCCACGCAACCTGTCACCAACAATCCGATCAACAGGAATGTGGCTGCCGACCCGGTCAACGCTCCGATCATTTTCGAGCCGCCGTCGGCGCTTGTCGGCTCGACCCCACAGGTTTGGATCGCCGCCTCGGGGGGATCGGGCGGCACCGCCGATCCGAATTGGGGCGGCTGCACCGTGTGGCTGTCGCTCGACAACGTCTCGTACAGTCAGATCGGGCAAGTCAATGCACCGGCGCGCATGGGCACAACCACAGCGTCGCTGCCGTCCTTTGGCGGCACGAATCCGGACACGACCGACACGCTCGCCGTCAATCTTACCGAAAGCGGAGGCGTCCTGGAGACCGTGAGTGCCGCAGACGCCGCGGCCGGCAACTCGCTCTGCATCGTCAACAACGAGCTCGTTTCATTTGAGACGGCCACGCTCACGTCGGCCTACAACTACAATCTGACCACCATCTTCCGCGGCCTGTATGGCACGGCGATCGAATCGCTCAATGCCGGCGCTCAGTTCGCGCGCCTCGACAATGCGATCTTCGCTTACGATTTGCCGGCGCAGTACGTCGGCCAGACGCTCTACATCAAGCTGCAAAGCTTCAACGTCTTCGGCGGCGGCGTTGAGAATCTTTCCTCGTGTACAGCCTATACCTACAAGCCGATCGGGTCGGCGATCGACCATCCGGTCGCCGAGGCAATCGAGGTCGCCGGCGGAACGTGGGATTTCGGCTCCATCGCTGCGTCGCCCATCACCGAAGATGATTTCGGCGCGTCGTTCACGCTGTGGGTCGAAATGGCTCTCGATTTTGGCACGACATAAGGACCTGTCATGGCATCAGCGGTACAAGTCCAATATCGGCGCGGCACCTCATCGCAGGTCGCCGCTTTCACCGGCGCGCAGGGCGAAATGGTGGTCGATACCACCAACAATCGCGTCGTCATCCAGGATGGAGCCACGACAGGCGGCTGGCCTGCGGCCAAATTATCGGAAGTGCAGACGAATATCCGCACGCAGGTCAGCGACGGCAATTACGCAGTGCAGACGACCGATCGGCTCATTGCCTATATCACGCTGACTGCGTCGCGAGTCGTATCGCTGCCGGCCGCGAGCACGTATCCGTCTGGCTCGCGGCTTCTCGTGGTGGACGAGTCCGGCGCCTGCTCGGCGACGATCACGATTACGCTGTCGGCGAATGGCTCCGATCTCATCGATGGCGCATCCAGCGCCGTGATCGATACGGCCTATGGTTACCTCGCAGTCGAGTGCAACACCGCCAATAAATGGACGATCGTCGACCAGGTTGCCGGCGTTGGTGGCACGTTGAACGGTCTCTCCGGCGCGCTCACCCTGGCTGCGACGGACGGGTCGGTGATTTCCGCCGCCGGCACGACCGTTTCGATCGGCGGTCCCGGCGGTTTTGTGAACAAGTTCCGCAACGGCACGATGGACGTGTGGCAGCGCAGCACGTCCATGACCGTAACCAGCTCAGGCGCGTATACCGCCGATGGCTGGATCGTGACGCCTGCGGGTGCGAGCGTCGCGGTCGCGCAAGCAGGCGGGCGGCTCCTGACAAAAAACAGCCTGCAGGTGACCGGCGCCACATCCGTCACCGATGTGCAGGTTGCGCAACGCATCGAGAGCTCCATTGCGGCGGCGCTTTGCAGCCAGGCCGTGACAGTGCAGGCATGGGTCTACAACGGCACCGGCGGCTCGATGACGCCCACACTGACCGTCAAGCGGCCATCGACCCAGGATGGCTGGTCCGGAACCGTCAATACCGATGTCAATGCGGCCAACCTGCAATCTTGCGCGGCGAGCGCGTGGACGCGCGTCGCTTATACGTTCAGCGCGAACGCGGGCTCCTATAACGGCCTGCAGATCACGTTCGACTTTGGCAACAATCTCGGCGCGAACACCAAGTCGATTCAGGTGGCTGAGTGCGACATCCGGGTCACGCCGGGCGCTTCGACGGGCATCAACTCCAATCCGCCGCCGCCCGAGTTGCGGCCGATCGCGACGGAATTGGCGTTCTGTCAGCGATATTTCTTCTGGAATGGCGGCAATAACTCTGCGGTTTTTCCTGTCTTTAACACGTCAAATGTCTACGGATCAGTTACATTCCCAGTGACAATGCGCGTGGCTCCGACAGTCACCATTTACAATGGGACCACGGCAAATCAGGCGCTCCTTATTGGTGGCGGCACTACGACGATCACGGCCGTCGGCAATATATCCACATCTGGTGTCGGCTCATTTCAAAGTTCCGCTGGCTTCAGCGCGCCGCCTCAATTCAACGTCTGGGCTAGCGCGGA
>JASHQI010000036.1 GCA_030037645.1 Xanthobacteraceae bacterium
CCTTTTCTCTAATTATTTCAATTTGGTGGGGGAGGTAGGACTCGAACCTACGAAGGCGTCAGCCAGCGGATTTACAGTCCGCCCCCTTTGCCGCTCGGGACACTCCCCCGCACCAATTCGGCGGGCGCAACTGCCGGCGGCGCGGCCCGCCGGCGCTATATGGTTGGACGCCTGCGCCTAGTCAATCGAAATTGGACCAAATTGCCAAGGTCGGCGCCGCGTGACAGAACCGGGCCATGCGTGTCGGCGACTGGCATTCGAAGGCGCGCTCGCGGCGCGCTCGCGCTCCGCGGCGCGAGCTGCGTCAAAAACGGCGGGACGACACCGTCATTCTTTATGGCTGGCACACCGTGACAGCGGCGCTGGCCAATCCGGCGCGCCGAATTCGCAAGGTCATGGCGACTGAGAACGCCGTGCGGCGTCTTGCCGAGGCCGGAATCGCGTTGCGCGTTGCTCCGGAACTGGTACGGCCCGATGCCCTGGCGGCGCGTCTGACGCCCGATGCCGTGCACCAGGGGCTGATCGCCGAGGCCGATCCCCTGCCCTCGCCTGCCATCGAGGATGTGGCCGGCTCAGGGATCGTGCTGGTGCTTGACCAGATCACTGATCCACACAATGTCGGCGCTATACTGCGTACCGCCGCGGCGTTTGCCGTGACGGCCATCGTCACCACCGCACGCCATAGCCCGGAGGCGACCGGCGTGCTCGCCAAATCGGCGTCCGGCGCATTGGAATTGGTCCCGATTGTCCTGGTGCAAAATCTTGCGCGGGCCCTGGCCGCGCTGCGCGAGCGCGGCTTTTATCTTGTCGGACTCGACAGCGACGCAACGGACGATCTTGCGGCGAGCGAGCTTCACACGCCGCTCGCGCTTGTGCTCGGCGCCGAAGGCAAGGGTTTGCGGCAATTGACAGGCGCCACATGCGACCGCCTCGCCCGGCTCGATCTGCCGGGCGCGATCAAGAGTCTGAACGTTTCAAACGCCGCAGCGCTGGCGCTCTACATCGCAAGCCGTGGCGGCACGTAAAAACGAAGGCCCGCAGTGCGGGCCTTCGCAGACGTGACCTTCAAACGCGACTGATACTTACGGGCGATGCGAATAGAGGTGCCACTGCGGCGCCGCGCGGTAAGGACGAGGGCCGTAGAAGCGCGAACGATAAAACACGTGCGCGCCATAGGCGTAGCGCGCGCCATAGAAGGGACGATGGCCCCAGCGGCGGGCGAGGTATGGATAGGCGGCCCTTGGTGCGTAGACAGATGCCGGCGTGTAGGTGCGATACGGTTCCATAAGGCCCGGGCCGCTAAATTCCGGGCCCTGGTTCACCACCAAGACCGGCGTCCTGGCGATGGGTCCTGCCACGTAGGCGATCGCGCCGCCGCAGCCACAGCCGCCGACCCATATTGGCGCCGGTGCAAGCGGCTGCGCGTAGGTGGTCACCCGCACCGCGTGGATATGGACATGGGTGCGGACGTGAACGCGGGCGTGGACGCGGGCCGGAGCGTAGATGATCGGCGCGTAGGAGACACCGCAGCCACCTCCCCAAAACAAGCCCCGGCCGCAGCCACCGCAGCCGCCGCAACCGGCAAGCGCAGCGGACGTCATGCCGATGGTGAAAAACGTGGCGATAGCCACGATCGTAGTTCGATAGAAAGACATGTTACTCCCTCACAAAGCTGCCTCGGTGACGAGGCGAATGATGGCCGACCGCGACGCAGCCTGCCGCACGACGTTACTTTCTGTTTCGGCCCCTACCTGAACTTTCCAAATTTTTGCCGTTGTCGTCCCACGACTGCCGATTGCCGGTGCCTTTGCCGCTGTTATTCGGCGAATTGCGATTGCCATTTGACGAGTAGCAATTGCCCAAATTTTTGCCGTTGTCGTTTGACGACTCGCGATCACCCTGACTTTTGTTGTTGCCGTTCGACCATTCGCGATTGCCCGAACCTCTGCCGTTGCCATTCGACGAACGGCAATTTCGATTTGGCGCGATGGCCATGGGTGACGAATCAGATGGCGCGTATTCGGTAACGGGGCCCGGCGCCGACTGGCTCGACCAACTACGAAAGAAGCTCGGCGCTCGTGGCGGCAGAGGTCGATTGGGCGGCGGTATGATTTCCAAACGGCCGTAGCCCGGACGCTTATTGTCTCGCGGAAAGTACCCGGGAACGACGTAAGGGACCGAAACGACCAACGGCCGATAGATCACGACCGGCGCCATTGCGCCTGGTCGATCGAGGCCAAATTCGCCCTCGACCACTGCCCACGACGCGTCGACACCATTGATGTAGATCGGCACACCCGGCTTGCCGGGAACGACGATTTCCGGCTCGCGCTGGGCAAATGCCGGTGACACGCTGACGATCAACAGCAGAACGGCCTGAACGAGACGCATGAGTGATTGGCACCAACGCCTGGTGCCGGGCACTGTACGGAAGCGGCCGGGGAAATTCGTTTAAATCGGCACTCTCACGCTGCTGAATTGTTCGGTAACATTAATTGCCGGCTACTTTGGCGGCACCAACGGGGTCGGTTTGGCCCGTCCGGCTGATGTCGCAGCAGTATTCCTCATCCGACCACCGCCGTCTTACGATCCAAGCCGGGAAGCGGCGTCCATCCCGTCCATTGTCTTTGCGGCGGCTTCGGCCGCCCCACATTTTTGCCCTGCCGCGAAACGTGTCGGAACAGGTCTATCGCATTTCGGAATCGATGAGCCGGCGCGCGATGAAGTTGCGCAATGCGGCAGCGCCCGCGCATAAGAGCGCGAAGGCAATCGCTGCGCCGGCGATTTCGGACATGTTCGCGATCAGGCCCGGTTCGGCAGTGATTGCGGACACCCGGTGAAAGGGTCCGTGCAATTTGAATACGCCGGCCACCACACCGATCATGGCACCACAACCCGCAGCACGCGCAGGGCTCCACGGCCGCGACTGTTCAGCCGAATTCCACAGCGAAGGCAACGGCATGTTTGTCCAGTCAGCCTTGATGCGATCTATTCGGCCGCCTCGATGCGGTCGGCCCGAGCAATCAGCATTCCGGCAAGGTCGGGCAAAACGAGGCGCAGCAGTTCTGTTTCCTCGCGCGCCACGCAGACGGCGTGTTCGCCTTCATCGAGTTGAAAGGCCGTGTATTGCCGGTACGGTCCCTCGTGCGCGATTCCCGTTCCCGACAGCACCAGATAGACGCTGCGACCGCCAGCGCGATACGTCGCCCCGCGTGCCAGCTTGATCAGCGCGGCGGCGCATTGACGTTCCGTGAATGTGCCGAGCGGCTTCTCCGCCACGCCGGTCGTGCCGGGCACGGCAAGCCATTCATAATTGTCGGGATCGACCATGATCGGATCCCGGTATCGCGGCTTGGGATATTCCATCCGCGTGCCGTGCCTGTGTTCCCAGATTGCCTGATACCCGTCCACGTTTCGGCGACCCTCGACATCGTCGTTGCGCCGGAAAATGCCGTCTTTGAATGTGCCGAACTTTCTGAGTTCCTCGGTGCCCGCTTGCACCTCTTCACGCGACAGGTAGCCGCTGCCGCTGGCACTGCCAAATTGCAACACCGCCGTCGTGGAGCGCCCGTCGGAGCTCTGCGGCCCATAGAACGCGCCTTCCGGGAAATAGCCGAATGTACCGGCCGCCATCTTGCCGTTGCGGTCGAAGTTCATCGTACCTTCGAGTTGGAACCGAAACTGATCGAAATTGTGCCGATGGCGCGGCGATGAAAAATCGCCCTCAAGCTGCCCGATGTTGAACTGGAAGTTTCCTGCCGTAGCTGGCGTCCCATTCAACAAGTGCCGGTAGTGGAAGGTACCGCCGCGATGCTGCAGACCGCGCTTCCATTCCACTTCGTCGGCATGAACGGTGTGCATGGCGTGTCTTTCTTCGAACTTTGTGCTGATGGACTCGCGTCACGTTGCCCACGATTCTAATCCGTCGCGGTCCGGTTGTCAGGTGGCTCGAAAAGCCGCCTCGCGGACCAACCGTTGCGCGGCGCAACGGCAATATGCCGCATGCGACACCTCAACCGGTCGCACGGATGTCCTCCCACGAAGGCGCATAAGCTCCCTCCGTTGGCCGATGCGCACGCTGGCCCGCGCCGAAATACTACACTAACATCAAGGCAGTTTGCCGTGGGAGGAACGAGACCGCAGGCGAACCACGATTGCGGACCCTTTTGAGGCAATCCGGTATTGCTCGTAACCTCCCATCAGTGAGGAGCGTCTATGGAAACGGACATGCTGCATTCTGCAGCCAATGCCCTGTTCATCATCATGAATCCGATCCGCATGCTGTACTTGTTCGGCGGCGTGTGCATGGGACTTTCGCTCGGCATACTCCCCGGCATCGGCGGCATTGCCGGGACGGCGCTGCTGTTGCCGTTCACATACAATCTCGATCCACCGACGGCGTTCGCGCTGCTGCTGGGACTGGGCGCCACCACCACCACGGCCGATCCGATCGCCGCCATTCTGTTCGGCGCGCCAGGCCACGCCGCATCGGCGGCAACAACGCTCGACGGCTATCCGATGACGCGCCAGGGCCAAGCCGGCCGCGCACTCGGCGCCTCCTATATGGCGGCATTGATCGGCGGCCTTTTTGGCGCGGCGCTGATGGCGGTCGCGCTGCCGGTTTTGCGGCCGATCATCCTTTATATCGGATCGCCGGAGCTGCTTGGCGTCGCCGTGTTCGGGATTTCCATGGTGGCGGTGCTTTCCGGCAATGCACCGCTGCGCGGACTGACCACGGCCTGCTTCGGCATGATGCTGTCGATGATCGGCACCGACCCGCAATCGGGCACGCTGCGCTGGACCATGGACACGCTGTACTTATGGGACGGCTTGCCCCTTGTGCCGCTGACATTGGGCATTTTCGCCCTGCCGGAATTGTGCGATCTCGCCATTAGCCGTTCGGCGGTCGTGCAAGCTGGTCAAACCATCGACACCAAGACCGGCATGCTGCTCGGCATCCAGGATTGCTTGCGTCACTGGTTTCTGATTTTGCGCTGCGCGTGGATCGGCTCGGCGATGGGCGCCATCCCGGGCATCGGCGCCTCGGTGATCGATTGGATTTCTTACGGCCACGCGCTGCGCACCGAAAAAGGCGCGGCACAGACGTTCGGCACCGGCGACGTTCGCGGCATCATCGCCGCTGAAAGCGCGACCAACGCCAAGGAAGGCGGCGCCCTGGTCCCGACCGTCGCCTTTGGCGTGCCGGCGAGCGCCGGCATGGCGATCCTGCTCGGCGCTTTTCTCATTCACGGTCTCGTTCCCGGACCGGACATGCTCACAAAACACCTCGACCTCACCTATTCGATGGTGTGGAGCATCGCCATCGCCAACATCCTGGGCTCGGGCCTGTGCTTTCTCTTCAGCGGCCAGCTCGCAAAGATCGCGACGCTGCGCTACACCCTTTTCATGCCCGGCGTGCTCAGCCTGGTCTATATCGGCGCGTTCGAGGCATCGCGGAACTGGGGCGACGTATTCTCGCTGATGTTCTTCGGCATGCTTGGCTGGGCCATGAAGCACTTCAAGTGGCCTCGCCCGCCGCTCGTCCTCGGCTTCATTCTTGGCGACGTGATCGAGCGTTACATGTTTATCTCGATCGAGCGCTATGGCGTAGCGTGGATGCTGCGACCGGTCGTCGTCATCATGTTTATCATGGCGGGAATTTCGCTGCTGCGTCCACTGCTGCAGGACGTCCGCAGCCACGGCGGCTTGAAGAAGATGGTTTCGCAGTGGGGCCATCCGCTGTTCGCAACGGATAATTTGTTCCCGGCCGCGCTGATCTGTCTCTTCGGGACAATGTTGGGGGAATCGTTCGATTGGGCGTTCGCTGCCCGCATTGTGCCGACAATCGTCGGCACCGGCGCGCTTCTGTTCTGCTCGTTGAGCTTGATCAACGATGTCTTCGGCCTGCACGAACGCGGCGGCGAAGCTGCCAGCGCGGCCAATGACCGCAAGGGGCCGCAAAAAATCCACATGGATATCGCGTCGAAAACCGCCCATCTGCCGGGCAAGGTCGTGCTGACGCGCGGGTTTCTGTTCTTTGGCTGGATGGCCGGATTCGCCGCCAGCATGGCGGTGATTGGTCTTATCCCCACGGCACCGCTCTTCATTACGACCTTCATGCGGGTCGAAGGACGCGAACCGTGGAAGATCGTCATTCCGATGGCGACGGCGGTGGTGCTTCTGATCTATGTGGTGTTCGACCAGCTCCTTGCGATCCCGTGGCCGCCGACGCTGCTCGGCACGTTCTTCCCGATCTTCCATGCCATCCCGAGCGTGTGAGCGAAATTGCCGTTGCGCTCGGAGCCGCGCGTAAGCGTCACTTCAACCGATCTTGGATCTTGCTGAGTCCGGCGTGCGCGCAGCCGTCATCGAGCTTGGCGCCGGGGGCGCCGGAGGCGCCGATCGAGCCGATGACTTCGTCGTCGAGCTTGATCGCCACCCCGCCGCCAAAGAACATGACGTGAGGCAGCTTGGCGAGCGTTGCAATGCCGTTTTCGCCCTTGGCGAGATCCGCCAACGCCAGCGTGTCCCGCTTGAAGGACACCGCGGTATAGGCCTTGTCATAGGCGCTATCGAGCGTGTGAATGCCCGCGCCATCGCCGCGCAGTGTCGCGATCGTGGCGCCATCGGCGTCGAGCACGACGGCCGTCTCGTGGTAGCCCTGCTTGGCGCAGGCCGCCACCGCTTCGCTGACGGCTTCGGCCGCGAGCGCCGCGGGAATGCGATGGGTCGGCAAAGTATCGGCCCATGATGGCGCTATGCCGGACAAAATGACGCTCGCCACAATCGCGCTTCTAGAGATGCTTGCCATGATGCTTATCCCTGATTGAATTTGGCAGAGGAACCTATTCCCCGATGCCAAATGGGTAACCGTTGTGCATAATGCAAACCATGCAACTGCGCGCTGACCCCGGCTTGCCGTCCTTGCCATGAACGAAGAAACGGCGGCGCCGTCCTCCACCCTTCATTTGAAGACTGAGCGGAAATCGCTGAACCATCTGCTGTGGTTTTTTGCGCTGGTCTATGTGGTGGAGGGGCTTGGCCAGATCGGCGGGCTCATCGCGCAACCGCTCAATTATTATTTGAAGGAAGTACACAATTGGACGCCGGTCCAGATCACCGCCTATCTCACCGTCTTCAATATTCCGTGGATCATAAAGCCGCTCTACGGCCTGATCTCCGATTTCATTCCGTTGTTCGGCTATCGTCGCAAGAGCTATCTCCTGCTCGCCAACGTGGCCGCGATGGTGGGCTTTTTTATGGTGACCCGGCTCACCAAACCGGACGAGCTCATTTTTGCGCTCATGACGACTGCCTACGCGATGGCTATCTCGAGCACGTTGTGCGGCGCCGTGCTGGTGGAGAACGGTCAACGCCTCAACGAGAGCGGCACGTTCGTCAATCAACAATGGCTATGGTTCAACATCGCGGCCATGTCGGCGGCAATCGGCGGCGGCCAGTTGGTTCAGCGCCTTGCGCCAACCGGCGCTTTGCACAGCGCCGCGGCGGTGGTCGGCGTCGCGCCGATCCTCGTCATCGTCGGAACTTTGTTCCTGATCCAGGAGCAGAGAACGTCCATCAACGTGAAGGGCATGCGGGAAACCCTCGACGGGCTTTCCGCAGCATTCAGGCGCCGCGAACTGTGGATCATCGCCATCTTCATATTCCTCTACTATTTCAGTCCCGGCTTGAGCACGCCGCTTTATTTCATCATGACCGACAGCCTGAAATTTTCGCAGGCGTACATTGGGAGCTTGGGAGCGATCGCCGCAGCGGGCTGGGTCGTCGGCGCGGTGGTGTATAGGCGCTACCTCAAAACGCTGACGCTCAAGCACCTGCTGAATTTGAGTATCGGTTTCGGTACGCTTGCGACACTGGTTTATCTTCTTCTTTCGAGCGAAATATCCGCCGCACTCATCAGTTTCTGCTCCGGCCTTGCAGCGATGCTCGCGACGGTGGCGACGCTGACGCTCGCCGCCGACTATTGCCCGCAACGCGCCGAAGGATTCACCTTTGCGATTCTGATGTCGATTATCAATCTGGCGACCGCGCTCGCCGACAATGTCGGTTCTTATCTTTTTACGCATATCTTTAAGGGCGAACTCGCGCCGCTCGTCTTGCTGTCGGCGGGATTCACGGCGTTTGCTTTCGTGCTCGTGCCGCTGCTACGTCTCGGCAACAAGCGGCAGGGCGATCCGGCGGTGACTCGAGCGTTGGAACCTCCTCCTCCCACAAAGCGTTGATGGTCGTTATCCATTTTAGAGGTGCCTGATCATGAAGAAGGTCGGCGCTTGTATTGCGATTGCCGCGCTTTTAGCTGTTGTTTCTTCTCCGTCGCCAAGCGCAGCCTTTGGCTTGAACCTGGGCCCATTGCATCTCGGTTTGCCCTTGCCTGGCCGGTTTTTCGGGCTCCGGCAGGGTAGCCGGCACCGCGAGGTGCGACCAGAGGCTGCGCGCCTCGGGGCCCTGCATGATGAGGCAAGCCTTGATACGACCGGGCCGGACTCGGCGCTGCTCTACCCGATCGTTGCCGCGCCGGGCCTCTTTGATGACGTGTTTTGGCCGTCCTCTTCACCGTGGCCGTTCGGCTACGATGCAATTTTCCAAACCGCATTTGCGAAAGCCCAACCTGACCAGGCCGCGCATTTATGTCAGCAGTCGGATCGCACAAGCACGATCGTCGAGCGCATCAGGAACGAGGTCAGACCGACCGGTCCCCAGTTGCAGCAACTGCAGAAGCTCGGTGGCGCGTTTGGCGCAGCCGGGGCCTATTTGGCGAGGACATGCCCGGACAAGCTCGCTTCGCAGCCCGTGGCGCGCCTTCAGCTCATGGAGTGGCAGATCGAGAAACTTTCCATGGCGCTCGATATCATCCGTCAGCCGCTGCAGGACTTCGAGCAATCTTTGAATGACAGCCAACGCGCACGATTTGCGCGCCTGCGTGATGCGCCGGCCGGCTCCAGCCGGGAAGAAACGTCGGCGAACCTTGCAACAAGCTGTGCAGTGGGACCATCAGCTATAGATTGGCCGGCCGAACAGATTTCCGCGTCAGTCGATCCAACGGATGCGCAGCGCGGCATGCTGACGAATATGCAGCAGACTTTCGCCAGCGCCGCGAGCCAGCTTGACACCTATTGTCCGACGACAGTGGCCGCCGACCCGCTGGCGCGGCTGGAAATGACCGAGGCACGCCTCGACGCCACGTGGCGTGCGGTGTTGTCCATCCAGGTCGCACTGGCGGGCTTTGAAAAAGGGCTCAGCGACCAGCAGCGGGACCGTCTGGATGCGGTTGCTCCGGTCGCCACACGATAACTGCGACGAACGAGCCGTTTGACTGAAGCGCCGGTGAGTCGGCCGGCAGCACGGAACCCGACCCACTACGAGCGGTTTAAGGGCATTATGGCCAGGACGACGTGCAATGCCGCGCGAGACCAGTGAAGAGGACCGGCCGACCGAAGACGATATCGCGCGCGAAAAACTTGGACCCCGTGGCGTGCCGGGCGTTGCCAGTCCGGCCAAGATGACGCCGCAACGGGAAAAGAAGACGCCGAAATCGGGCAATTTCGATGGACACACGGCGTGAAGGGCGCAAAGCCCGCGTTTTGTCCCCGCGACGAACCTCGCAGTCCCACATCGGCTCCGTAAGATCGGAAAAATAAAGTCTGCCCTCCAGCAGAAGATTAGACGTGTCCTTGCTGTCTAACTTCCCGACTGCTCCTGACGCTCGGCTTCTTCGGCACAGAGCCTCCATGCTTTGGCAAGCTCCATCAGCACCTTGCGATCCTCTTCCGATGCCCGCTGCGCAAGCTGCAGGCATTGAGCGGCGTATTGGCGAAATTTTCTGGCGTTATCCTTGTCGTTGTCCATGTCTTATTCCACATGACGCTTTCCCCTGTTTACCTTTGAAAACCACTGGCACTAAGGCGGAGTTCCTTTTCAAATCTGGCGGTCAGCCGGAACAAACGCTCCGCTTGCGAGTTTTGCCAAAACGCGACGTGGGAGCCGTTTGGATGGGGAAAGCCGAGCGTTATCGGCGCTATGCAGCAGAGTGCATTCGTCTAGCGAAGAAGTCGCAGGACCCGGAAGAAAAGGAAATACTTCTGGGCATGGCGGAGGCATGGCGGCGCCTGTCCGAACGACCCGAAACACCGGGGCACTGCGAAGGTGAGGTAGAGATCGAGTAGAGCGGTTACTCCGCCGGATCGGGCAAATTCAATTCTGGAAAAAACGGTTCGGCGGGCGTGCCAAGCCGAGATTTTCGCGGAGCGTCGTGCCTTCATATTCGCGGCGGAACAGTCCACGCCGCTGCAATTCCGGTACGACTTGCGTCACGAAGTCTTCGAGCCCTCCGGGCAGGTACGGGAACATGACCGTAAAGCCGTCGGAGCCTTCAGTCTCAAGCCATTCCTCCATTTCGTCCGCGATGGTCTTGGCCGTGCCGACCATGGCGAGGCCGGAATAGCCGCCCAGCCGTTGCGCGAGCTGCCGCACCGTCAAATTCTCCCGCCGGGCGAGCGCGATGGCACGTTCCCTGCCGCTTTTCGATGCGTTGCTGTCCGGGATGTTGTCCGGCAACGGTCCATCCGGATCGAATTTTGAAGCGTCGTGGCCCAGTGCAATCGATAACGACGCAATCGCGTTGGCATAATTCACGAGGCTATCGAGTTTCGCCCGCTTCGCCCTCGCCTCCTCAACCGTATTGCCAACCACGACAAAGCAGGCCGGCAGAATTTTCATCGCATCGCGCGAGCGCCCGAGCTTTTCCATGCGGCCCTTGACGTCGGCGTAAAATTTCCGACCAACGTCAAGATCGCTCTGCGCCGTGAACACCGCTTCCGCGGTCTCGGCCGCGAGCTGGCGGCCGGACTCGGACGCGCCGGCCTGCACGATCACCGGCCAGCCTTGGATCGGCCGGGCGATATTGAGCGGACCGCGCACCGAAAGATATTTTCCCTTGTGATTGAGGACATGCATTTTTGCCGGATCGAAGAAAATGCCGTCCTCGACATCGCGGACGAAAGCGTCGTCGGCCCAACTGTCCCACAGCCCGGTCACCACGTCGTAAAATTCACGCGCACGGCGATAGCGCTCGCCGTGCTCCATATGCTCCTCAAGCCCGAAATTGAGCGCGGCGTCGGGATTGGACGTGGTGACGATGTTCCAGCCGGCGCGACCGCCGCTCAAATAATCGAGCGAGGCAAAGCGCCGCGCGATGTGATAAGGCGCGTCGAAAGTAGTCGAGCCGGTGGCCACCAGGCCGATCCGTTCCGTCACCTGCGACAGCGCCGACAACAGCGTGAACGGCTCGAACGAGGTCGCCGTGTGACTGCGCTTGAGCGCATCGATCGGCATGTTGAGGACGGCCATATGGTCGGCCATGAAGAACGCGTCGAACTTCGCCCGCTCGAGGGTCTGGATCGATTGCTTGATATGCGGAAAGTTGAAATTCATGTCTGGCCAGGCGCCGGGATAGCGCCATGCGCCGGTATGAATGCTCGCCGGCCGCATGAATGCGCCGAGGTGCAGTTGGCGTGAAGAACTCATCTGACAATTCCTTAAGGCATGGGCTAATGTAGGCTGCCCATCGTCAAGGCGGAAGCTCTGTGCAGGCGCCGCGCAATTGTGCATGCGCGACATCCATCATCGTGCTTGCAAATCGCGCCGCCACGCGCCAGCGTGCGCCGCATGGCAGCAAACAGGCTGGAGCTTTTCTAATGTCAACCGTTACCGGAACCGCAACGCACGAGGCTGCAACGCCCGACCCGCGCAGTCCCCGCCGGATGCGTCACGAGCCGCGCCGCCGCACGCTGACGGTCAAACACGTTGAAAAAATTGCCGCGCATATGACGCGCCTCACGCTGACGGGTGATCTTCAAGGCTTTGTCAGCCTCGGCTTCGACGACCACGTCAAGCTGTTCTTTCCCGATGGCACGACCAATCCCGACGGCGCGCCCGGCATGCTCAGTCGCGATTTCACGCCGCGCCGCCACGACGCAACTGCCAACACGCTCGAGATCGATTTTGCCATCCATGACGCCGGGCCGGCGACGCGATGGGCCGCGCAGGCAAAACCGGGCGACAAGCTGACGCTCGGCGGACCACGCGGGTCCTTCATCATCCCGACAATGTATGACTGGCATCTTTTGATCGGCGACGAAACCGCCCTGCCCGCGATCGGGCGGCGGCTCGCCGAGTTGCCTGCCGGCACCCGTGTCGCCGTCGTGGGCGAAATAGACGATGCCGCCGACGAGCTCACGCTGCCGACCAAGGCGAGCGCGAGCGTCACCTGGGTTCACCGTCACGGCGCAGCGCCGGGGGCGAGTGATTTGCTATCGAAGGCTGTATCGAATCTGAAAATGCCCGCCGGCGATTATTACGCCTGGGTCGCATGCGAGTCGCTGACCGCCAAGGCGCTCCGCCGCCAACTGATCGCCGACCACGGTGCCAATCCCAAATGGATGCGTGCTGCCGGTTATTGGCGTCGCGGCGCCATCGCGGTGCACGAAGTCCATGAAGACTAAGGCGCGTAATCATAATTCAGGATTGCGATCTGCCGGAGCAGCACCTTCTGCCAATCCCAAATAGATGCAAGCTGCCGGCCATTTGGCGTCGCGGTGCACGACGTGCATGAGGACCAGGGCGCGTACCCATCATTGCGCGCACCACCGTCTGGGTAAGGCGAACGTTGTGGCGAGGCGCGCGAGCCGCTTTTCAGCGTTCAGTATCCGCCGCCATCGCCGATCACCGTATAAGGCGCCCAAAACAGCGGATGAGCATAGGTGTAGAGGGTATGGCCGGAACTATCGACGTATCCCGGTCCGTCGAGCAACGCCAGCATCGCCTGCCGCAACGCTTCGCCGCGCGAAAGGGCCGGATCGGCGCTTTGCCGCCGGAACAAGTCAGTGATCAATGCACGCGCTGAGGCCGAATGCACCGGCCAATTGGTGACCAGCAAGGCGCGCGTGCCGGCGTAAAAGAAGGCGCTTCCGAGTCCGGATGCGGCCTGCGCGCCGGCGCCCGCGCCGGCCGCGGTGTTGCACGCCGACAGCACCACCCAATCGGCGTCGAGCTTGAGCGCGAGAATTTTGTCCATCGTGAGCAGCCCGTCGCCCTTCACGCCGGCAACCTCCGGCGCGGTGAGCGCCAGCGCCGGTTGCGTGAGACCGTCGAGGTCACCAGGAACCAGGCCATGGGTTGCGAAAGCGACGATGCGATAATGGGACAGATCCAAAGTCTCTACGTTTTGCTCATTGGCGGCCTTGCCGAGATAAAGCGCCTTGTCGGGATCGACGTCGAGCGCGCGGGCCATGGAGATCAATTCGGCCCGCGTGTCGGGCAGCCTCGGCAGCATTGCCAGCTCCGCACTGTCGACGCCTTCGGTATGGGGCGAAGCGCGCAGTTTGAGCGGAATGCCGCGCGTCACCGTCGCCGTGCCGGTATCGCCCGTCGACGCCTCGGCCATCCGCCCCGGCACTGCGGCCGCGCGATTTTGCGCCTCGGCGTCCGCTTCAGCAGCCTCTTGTGCGTTGAAGTAGGGATCGCCGAAGCCGATCAGTTTGTCGCGTCCCGGCGAGCCGGGCGGCAGGTGCCGCAAGGTGACGAGCGCGGTGGCCGACGGGATCATCGTCACGGCATGGCTGCGGGCGAGCCAAGGCACCACGCGATAGCCGGCGAATAGCGGCGTCGCCTTGAGATCGACTTGCGACGGCGCGGTCGGCAACAGGCCAAGCGGAAGCTCGCCCAGGGCGCCGTTGGTCACCACGATCAAGCTTTTCGCGTTCTTCCAGCCGGCTTCAACGGGCTTGAGCAGTGCGCTGTAAAGTTCATAAGCAAGGTTCACGTCAAACGGCGGAATTTCCTCGACCCGCGCCACCTGCGGCTCGAGCGCTTCCCGCAGCGTGTGGACCTTGGCGGAGAGTTCGAGCTCGGTCAGCGGCACTTTGGCGAAGGCAATCGGGCCGTCCTTGGGCACCGCCCAGACGAAGCTCGCGGTCTGGCCGAAATAGAACGAAAGCAGCGCTTCGTCCGGCCGTAATGTCGCTTTGATCTGGTCGACCGACAGCGGCTTGGGATCGACGAGATCAGCGTAGGCCGGAAAGCGCCGCTTGATCTCCTGCTGCGCGGTGGTGCGTTGGGCCCGCAGTTTGTCGATCTCGGCGCTGATCGCGCGCACTTCCTGATCGTCGCGCTGATCGGGCGGCAGCGCGAGCAGATTGTTGAGCGTGCCGAGCTCGGCGCCTATCTGCTTGTCGACGTCCTGGTCGGTGCGCACAAGCTCGGCCAGCTCCGGGTCTTTGGCAAGGAGGCGCGCACTCGATTCGGCGAGCGACCGTTCCACGGCGTGGCCGCGAATCGCGTCGGCTAACGTGAAGGTTTCGACCGCAACGTCGTTCGCCGCGGTCGGGCTGCGCGCGAGCAGGTCGATATAGGCCTCGACGATCCGTTGCAGCCGGGCGCGGCGCGCGGCCACCACGGTCGCATCGTCGCTTTCGGCATTCTCGCGCGTCGCACTTATCATGATCGGAATGGCGGCCTTGAACTCGCGTATGGCATCGCCGTCGCGGCCGGCGCGGGCGTAGCCGACTGCAAGGACGCCGCGCGCGATGGCCGCATCGTAGCTGTTCGCGCCAGCACGAGATGTCTGGCGCTTGACCAGTTCCTCCGCCGCATTGATCCCCTGCTGAATCTGGCCGGCGGCGTAAAGAGCGACAATGCGCGAACCGTTGAGTTCGAACGTTTCGCGCTGCTCAGGCGGCCATTGCGCGATCGCCTTGTCCAGTTGCGCATAGACGGCACCTGCTGCCTTCGCCTTGCGCTCCGAGACGAGGATGTTGCCGAGTTGCGAAAGGATGTTTGCGCTTTGACGGGCGTCGTCGGCGATACCGATCTTTTGCTGCACGGCAAGCGCTGCGCGCGCCAGTGTCTCGGCGTCGTTATAGCGGCCCTCTTCGACCAGGATGCCCGAGAGCCCGACGATGAAATCGGGAGTCACAGGGCTGTATTCACCGCGCGCCTTGAGGATTTCAATCAGGGCTTCGCGGGCATCGGCTTCGGCCTCGCTCAGCTTGCCTTGTCTGGCTTCGTTTCCTGCCGCTGCCAGGAGTAGCCTGTCTGCGCCTTCCGTGATCTGCTCCGGAGGAGGCGGAGTAGGAAACTTGGCCAAGTCCTTCAGCGTGGCGCGCCGGAAAGCCTCGGCGCGTCGGTACGCCGCTTCGGCCTCGGCATATTGACCGCGCGCTTGAAATACTAATCCACGGGCGAAATCGAGGCTGGCTTCCCAGGAATGGCCGTAGATTGCGTAGCTGGCGCGCCACTTCGGGCTCGGGCTGCCGCGGGCCTCTTGGACGAGCGCTTCGACCCGACGCGCATAGGCGTCGGCTTGGCCAACATCGCCCATGACGATTGATGTCCGGACCATGTTCGATAGCGCGTCGATCGTGGCGCCGCGATGGCTGCTCTGATTGGCGCGCACGATCTCTTCGAACGCCGCCATCGCCGATTTCAAGTCGCCTAGCGTTCGGTACTGGTAGGCGACGAACTGCTGAATCCGTGACAGCAGAGGGAAATCGGCCGCGCGCCTGCCGACAGCAAGCGCCTGCAGCCCGTCGGCGAGAGCCTCTTTGTCGCGGGCGAGCAGCGCGCGGGCGTTGCCACGGTCGTAATAGAATTGCGCGAGCTTGGCGGGCGGGGCGTTGCTCGGCGGCGCGGAGTCTGCGGCGGCCTTGCGGGCGGCGATCGCCGCGTCGTCCGGCTTTTCGGCGGCGAGGATCGCGGTGATGTCGGCGATCGTCCGCGGCGGCGCGACGAAAACGGGTTGGATCGGGGCCACATCCGGCGGCAAGGCCGCCGTCTCGTTCTTTGGTGCGGCTGGCGCCGGCTTGCCCGCGGCTTCCTTTTGTTCCTCGCGCATTACGCATGGGCGAACGAGCGGCGGTCCGCATTGCTCCCTGGCTTTCGCGAGATCGGCGTCCGACGCTCTTTTGACCGGGCCGCCTAGTTTGCCCACCACGCATGCGTGTATTTGCGGCCGCAGAGCCTGCCGGCACGTGGCCACGATTTCTTCGTGGCTCGCGGCAGTGGCAGGTTGAGGCAGAAAAAGGCAGCCAAGCGCGGCTGTGCACAACGCCGTCGTGCAACGATGAATGAAGCCCTCAGCCATGAAAGACCTCGGCGCAGAGTCGACGCCTGCTCGCGGCAAACCTAAAAGATGCGCCGATTGGCCGCAAGAGTGCGGCCGCTGGGTTTTCATGTCGAGCACCGAGGGCGCCGCCACAAGCGATTTTACGCTGTCATCCCAGCTCTGCTGATCAACCGCCGTTTTGAGGACGTCGCCCTTGAGATTCTTGTTGGGCCTTTCTCGTGCGGCGATGTTCTTTGGCTGCGTCGAGAGGTGACGCCGGCCGGCATCGCTGCCGGCCAGCGCGGTCCAAACGGCCTAGTCGCTTTGCGCGGGCGCGGAAAGACGCGCCAGAATCTGATCGAGATTGAAGCTCTGCGGCTTTTGGTGCGGCGGATATTTTTTCAGGGTATCGACGAAAGCCGCAGTGATCGCCTGCGCACCATACAGCAGGTAGGCCTTGTGAAGCGTCCAGGCGTAATACGAGTTCGAGGTGACTTCCGCACGCTCGTAGGGGTCCATGCGCAGATTGAAGTACAGCGGTAACCGCCGGGCGGTGAACGGCTCGCCCCAGATATCGAGCGTGCCGGGCGTTTTCTGCTCGTAAAAGACAAGCTTCCAATCGTCGAAGCGGATGGCGACGAGCTGGCCGTCATCGTCGAAGTAGATGAATGCGGTTGTTGCCCGGTAAGGTAGGCGAGCTGATTATAGCCGTCCGTCCTCGATGGTCTGCTTGCCGACCTTGCCGAAGCGCGGATCGACAGTCTGATCATCGACATTCGTGGCTTTGCATCGCAGAACGCCGCGCGGACCGAATTTGGCTTTGAACGCAGGATCCTTCGGATAGTCGGGATCTTCCGGCTCTTCCTCGGCATTGAGGTGATAGAGATTGCCGAAGAACTCATCGAAACCGTGCACCGTCGGCAGATGTTCGTTGCGGTCGCCGAGATGATTCTTGCCGAACTGGCCGGTGGCGTAGCCGAATGTTTTCATCACATCGGCCACGCTGGGGTCGAGCGGTCCGAGACCGAGCTTGGCGCCGGGCAGGCCCACCTTGGTCAAGCCGGTGCGGATCGGCGATTGCCCGGTGATGAAAGCGGCGCGGCCGGCGGTGCAGCTCTGCTGGCCGTACCAGTCCGTGAATACCGCACCTTCCCGGCCGATACGATCGATGTTGGGCGTGCGGTAGCCCATGACACCCATGTTGTAGGCGCTGACGTTGTACCAGCCGATGTCGTCGCCCATGATGAACAGGATGTTCGGCTTATTGCCGGATGGAGCCGCCGGCTGCGCTTGCGCCTGCGCGACTTTCACGCTGCTTGCGGTTGCCATCCCCGCCGCGGCGGCGAGCGTCGTGCCGGCAAGCAGAATGTTGCGGCGATTGAGTGCGCGACCGGTATCATTCACGACCGGTTTGTTGGCCGGCCCAGCGCACCACGGTATGTTTTCGTGACTTTTGTCCTGGGTACCCATTGATGCTGCTCCATTTAAAGTTGGGCAATTCCAATTTCCCCCGGTCCCTGTGTTCGCCGATGTGTCCATCGCGCGCGCGTAACGCGCCGCAAAGGCAATGATCGCTTCGCGCAGCCTTACGGGCCGATCACGCTTTGCACGTCCGCGAGCGCCTTCTCGCATGCCGCGCCGTCGCCGGCGGCGTCCGCTGCGCGCGCACGCGCCATGGCTTGCTCAACGACATCGACTTTCTGGGCCGATACGTTGTCAGCTCTTTCCTCAGCCGCAGCCATGGAGTTTGGGGTCGGCTGACGATGCATAAGCGCTCCAGCGCTCTCAACGGCGCCCTGCCCGGCGCCGGCCTTTGCTTCGAGCTT
>JASHQI010000239.1 GCA_030037645.1 Xanthobacteraceae bacterium
TCGACGAAATCGATCTCAATCCGATCAAGGTGCTGGCGCAGGGGCGCGGCTCAATGGTCGTCGATGCGCTGATCGTGGCGAGGCGATAATCCCGTAGTGCTATGCCGAAAGCGTTGCGAAGCGGCTCTCGGACGCGGCGGCCGAAGCGGCAATATCGCACATCTGCGTCACCGGTTCGGGCAAGGCGCCGCCGGCCAGATCGTAGCCGATGGCGCGCAATATTCCCCGCATCGGACTCATGGCAACGGCGAGCCGGGTGTAAGGATTGAGAACCGGCTCGCGCACCCAGTCGAAACGATCGCCCGACAATGAGCCGCGCCAGTTCGCCAGCGCCTCGCGGCGGGCCCGGCTGTAGTCAGCCGCGTCCGCGAACGAGCGGGTGAGAAAATGGCGTGTGCCGATACGTCCCTCCCAACCTGGCCGGCTCGGCACCCAATCGTTGGCTGCGCTGGTGTCCTGCTCGCGGGTTGTGAAGCCCGTCTCAGTGCGTTCGATCACGCAGCGTTCATTCGGTGCGCAGCCGACAAGCGTGTAGATCACCGCGCGCGACACCGGCGTCGATTCCAGCATGCGCCGCGCGGCCGTGTAATCGTCGCACTCCTCGAACACCCGGCGCAGCAGTTGATCAGCCGGCACCCGGTCGACGTGCGCCCATGTTGCCAGCGCATTCGCCGCAAAATCATACGGGCGAAGCCAGGGGCGCAACGTGCGGCGCCACATCGGCGCCTGGTTGACGCAGGCCGCAAAGCGGCCTGGCGCCATCGCAGTGAGCGCACCGACATAGCCCGGCCAGGTGACGCTGAAGAAATCGCCGCAAGCGCCGCGCATTTGCGCCACCGCCGTGTAACGCCCGAGCCCGCTGAACGGCCAATCCAAAGTGCGAATAAGCCAAGGCTCACGGTCCTGTTCCAATGCCAGTGACGTGCAGCCCCATTGATACGACGCGTTGAGGAACCAAACGCCTGAGAATTCGAGCTCGGCGGCAATCTGCGCGATCTCCGCGACGTAAGAAGAAGCTACGCGGCCAAGCCAGCGGCGCGCCACGCAATCGAGCGCCGGAACGAGCGCCCGCGTGGCGCTCGGAAAAAAATCGAGGCAAGCGTCGCGCAATGCGAGCGCCTGCGCGGCGCTCCGCCGCGCGTGCTCGGGCGGGCCGCCGGCGCGGATATCAACGACCGGAATGGCCGCCAGCGATGCGCTCATGACGCTCACTCGATCGAGACATTCGACCAATTCAACCGATAGTATAGTGCGGTAAAAGGCAACTTAAGGGCCTATCGCTTGAGGTGAATAGGATAGCGCATTTGCATCCAATGGAGCTTGATCTTTGCCGAAGATCGGCTGCCACTTTGTTCGGATCATGCCGTAACAAGCACAGGGGAACGCCATGACGATCGTGCGCCGCCATTTCTTGAGCCTTGCCGCTGCAACAGTGGCGCTCCCTGCCGCTTCTCGCGTCGCGCTCGCGGACACCTATCCCTCGCGTCCGGTGCATCTGATCGTCCCGCAGGCCGCAGCCAGCGCGACCGACATTCACGCGCGCCTGATCGGGCAATGGCTGTCCGACCGTCTGCACCAACAGTTCGTTGTCGACGACCGGCCGGGCGTTGGCGGCAACGTCGGCACCGCGGATGTGGTGCATGCGGCGCCTGACGGCTATACGCTGCTCACTGTCAATTCGCAAAACGCGATCAGCCCAGCGCTCTATCCCGATCTGTCGTTCAATTTCATTCGCGACATCGCGCCGATCGGGCAAATCAGCATGGCGCCGCTCATCATGGAGGTGAACCCGTCGGTGCCGGCCAAGACCGTTCCCGAATTCATCGCCTACGCCAAGGCCAATCCAGGCAAAATCAACATGGCGTCAGCCGGCGTCGGGGGTCCGCAATTCCTCGCCGGCGAATTGTTCAAGTCGATGACGGGCCTCAATATCGTGCATGTGCCCTATCGCGGCTCGACGCCCGCGATTACCGATCTGCTCGCCGGCCAAGTCCAACTCATGTTCGACGTCACACCGACGGCCCTGCCGCAAATCCGCACCGGCAGGTTGCGCGCGCTCGCCGTGACGATGAAGAGCCGCCTCGCCGCGCTGCCCGACATTCCGCCGCTGGCCGATTATCTGCCGGGATACGAAGCCGAAGGCTGGCTCGGCATGGGCGCGCCGACGGGGACGCCGGCGGCGATCATCGATACGCTGAACAAACAGATCAACGCGGCCCTTGCCGATGACAAGATCAAGGCGCGTTTGGCACAATTGGGCGTCGTTGTTCAGGGCGGCTCGCCGTCCGAATTCGGCAAATTCATCGTCGCCGAGACCGCCAAATGGGGCAACGTAATCCGGAACGCCCATATCAAGGCCGATTAGACCGCAATCATCTTGAATTGAATCGATTGCCGCTCCGGTTTGTTGAACGGAGCATGATTTTTCGTCATAGCGCGGGCCATATTTTCGGATCATCCTCCAACGGGCCATATGCAGTCCTGCAATCAGACGGCATGGGAGGTGAATATGTGCGAGCTCTGTAGAACGACACATCAGCGCGCATCAATTGCGCGCCGTACGCTTTTGCAATCCGCGGCGGGCGCGGTGGCAAGTCTGGCGATCGCGCCGGGCGTACTTGCCGCACCCGTCAAGGCGCCGCCAAAGCCGCAGAATGTCCTGTCGCCGGACGCGGCACTTGCTCGATTGATGAAGGGCAATGACCGTTACGTCCATGGCAACAGCAGCCGTTATGACTTCAAGCACGAACGTGAAGCGTTGAGCGCCGGGCAAAATCCTTTTGCCGCCATTCTCAGCTGTGCCGACTCCCGCATCGCTCCAGAATTCTGCTTTGACACGGCGCGCGGTGACGTGTTCGTCTGCCGCGTCGCCGGCAATTTCACCAACGACGACATCCTTGCCAGCCTCGAATATGCGGTGCAGGTGCTCAACACGCCGCTCATCATGGTGCTCGGTCACGAAGCCTGCGGCGCGGTCGATGCGACGATCAAGTCGATCAAGGACGGCACGACGCTTCCCGGCCATCTGCCGGCGCTGGTCGCCGCCATCACCCCAGCGGTCAAAGCGGCACAGGGTGAAAGCGGCGATCTGCTCACCAATGCCATACGCGAAAACGTCAAGCTGAACGTCGACAAGCTGAAGAACACCGGGCCGATCCTGACATCGTTCGTCGGCGACAAAAAAATCCGCGTCGTCGGCGGCGTCTACAAACTCAAGACCGGCAGGGTCGAACTCGTGGCCTGACGCACACTGCCAGTCAATGAATCGCGCTTGATTTCTATTCCGTCACAACGCCGCGAAGTCGATCGGTGAGTGACGATCGAGCGTACGGCGGATCGGCGGCAAGGGATATTTGAGCCCGGTCGCGCAATTGAACAGCACCGCCTGTTCGGTTCGTTTCACGCGGCCATCGGCGAGACTCTGCTTGTAAGCGGCATAGGTGGCGGCGCCCTCGGGGCACATCAGAAAGCCCTCCTCGCGCGCGACTTCGTCAAGCCCCGCGGCAATCGCCTCGTCGGACACCGCGATGGCAAAACCCTTGCTCTCGCGCACCGCGCGCAGGATGAGGAAATCGCCGATCGCCTGCGGCACGCGGATGCCGGCCGCGATGGTCTGCGCGTCTTCCCAGCGCGTCGCGTGTTCGACTCCGGCCTCGAAGGCACGCACCATCGGCGCACAGCCGGCCGCCTGCACCGCGACCATGCGCGGGCGCTTTTGGCCGATGAAGCCGATCGCCTCCAATTCGGCGAACGCCTTCCACATCCCGATCAGGCCGGTGCCGCCGCCGGTCGGATAGAAGATGACGTCGGGCACGGTCCAGCCGAGCTGCTCCGCCAGCTCCAGTCCCATGGTTTTCTTGCCTTCGATCCGATACGGCTCCTTGAGCGTCGACACATCGAACCAACCGACCTTGGCCTTGCCCTCGGCGACGATTTTACCGCAATCGTCGATCAGGCCGTTCACACGGTACACGGTCGCGCCTTGCAGCCCGATCTCGCTGACATTCACTTCGGGCGTGTCCTCCGGACAGAAGATCGTGCTTTTGATGCCGGCGCGGCTCGCATAGGCGGCGAGCGCCGCACCGGCATTGCCGTTGGTCGGCATCGCCATGTGCTTGATGCCGAACGCTTTCGCCATCGACACCGCCATGACCAGACCGCGCGCCTTGAACGAGCCGGTCGGCAGGCGTCCTTCGTCCTTCACCAGCAAGTCGCCGCCGCCCATTTTCGCCGCGACTTTCGGCAAAGGCAGCAACGGCGTCATCGCTTCGCCAAGGCTGACGATGTTGCGCCGCTGCCGCACCGGCAACAGCTCGCGGTAACGCCAAAGGTCGGGCGACCGGTTCGCCAGCGCCGCCTTGCTCAGCGCCTTTTTCACGCCGTGAAGATCGTAGCGCACCAACAGCGGCTTGCCCGCGCGTGAGAGATTATGGATCTGGTCGGCCTCATGCCGCTCTCCAGTCGCGGCGCATTCGAGGTGCGTGACGAAGGTCGGCCGCTCGGCCGTCAGGTTGTCATCGTATTGCAAGCAAAATCTCCGGCGCAGGCGGGTGAGCACGCCTCGATTAACGCATTTTGCCGGCCGACAACAGACAAGCTTGTGCGCTCTCGCGACGCATCGCATTCACTGTCCCTGCCCGGTTTGCGGCGGAGAGGGCGGCCGGCGCACTTTTCTTTCACCTCCCCCTGGAGGGGGGAGATCGATCCGCGAAGCGGATCGGGAGGGGGTGAGAACGCGCAACGCACGTTGCGAATCCCTGTGACGCCGTTCACCCCACCCCGCTCACTTCGTTCGCGACCCTCCCTCTCACCCGAAGTCGGATGTTTCCGACTTCGGCGCTTTCATTACCGAACTCGGGAACACCCGAGTTCGGTGGGAGGGTGAAGAAAGAAAATCGCGGGCGCTCATCGCAACATTCCTCGTTCTCGCGACGCAGCTTCGCGCCCGAGGCATGTCCGTCACTGCGAATGGAGACGCCGCCGCCAGCCTCTCGGTTCACGAACCAGCGGGGGTGACCCCGGGAATCACGAGCTGATTTGGCGTCACTGTTTGGCCTTGGAGATCGCCGATCGACCTCATGGCGGCAATCAGATTCGCCAAGCCACCGCGCGACACCACGTCGCTCTTCGGCATCACCTCAATCTTGCGCTCGAGATCGTAGCTCTCGGTCGCCAGGTCGGGCGGCGAATGGGAAATCTTGACCATAAGGTCGATTGATTCGTTCCGGTGCTGGTTGAACCACGCAATCGCCTGGTTGAGGACGCCAATCAGATTCTTCGCCGCCTCCCGATGGGCGTTCGCCCAGGCGAAGGTCGTGAATGCGCCCGCGAACGGTATGTCGCCCGCATAGTCTCTGACCGAGGCAATGTTATGAAAACCGGCCTTATCGGCGATCAAGCTAAACGGGGGCAAAAGCATGGTCGCAGCGACGGTGCCGGATTTTAACGCGGCCAGGCGCGCAGCGGTATTGGGGACGATGATGAAGCTGACCTGACTGTCGGTGAGCCCGTTCGCTTTCATGATCTGCTCGACATAAACGCGGGTAATGTCTTTGGTGCCGCCGAGGCAGATCGTCTGGCCCTTCAGGTCTTTCACCGATTTGATCGACGGCTTTGCGTCAAACTCGTAAGGCGTCGTCCCGTTGATGACCCTCAGCATCCCGACCTTTGCGCCGGCGGCGTCGGCGTGCACCGCCTCGACGACGCCATCAAGACCGACGACATCGAGCGAGCCCGCCACAAGCTGCTGCATCAAACCCGGCGCGCTCGGCACGTAGATGAAATCGGGTTCGATTCCGGCCTGCTTGAAGAATCCCTGGTCCTGAGCGATGGCCCAGGGCCAAGCGCCGGCAGCCGGACTTCCGATAATGCCGATCGAAATTTTTTCGGCGGCCTGTGTTGGCGCGGTGAGCAACAGTGCGGCCAGAAGCGAGGCGCCCAGCAGCGCTATTCTTTGTCTCATGGCTTTTACTCCCCAGTTCCAGAATCTCGGCCGCTTCTCAGTTCTTTTTTGAGTACAGGTCTGCCGATACTGAAATCGGCCGCGTCAGCTTGTCAAAGGCGACTCCGCGGCGATTGAGATTAATGCCTGAGACAAGGTGTCACGCCAAACCTCCATGTTTGGAGAACAGGTTGTAAGCGAAACATCGGAAGCATCAGCACGTTGCAGTCACGAATTGCGCTTTGTCGAATTACGGCAGGAATTTCTCAGTATAAAATTTTCCCATGTCGGGCTTTTGCGGAAGCATTTTCAGATCGACGAAGGACTGCGCCAAGGACGCGAGTGCGCCGGTGTCGAACTTGCCGGTCGTCGAGAAGGCCGGCATCAGCAGATCGTACTCGCGCTCCTCGACCGGCTTGGAAAAGCCGGTGATCTTGCGCGCGATCTCGATGGTTTCGTCCCTATGGCCACGCATGTACTGGACCGCCTCGAACCACCCCCTGAGGAAGCGACGGATCGTGCCAGGGTTCTGCGCAACGAGCGGATTGGCCGCATAGATTACGAACAGGTCGAGCTGCTTGATGTAGGCGTCAGCCGTGAACATCAGATGTCCGGCATGCTCGCTCTCGAGCTGATAGCCGATCGCTGGCGCGTCGACGAAGGCGGCCACTTCGTGCGTCTTGAGCGCCGCAAGCTCGGTCGAGAGCGCGCCGCCGATGGCCACCGGGATCGCCCCGTCTGTGCCCCAGCCTTGCGACTGGTTGAGTTGGTCGACCATCCATTTCGTCGTCGATCCCGCTGTCGTGACGCCCACCTTCTTGCCCTTGAGATCGGCCATGGCCCTAAGGCTTGGATCATCGCCGGCAATGAAGCCCATGAACTTGGGCGAAGCGGTGATCACGGCGATACCGATCATCGGCGACCCCTTAGGAATGAAGCCCATGTCAGTGCCGCCGCCGATCGCGATGTCGATGCCGCCGGCGACGAGCGCCTGCTGCTGTTTCGCGCCGCCGGCAAAGTCGAACTCTTTGATGTCGAGCCCTTGGGATTTAAAGAAGCCCTCGGCCACGCCAACATTGAGCGGCACGAAGCCGAAGTTCTGCGCCACCACCTTGCCGACGCGCAGCGTCTCGGCGTGCGCCAATGCACCCGCCGAAAGAGTTGCCGCGATAAAACCCGCCATAAAGCACAGAGATTTCGTTGTTCTTATAGATCGTCTCGACATCGGCATCTCCTCGCAGCAAAACAGCAGCACCGGTTTTTATGGTTTTGAACAGAACCAATAGCGGCTCAGTGTGTGATCATTGGCAGAGACATCATCCGCAGCTCACCCGCCTGGCCGCCATAGGATGGCACAAAATTTGGATCGGCAAGGCGCGCATTGGGGAAACGCGCAAGCAAACGTTCAATCGCGATCTGAATGGTGCGGCGTCCCAGAAGACTGCCAATGCAGTGATGCGGCCCCGCGCCAAATGTCATGAGGCGGCTGGGTCGCCGGCGGATATCCAATGTCAACGGATTTGGGAATATTGTCGGATCGTAGTTTGCCGCCTGCGGCGAAGGGCGCACGATCATGCCCTTCAAAATCTCGGTACCGCCGAGAACAGTGTCGCAAGTTGCAACTCTCGGAAACGTAAAATACCCGTTGCCGGCCATCCGCAGACATTCTTCGACCGCATCCGCGATAAGCGACGGGTCCTTGATAAGCTGCTCAAGCTGCTCCCGGTGCGAGAAAAGCAAATAAAGCGCTCCGGCACTGGAGCGCGGTGTGGTGGCCAGAGCTCCCGAGATGCCGAATATCATGTCGAAGAGTTCAGTATCCGTCAGGCGGTCACCTTGATCCCGCGCCGCGACGAGATCGCCGAGGAAGTCCGATCGGATCCTGCTTCGGCGATCCGCGATCAATCCGTGCACCACCGCGCACATCCGCTCATAAGCAACGCGGACCTCGTGGGGAAGCTCTTGCCCCGGCTTCATTCTCGTAACAAGCGTCAGCGTCTCGTGGAAATCCAAAAGAATCTTCTGTTGACCGGGATCGAGATTCATCATGGCCGTAAGCAATGCTCCCACGACCAGCCGGGCGGCGTATTGACTCATCGCATCGAATTCGGGTCCGGTTCGCTCGATGTCGTTGAGAAAGGCCTCGATGATGGAATAAAGACGCTCTTCCAGCTCAGCCAGACGTTTTCTGCTGAAGGCGCCCATCAGGAGGCGGCGAAGCCGAGCATGCCGCTCGCCATCCATCTGCGTCAAAAACTCCCCGCCGATGAACTTATCGAACTGTTCATAACCCCTGCCGCGCGGGACCTCCGACGAGAACCGTTTTGCGTCGGTGAAGACCTCATGCACGTCCGCATAACGCCCCACGATGACCTGTATAGGTGCGCTATTCAAAACATACATGGGTGGGCGGTTCGCCCATTCCGACAAGTATTGCAGGGCATTCGCCTTGAACTCGGCGCTTCCGACATCGATCTCCCAGACATTGGAGCGGTCAATTTCCGCAAGCGTCATCATCGGACCTTCCTCCGGCCGCGCAGCCGTGTGTGGGGCTCACGCGTCGACCTGAGGACCGTACCTTATCACACCGTTGCGCACGATGCTGTCGTGCAACACAGCAACGCAAACCGCCAAATGGCAGCAATGGTTCATACGCGGACATCCCGCCTTCACTTGACGATGCCCGCATTCTTCCGAAGGCGGACATGCATATGAAATTCCGTGGAGCGGTAGCGTTTGAACGTATCGTCACCATATTGAGAGCAGTCATCTGCGGCCTGGTCAAATGAAAGCGACACGGCCCGGCCTTCTGATCGATCGCAAGACTGCAAAATCCGAGTGTCCGATGCATGCCATCGACGCGATTTATCAGGAGCACTTGGCGCGCCGGAAACTTCCGTCGCGCGACCTGCTCGAGAAGCATACCCGGCGCATCACCGACGAAAGCCTCGCTCGTGCCATCGCCGGCAGGTTGGCTTGTGCTCTGCCCAGCGCCGAAGCTCTCGATTACGTCGGTGGTCACCTTCGCGCGCCCTTGCTGATAGTGGCCGCGGGCATCGGGTTCTGGGCTTACTGCCTGCGCGAAGTTCAGGGAATCAAAACTCTCGCCACCGACCGCTTTGCACCGGAGGATAATCCCCGGTTTCGGCGGCCGGGCTGGTATCCAGTGCGGCCGATGGACGTGCTGGAAGCGATGCGCCGTTACCCGGACCATGACGTGCTGGGCGTTTGCCTGCCGCCAGGCCTCAGTCTGCAACAGATGTACGAGGCTGCGCCCCAAGCCACTTACCGGCAACTTTTCGTAGTCGGCTATTTCTCGCAAGACGCCTTTGGCGGCGGGCGTGAAGGGATCATGTCCGAGCCGCGGGGCTTAATGTTCAGACGGGTGGATTGCATTGCTCGTTGGGGCCTGGAGGCGGCGGACCGCCAAACGGTGCTGATTCACACCTGGCACGCCTGAGAGGGACGCCCAGCCAAATGAGCCGGCTCGCCGGCGATGCGGCCCTGGACGCCGTTGCACGCTTCCTGCGTCAGGGCGTCCTTTGCTGAGTGCAGCTACTCCAGCGCCTTAAATCCCGACGCCTTCACCACGGGTCCCCAACGCCCAATCTCTTCCTTGATCCAGGCCGTGAATTCAGCCGTCGTCATCGACGCTGGCTCGGTGCCGAATTTGGCGAGGCTGTCTATCATTTCTTTGGATGCCGAGGCTTTGCGCATCGCCGCGTTGAGCGCAGTGACGACCGGGGCAGGCGTCTTCGCCGGTACGAACACGCCGCTGAGCGACTCGACGACGACGTTAAATCCCAGCTCTCTCATTGTCGGCACGTCGGGCAGAAACGGCGTCCGCTTCTGGCCGGTCACCGCCAGCGCGCGGATCGAGCCTGCTTTGGCGAACGCCATCACTTCGCTGACCGGATTGATGCTCGCAGGTACGTGGCCGCCGATCAGATCCTCCATCGCCGGCGCCCCGCCGCGGTAATGCACTGGCGTCAGCGTGACTTTGGCCTCGCGCGCCAGCATGACGCCGGTGAAGTGCGGCGTCGCGCCGGCGGAAGTATCGGCGATGTTCGCCTTACCCGGGTTCGCCTTGCACCAGGCGATGAAGTCTTTCAGCGTTTTCACGTCCGCCGGCACGGCGGGGCCGATGACCAAAACCAATTCACCCTTGGCTGCGGGCCCGACCGCGATGAAGTCCTTGATCGGATCGTAGTTCAGCGCCTTGAAGCTCGACGGATAGAGCGTCATCGGAAAGTCGGGCGTGAACAGCATGACGCTGCCGTCCGCGGGCGCGTTCCTTACGTACTCGACCGCGAGCCGGGCGCTGGCGCCCGGCCGGTCCTCGACGACGATGTGCGAGGCGTAGCTGCCCTGCAGCGCTTGCGCGAGCATGCGCGCCACGATGTCGGTGCCGCCGCCGGCTGGAAAGCCAACGATGATGTGCACCACCTTGTTGAGCGTCTCGGCTTGTGCGCGGCCGACGAAATGGCTGTCCGCTGCGATCGCGCCAACAGCGGCACCGAGCGCTTGACGACGGTTGAGCATCACGAACTCCCTAGGATCCTTGCCCTGGCAATGTGCATCATGCCGCGTTGCCCACGGCTGCGGATCGCCTGCTACTGCATCACGTGCGCCGTCCGGCGTCAAAGCGCAGGCAACGCGGTATCAAGACCATCCGGCCGGCGCGACTCCAAGCGCAGACGAGATGCGCCGCGGCAATCAATGCCGGCGTCATGTCTCAATCGGGTCTTGGTCGTGTCAAAACGCCTTGTCGGATGCGGTGAGCGACAGGCGAAGTTGCGATGCGAAGCTAACTTTTGTCTTTTGGCCTATGCTCGCATCGCAGCCATCAGAGGCTGAATGCCCATGATGATGCTCACGCGGGTGAGGTTGTAGGCCAGGACGTGTAGCGCCATCTCGGTGGCGACCTTGGGCAAACGCTTCTCAGGCCGAGACAGCCAATGCTCCCACTGAGTTTCCTCTGGACGCGAATGTCAAATCCAAAGCTCCACTGGAATTTATAGTTGCTGTGACGACGGCTCCAACGCACATCCACGTCCGCAACGCTTACCAGGAGCGACTGTTCCACTGCCGAATCCTCATGCGGTGTATGTAGAAACCTCATGGCGCAGACCTCGCTCGTCCAGTGATGAAAATCTGATTGTTCCGAAGCGAACCGTCAGTCGCGTGAAAGTTACGTATCCATCCGTTCGATACGCCAATAGTAGAAGCGAGCCCATGCCGAGGCCAAAACTCGACACCCATCATCAACGAATTGGTCATGTAAGCGTTCCAGTCGGACGCGCGACCATCCCCTTACAGCCTGCTCAGGCCAAGTTATTATTTCGGCAAAGGTTCGGCGACTTTGAAAAAATCATTCCAAACCTGGTGCAATTGGGCGACCGTCGCCTCGAGCGGCGGAACAAAAAGCCGCTCGTCCTCTCGCCGCACGAGGCGAAAGCGATTGAGCGTATCGAGCGCGTCGGCGATCTCGAAATCAAGATTTACGCCAAAATTTTCGGCGAGCCACGTCTCGATACGGACTGCGACTTCGGCCGCGGTCGGCGTCGCCTCCGCCTTGCGGATGAAATGATATGCCAGCACCGCTTGCTTGACCTCCTGGTCCTCGGCAGTGGCGATCAGGTAGTCGAAAATGCCCGCATTATTGTTGATGTTGCGGAAGTAGATATTGTCGGTGAGCTCCATCTGGTACTTTAGTGATTGACGCTGATATCTCAGCCACTGGCGAAAGGCGAGGCCGCCGAGCGCCACTATCCCCATTAGAGCGGCGAGCGCCGTTTTCATTTCCGCATTCGCGACCGACCCGGATCCGCCGAGATAAATTCCTGCCACGACGAACAGGACGGAAATCGTGGCGTAGAGCTTGAGAACGATGGGAATGCCGCCGGCGATCGCCGGCACTCCGAGAAAGGCCTTGTCAAAATTGCTCATGATGACGCGCGCATTGGGAAACAAAGCGTAGAGATCGCCCGATGCGATGTTGCGGAAATATTTGAGCAACACTGAGCCCGGAACGATCTTGCGGCGCTTCAAGATGCGCAATTCGCGTTGTGCTCCGATCTCGGCCTGGGTCTTAATCGCCACCAACAGTACGACGTCGTCGAATACTTCGATCTCGACCTCGCGCCGGCGCAGGCCGAACCATTTGCTGACCTCAAACCGCTCGACATGGCTGCCGCGCCGGTAAAAGCGCACCTCGCGGAAATCGTGGTACTCGGCCTTGACTTCAACCGGTACTGTGCGCTTGCGATGAGCGTCGGCGACGTCCTCGTACGGCAGTTCCTCAAAATTCGCATCTTTAAGAACTTTGTCGAGCGACTGTATGAGATCGTCGTAGGCGCGTTCGCTCTTCGCGGCGTCGGCCACGGCAAGGCCTGCGACCTGGGGACTGAAATAGTAATAATCATCGCGCAGCCGATCCAGCGTTTCGGAATATTCGTAGTGGCAAATTGTCCGCACTGTACGCGCAAAACGCCAAAACAGTTCGCGTTCCGCGATGTCTGCGAAGTCGCCCTGCTTGATGAGGGCGCTAAAAAGATCTTCCTTGCGAACGGGGATGAATTTATCGCGTCCCTCGCTCGCGGCCAATTGTGAAAGCCCCGCTATCTTATCCAATGGCAGCCTCAGTGGCGCGTTCAAAGCTTGGGGGTGAAGCCATAAAGGGTCCGAGCATCTGTGGTGAAGACTTTATGCTACACGTGGCTTTTTTGGGCCAAGCTGCGGCTCACCAACGGGCAACGTCGCCTTTGGGTCCCAAGCGGATAGCCCGCCGGCATTTCACGATGTCCGTTATTCTCCCAAACGGGGTATGCATCGGGCATTCCGCGATGTCTGTTAGGTGCCAGAAGCGGCTGTGAGCGAACGCAGCAAACGGTACGCTATTCGATCACCTCGTCGGCGGCGACAAGAAGAGTTTGCGGCACGGTAATACCGAGCCTTTTAGCAGTCTTGAGATTGATCACGAGATCGAGCTTGACTGCCTGGACGACCGGCAAGTCGCTCGGTTTCTCACCCTTGAGAATTCGCCCGGCGTAGGTGCCTGCTTGACGATAGGCGTCGCGCTCATCGGTTCCGTAGCTCATCAGACCTCCCGCTCCGGCAAATTCGCGATGCGCGCTGATTGCGGGAATCCCGTAGTCGTTCGAAAGTTTTGCAAGCTGCTTTTCTTCGGCACCGAAAAGCACATCCTGACCGATCATCAGCGCGGCGACTCGCAATTGGTGCAATTTGGCAAACGTCGGATCGAGATCGTTCGCGCTGCTGGCGCTCAGCACGTGCAGTTGCAAATTCAGGCGCTGCGCCGCTGCTTGCACCGCTTTTGATTGCGTCGGCGCATTGGGGTTGGTCGGGTTGATCAACAGCGCCACCACCTTGACCGAAGGCACCGCCTCATGCAGCAGCTCCAGGAGTTTCGGTCCAACCTCGACACCTAACAGACTCACACCCGTCAGATTGCCGCCGGGACGATTCAGGCTTGCGACGAGACCGATCTGTACCGGATCGGCAATGGTAACGAATACGATTGGAATGTTCGCTGTGGCGGCCTTGGCTGCCTTCGCCGCGGGAGTGGCGAACGCTCCAATAACGGCCGGCCCTCGCCCGACCAGGTCGGCCGCCAACACCGGTAGCCGGTCGTAGTGGTCTTCCGCCCAGTGCGCCTCGATCGTGACGTTACGGCCTTCGCTGTAGCCGGCATCGCCGAGGCCTTGACGAAAGGCGGTGAACATCTCCGCCCAAAACCCGTTGGGCGATCCAGCCGCGAGCACACCAACTACAGGCGCAGCGCTTTGCTGCGCCCGTGCTGCAAGCGGCCAAGCTTCCGAACATGCGGCGGCCGTGCCGCCAAGCAAGGCGATAAAATCGCGTCGTCGCATTGGCTTCCCCAAAAACTCAGGGCCGCCCCGACCCTGGAAGATTACAGCAGGGATCAGGCGCCGGAGGAATGGGGTCGAACATCATTTGCAAGGCAGCAATTTTGACTCGCTGAGGCCCGGTTGGGGTCATAAGCGGACGTTGGAGGCACTCTATCGAAGGTCTGCTTTAGCTCCGAACGCGCACACTGGGCGGACATCCGCTTCTCGCCGTGCCCAGAGGAAAAGCGATCACAGCCCCAGATAGGCGCGACGGATTTCCGGCATGGCGGAGAGCCTAGCCGGCTCCCCTTCGGTGAACAGGCGGCCCTCGGCGATGACATAGGCGTAATCGCTCACCGCCAAGGCGAGGTGCACGTTCTGCTCGACCAACAGGATAGTCAGGCCATTGTCCTTCAGCTTCTTCAGGGTCTGAAAGAGCTGATAAACCACAACCGGCGCCAAGCCGAGCGACAACTCGTCGATGATCAGGATATCGGGATCGGACATCAACCCGCGGGCGATCGCCACCATCTGCTGTTCGCCGCCCGACAGCGTGCCGGCGATCTGGCGTTGCCGCTCGGCAAGACGAGGAAACAGGCTGAAAACCTCTTCGAGGCGCTCGGCGTATTTGCGCGCCGCGCGCTTGGAAAAGGCGCCAAGCTCAAGGTTTTCGCCGACGGTCATCTTGCTGAACAATTGGCGGCCCTCGGGCACCAGCGCGAAGCCACGCGCCGACTTCTCGTGGGTCGACAGCCGCGTCACATCCTCGCCTTCGAACATCACGCGTCCCTTCCACGGCGTGATGGTGCCGGCGACCGCACGCAGCGTCGTGGTTTTTCCGGCACCGTTGGCGCCGACGATGGCGGTGAGTTGACCGCGCCCAGCGGCGAGCGAGACGCCCCACAACACCTGCACCTCGCCGTACCCGGCCTCCAGCGCTTCGACTTTGAGCAACGCCTCAGACATGCCACGCCCCAGCGAAGCGGCATTTTGAATCACCCCTCCCGGGCGCGGAGAGGTCGAGCGACGCGAGGGTGAGGGGAATCAGATCACGGAGATTAATCTCGGCTGTTTGGACCCTCTCACCCCAACCCTCTGCCCCCTGGGGAGAGGGTGTCGCGCTGCGGACACCGCCGATTCCGTGCATCGCGCCAACCGGAGTCATGCGGCGTTCCCCTGCAGCTCCGCCGCGAGCTTCGGATTACCCAAATAGGCCTCGATCACCTGGGCGTCTTGCGCGACCTCGGCCGGCAAACCCTCGGCGAGTTTCTGGCCGAAATTGAGCACGACGATCCGGTCGGACAAATTCATGATCGCCTGCATCAGATGCTCGATGATGAGGATTGTGACGCCGCGCTCGCGAATGCGCCGCACAACGCCGATCATGTGCTCGATCTCGGTTGGATTGAGGCCAGACAGGACTTCATCGAGCAGCAGGAGCTTGGGCTGCGCGGCGAGCGCACGCGCCAGTTCGAGGCGCTTCTTGCCGGCGATGGTCAGGTGCAATGCCATCGTGTCGACCCGATCCTCGAGACCGGCGACCGCAATTGCGTCGCGCGCCGCATCTTGCGCCCGCGCCAGCGGCAAGTTCTCGCGGCCGAAGCAGGCGCCCACCGTGCAATTGTCCAAAACCGTCATGTTGGTGAGCGGCTGCACGATCTGATGCGTGCGGGCGAGACCATAACGGGCGACTCGGTATGGCCTTTCCCCGGTAATGTCGATGCCGCCGAACATGATGCGACCGGTATCCGGCGCGAACACGCCGTTGATCAGGTTGAACAGCGTCGACTTGCCGGCGCCGTTTGGACCGATCAGACCGAGGATTTCGCCCTCGTTCACGACAAAGCTCAGGTCCTTCACCGCCTGCAGGCCGCCAAAGCGTTTGTTGACCTTGTCGAGTTCGAGCAGCGCCGTCATTCCAGCACCTTCTTGATGCGCGGGAAGCGGCTGTAAACCCATCCCATCAGGCCGCCGGGAAAGAACAGCACGATGAGCAAAAGCAGTGCGCCGGAAATCACCAGTTGGAAATTGGCGAAAGTCGACGACGTGAGCAGATAGCCGCGCAGCTCCTCATAGAGATAGGCCCCGATCGCAACGCCGGTGACGGTGCCCTGCCCACCCAGCATGGCGACGACCAGCGACTCGGTCGACAGCGTCAGATCGAAGGCATCGGAAGGCTGGATGAAGGCGCTCTTGAAAAAATAGAGCCCGCCGGCGATGGCGGGCAGGAACGCCGAGGCGCTGTAGACCAGCGCCTTATAGATCGGCGTCGGCACGCCCAATATGGCGGCCGCGTCTTCATTCTGGCCGATGGCCAGCAGGCCGAGGCCGAATTTGGAACTCCTGATCGCGTAGCTCAGATAGAGCGACGCACCCATCACCGCGACCATCACGAAGTAGATGACCCAGAGTGCGCGCGCGGGGCCGCCGAGCGGCGTGAAGATATCGCTGGACAGATAAATGCCCGCCGATCCGCCCCAGGGCGTGAAATTTTCCGCGAACGCCTGAACGGCTTCAACGATGCCGATGGTCGACAGCGCAAAGAACGCGCCGCGCAGCCGTAAGATTCCCAGCCCGAAAAACAGCGAAAGCGCGCTCACACAGATTGCGGCGACGAGCAGGCTCGGACCGAGCGTCCAATTGTACGAGTTCACCAGCCAGACGCAGATATAGCCGCCGAGGCCGAAGAAGACGATGCTGCCGAAATTGATGTAGCCGGCATAGCCGAGCATCAGATTGAGATTGCTGGCGAGCGTGATGTAGAGCGCGGCGAGCAGCAGGCTCTCGCGCAGCGAGACATTGTTGCCATAGACCGGCGCCAACGCGAATACGGCGACCGCGACCGCAATTATCCAAAAAAACGGCCGGCGCGTCAGGCGCAGCAGCAGCATCACAATGCTCCGCGCCGCGACGTGAAGATGCCACCTGGGAAGGCGATCAGCACCAGGACGAACAGCACGAATTCGATCACCAGCGTCCAGCTCACCGGCACGAACGGCGTGACCGCGCCTTCCAGCACGCCGAGCGCAACGCCGGCAAACAGCGCGCCGACCGGATTGCCGAAGCCGCCGAGCGCCGTCACCACGAAGCTTTTAAGCTGATAGCCGTCGCCGGAAAGGATGGTGAAAGGGAAAAGCGTGCCGATCAACATCCCGGAGACGCAGGCCAAGGCGACGCCGCAGCCCACGGTGATGGCGAGGACGCGCGTGGTCGGGATCCCGACCAGCTCGGCGGCCTCGCGATTGTTGGCCACCGCGCGCACGGCTTTGCCCATCCGGGTGTGCTGCAGAAACAGATACATCAAGCCGGCGATCACAGCGGCCAGCACCGCGGCGAGGATATGGGCGCCGGGAAAGGTGTAGCGGCCCATACTGACGCCCGGCAGCGAAACCTCGACGTTGAATAAAGCAGTGCCCCAAACGGCGGTGCCGATGCCGATCAGCATGAGATTGACGGAGAATGTCGACAGCAGGCTCATCAGCGGTGGCCGGCCGACCATGCGGTGGACCGCGACCCAGTAGAGCAGCATGCCGGCAAAAAAGCCGCCGATCAGCACCGGCGGCAGCATCACATAGGGCGATAGGCCGAGCGCGGCGGTCAACAAAAACAGTCCGAACATGCCGGCGACGATCATGGTGCCATGGGTGAGATTGATGACGTCCATGACGCCCCAGATCAGCGTCAGACCCATGGCGGCAAGTCCGTAGACCAGCCCCACCAGCACGCCGTCAATGATCGAAGCGAGAATGCCGAGCATGCCGAATTGACGCAATTGGGACCGGCGGCGGCGCCGCCGGTCCCTGGATGACTAGACCGTTGGAGTGAGCATAATCCCGTTCGAGCAAAAGGATCTGCTTTTCGTGACCGTGCTCACTGCGTTGCGGAGATCGGATAGAGCAAGTTGGCCGATTGGGCTTCGGTCGGCCACACCACTTGGCGGCCGAGATTGCCGTTGATCTTCTGCCACTGCGCCAGCACCATCTTGTGCCCGATCTGCAGGCCGTGATGTCCAGGGTCGGTGGCAAACTTGATGCGGCCGAAGAACGTGGTGATGTCCATAGCGTTGAGGGCCGCCGCCACCTTCTCCGGATCTATAGAGCCTGCCTGCTCGATGGCGTGCTGCAGCACCACGCCGCTGGTATAGCCGGAAGCCGAGTGATAATCCGGCTTGGCGTGCATTTTGTCCGAGAAAGCCTTGGCGAATTGCGCCGTCGTCGGTCCAAATTGCGGCTTGTAGTTGACCTGGACCTCCCATTGCGAGGGCACGGTGACGCCCAAAGCAGCCGGACCCAGTTCGGCGAATTTATCGTCGGCCGGCGCGACCAGGATCGATTCCCACTTCATGTTGGCCTTCTGGTCGTGCATCTGGCGCGCCAGCGTGGCGCCGTCCGAATAGTGGCCGCCGCCGAGGAAGGCGTCGGCGTTCGACGACACGATCTTGTTGACGATCGGGCCGAAATCGGTCGTGGACGGCGAGTAGGATTCGTTCATCACCACGTCGAGCCCGGCCGCCTTCGCCTGCTCAGCCGCCGCTGCCAGCACGGCCTTGGAGAACGGATCGTCGGAATAGACCATCGCGATCTTGGCGTGCGGATCGTTCTTCTTCAGCGCTTCGATCGCGCCAGAGAGGTAATGACTCGCCGACGTGATCACCATGAACAAATATTTGTTGCCGGTCTCGAACGGCTTTTCCTCGGCGCCGCCGGAGTCGATCATGATCTTGCCGTACTGCTCGGAAATCACCGTGGCTGGCGCGGTGAGACCGGACGAATACGGGCTGAACAGGAAGTTTGCCTTGTCCTGGTTGATAAGCCGCGTGTAGAGCTGCTGCACCCGGCCGCCGACCGACTGGTCGTCGTAGCTGACGAAATTCACCTTATATCGCTTGTTGCCGACCTTGATGCCGCCGGCGGCGTTAACCTCGTCGCGCCAGAAATTGTAACCGCGTTCCTGGCCCGTCGAATCGACATTGAGAGGCCCGGTTCGCGAGGCCGTAAAGCCGACAGTGATCGTATTGTCCTGTGCCAATGCCGGCGCAGCAAACAATGTCGCCGCGGCGGCAAGCAGATAAAGTCGTTTCATGATTTCCTCCCTAAACGCTGACTGCAGGGTTGGGTGGTAGCCGTCTTCCCTCTGGCAGAGCTCTTAACACCCTGCCGATCAGCAAAAAAGATCGCATAATCCGGCGGCAAAAGCTATCTAGACTGATTGCCGCAGCCGCTCTGATCGGATTGCTGAAATTCCCCCTTCGAGCAGCAGTCCGGTCGCAGCGTCGTTTTGGCGGCGTTAACTTTCCCGCGTGGAAGAACAACCGGAGACCCCGTCCACATGCTGATCATCGACAATGAGACTGTGTCACAACTATTGACGATGGACGACTGCATTCGCGTGCAGGAAGAGGCATTTCGCAAGTTGCCAGCCGGCGGCGCCATGCATCGCCCGCGCATCGACATGTACTTCCCGTGCGCGCGCGACGACGGTTATTTCCGCTGGGGCACGATGGAGGGCGCGAACGACGGCTATTTTGCCATCCGCATGAAGTCGGACATCATGACTTGGCCGAACGACGAGCACGGCAACTGGACCGAAGAAAAATATTGCCGCGAGCCTGGCACCTATTGCGGCCTGATCTTCCTCATCTCCACGCGCAACGGCGAACCGTTGGCGTTCATCAATGACGGCGTGCTGCAACATTTTCGGGTCGGCGGCGGCGCCGCGATCGGCACGAAATATCTTTCGCGCCAGGACAGCCATGTCGTCGGCATGATCGGCTCGGGCGGCATGGCGCGCACCTTTTTGGAGGCATTCAAATGCGTGCGCGATATCAGATTGTGCAAGGTCTATAGCCCCAACGCCGCCCACCGCGAGGAATTTGCCGAGGAAATGTCGCGGCGGCTCAATATCGAGGTGCGCGCCGTCGCCGGCGCGCGAGAAGCGGTGCGCGGCAGCGATATTCTTTCGACCTGCACCGACAGTATGCAGCCGACCTATGACGCCGAATGGATCGAAAAAGGCATGCACGTCACCAATCTCGGCCGCCGCGAGATCCCGGACGCGGCGATGAACAAGTTCGACGTCGTGGTACGCCAGGGCACGGCGGGACTGCAGATGCGCGAGACCGAGCGTTTCCAGGCGGAGCGCGGCCTCTCGCCCGCGGCCTTCATCGGTGGCTCGATCGAGGAGATGAAACGCATCCCCGGGAAGAACAAACAGCCGGGCTTCGGCGGTGACAGCCCGGAATTCATGGATCGCGGCCGCGGCGGCGACAAACCGGATTTCGCCGATCTCGTCACCGGCAAATGCAAGGGGCGTACCGGCCGCGATCAGGTCACATTCTACCGCAATGTCGGCAATCAAGGACTACAATTCTCTTCGGTCGGCGGCTGGGTCTATGAGCAGGCGGTCAAGGCCGGCAAGGGCCGCACCATCCCGACCGATTGGTTCTTGCAAAATATTCGCGACTGAGCGCCAGGAGCGAACGGATGTCCGTGTCTCGCCGACTGTCGTATTTGCTTGCCGCCCTCCTCCTGATGGTCGGCCCGGCGGGCATTACGCGCGGACAAGCTGCCGATGACTTTTTCAAGGGTAAGACGATCTCGCTCTTGATCGGCTTCGGCGTCGGCGGCGAAGACGATTTATGGGCGCGGACATTGGCCCGCTATTACGGCAATCATATTCCCGGTCACCCGACCATTGTGCCGCAGAATGTGCCCGGCTCCGGCAGCCTCTCGTTGGCCAATCGGCTGTACAACACCGAACCCAAGGACGGCACCGTAATCGGGCTCATCAACCGCGGCATTCCGTTCGAGCCGCTGCTCGGCGGCCAGGGCGATCAGTTCGACGCGCTCAAATTCAATTATCTCGGCAGCCCGGGGCGCGACACCACCGTTTGCGCCGCGCGCAAGGACGCCGGCGTCAAGACCTTGCAGGATCTCTACAGCAAGGAGCTGGCGGTGGGCGCCACCGGATCGGGCGCCGACACGGCGGTCTATCCGCAGTTCCTTGCCGCACTGCTGGGACTGAAATTCAAGGTCATCCTTGGCTATCAGGGATCGCACGAAGTCCAGCTCGCCATGGAGCGCGACGAGGTCCAGGGCATTTGCCTTGCATTCGACTCGCTCGAACGCGGCACGCTCGCTCGCGCCCACCGCCTCAACATCCTGCTGCAAGCCACGCTGGAACCCGACCCTCGCCTCGGCGGCGTGCCGTCGGCACTCGAATTCGCCCGCGGACCCGAAGAACGCCAAGCCCTGCAGTTGTTCTTCGCGCGCGCCTCGATCGGCCGCCCGTTCCTTGCTCCGCCCGGAGTGCCGGCGGAGCGCCTCGCCCTGCTCCGGCAGGCTTTCGATCAGACGCTGAGCGATCCGGAATTTCTCACCGATGCCAAGCGACAAAGCCTCAACGTCGTGCCGCTTTCCGGCACACAGCTCGCCGCGATCATCGCCAAGGCCTATCGGACGCCGGCGGCGATCGTGAAGCGCACCATGCGGGCAATGGGGCGCGGCGGATAGGGGTGACATCACGCATTTGCACCACGCGTCATAACCCGCAGGGAAGGTGCCATGAAACTCGCCCGAAGAAGCTTTCTGCATCTGGCCGCCGCAAGCGCCGCGCTATCGGCGGCAAATCGGGTCGCGTGGGCGCGCGATTATCCGAGGCGGCCGGTGCGCATCGTTGTCGGTTTCCGCGCCGGCAGCGCGACCGACGTCGATGCGCGCCTGATCGCGCAACCGCTGTCGGAGCGGCTCGGCAAGCAATTCATTGTCGACGACCGGCCGGGCGCGGGCGGCAATATTGCCGCCGAGACTGTCGTGACCGCGGCGTCCGACGGCTACACGCTGCTGTTGATGAGCGTCGGCAACGCCGTCAACGCCACGCTCTATCGCAAGCTGAATTTCGACATCGTCCGCGACATTGCGCCGGTCGGAGCCACCATGCGCACAGCCAGTGTGATGGTCGTCAACCCGTCGGTGCCGGCCAAGACGATTCCTGAATTCATCGCTTACGCCAAAGCCAATGCGGGCAAGGTCAACTACGCGTCGGGCGGCTATGGCTCCGCACCCAACATGGCGGCCGAGCTGTTCAAAATGATGACCGGCGTCAACCTCGTTCACGTTCCCTACAGCAGCAGCCCGATGCCCGATCTGCTCAGCGGACAGATTCAGGTGTTTTTCACGCCGCTGCCGGCCACGATTTCTTTTGTCCGTAACGGCAAGCTGCGCGCCCTCGGTGTCACCAGCGCGGTGCGCTCGGACGCGCTGCCGGACGTTCCCGCCATAGCGGAATTCGTACCCGGCTACGTGGCGAACGTTTGGCACGGGATCGGCGCGCCCAGACGCACGCCCGGGGGGATCGTCACCGAGCTCAATCAAGCGATCAACGCCGTCCTGGCCGACCCCACGATCAAGCAACGCTATGCGAATTTGGGCGCGGAGCCGATGCCGATGACGCCCGACGCGTTCGGCAAATTCGTCGTCGCCGAAATCGCCAAGTGGGCCAAGGTGATCAAATTCGCGGGGATCAAGCCGATATAAGCGCGGATGACGCGCGTGGCGGAATGATCGCTTTCATCAATGACCGCCGGCCGCACCGGCCTGCATCTGTGGGCGTTTCATGACAATACCGAACGCGGCGACGCCGAGGAACAGGATCGTCAACATAAGAAATACGTCGGCATAGCTCATGACCTCGGCTTGCAGTCGCACCATGTTGAACAGCTCCTGCAATGCCTGCGCCTGCGCATCCGAGCCTTGGAATCGCGCGGCGAGGTTTTTCAGCGTCTCGACCGCCGGAACGCTCGCCCAATTCACCGCCTCGTGCAGGCGTTGCAGATGCAAATCGAGGCGGTCGTTGAACACGGTGTTGATGGCGGCGAGGCCGATGGCGCCGCCGAGATTGCGCATCAGGTTGAACAGGCCTGAGGCGTTCTTCACCCGTTCGAGCGGCAGCGTACCGAGCGCGGTATTGGTCACCGGGATGATGGCGAACATCAGCCCGACGCCGCGGAACATCTGCGGCCACAGCAATTGCCAAAAATCCCAGTCCGACGTGACGTCAATCATCTGCCAGGTGCCGATCGCAAACAGCACAAAGCCGGACACCAGGATAAATCGCGGATCGAACCGTTCATTGAGCTGGCCGGCGATCGGCGCGGTCACAAACATGACGAGGCCTGAGACGAACAGGGTCTCGCCGATCATCAGCGCGTCGTAGCCGCGAACCTGCGCGAGATAGACCGGATAAAGATAAGTCAAGCCGTAGAGTCCGATGCCGAGCACGAAGGAGAATAGGCTACCGACCGCGAAATTGCGGTTGACGAATGCGTAAAGGTCGACGATCGGCGCCCGCGCCATAAGCGCGCGGGCGAAGAAGACCACCGCCGAAAGGCCGGAAACGATCGCAACGGTCAGGATTGTACTGTCGTCGAACCATTCGTAGCGCGGGCCTTCCTCGAGCACATATTCGAGCGCTCCGAGGAATCCCGCCATCGAGATCAGTCCATACCAGTCGAAATTCTTCAGAAGCGCGAAATCGGGCTTGTCGAAGTCGATGAGCGAGAAAGTTGCGAGCGTAACGACAATGCCCGGAATGACGTTGATAAAAAACAGCCAATGCCAGGAATAGGCGTCGGTCAGGTAACCGCCGACCGTCGGACCGATGGTGGGGGCGAGCGTGGCGATCAGGCCGATGATCGGCGCAACAAATTTTTGCCGCGGGCCCTGGAAGATCAGATAGGCCGAGGCGAATACCGTCGGGATCATGCCACCGCCGATGAAGCCCTGGATCGCGCGCCACACGATCATGCCCTCGATCGAAGAACTGGTGCCGCACATGATGCTCGCCAGCGTGAAGCCGGCTGCTGACATCGCGAACAGGATACGCGTGCCAAGCGCGCGCGACAGGAACCCTGAAAGCGGAATGGCGATCACTTCGGCGATCAGATAGGACGTCTGCACCCAGGGAATCTCGTCGGCCGATGCCGAGAGCCCGGCCTGAATATCGGCCAGCGACGCGGACACGATCTGGATGTCCAGAACCGCCATGAACATGCCGAAGCACATGGCGACGAAGGCATAGAGCTGGCGCGGCGGAATCGGCCCGATCGCGTTCGCCGCGAGCCTTGGAGTGGCGGCCGGCAGCGTGGCTGAGGTGGCAGTGGACGTCACGATACGCGCTCCCTCGATCGTCAGTGCAACGTGACTGTGCCGTCGCCGGCTTGCGCGGTCTTGGTCGAGGCGGCGGCGAAACGCGTCGTCGGCTTGGTGTTGACGCTGACCACGACCGACATGCCCGGCCGCAGCAGGCGTTGCGCCGCCACTTGGGCCGGCACATGGATGCGCACCGGCAGTCGCTGCACGATTTTGGTGAAATTGCCGGTAGCGTTGTCGGGCGGCAGCAGCGAGAACACCGCGCCGGAAGCCGGCGATAGACTCTCCACGCGGCCCTCGATCGCGTGCTCGGGCAAGGCGTCGACACTGATCGAGACCGGCTGGCCGGGGCGTATCTGGGCGAGCTGGGTCTCCTTGAAGTTGGCATCAACGTAGACGTCGTTGAGCGGCACCAGGCTCGCGATGCGCTGCCCGGTCTGCACGTAATCTCCGGTCTGCACTGCGCGATTCGAGAACACGCCATCGACCGGCGCGCGGATCACGGTGAACGACAGGTTGCGCTCGGCTTGCGCCAATGCGGTCTTCAATTCATCGAGGGTGCGGGCGGCTTCCTGCTGCTGCGCCTTGAGGACGTCGAGATTGGCCGTGGCCGCATCGGTCGCGGCTTTCGCGCTCTGCACCGCCGCCGCCGCCTGGTCGCGATTGGCCTCGGCTTGATCGAGCGCCTGCTGGCTGGCGTATTTCTGCGCCGCCAAGTCGCGCTGGCGCGTGAATTCCAACTGCGTGTTCTTGGCCGCGGCCTGCGCCGAAATCAGTTGTGCCTTGGCCTGATCGATATTGGCCTGTTGGGCCACGATCTGACGGCCGATGCGATCGACCGTAGCCTGTTGCGTGGCAACCTTCTCGCGCGCCGAGTCGGCCGCAAGCCGGTAGTCGCCGGCGTCGATGGTCGCGATCACGTCGCCGGCTCGAACCCGCGCATTGTCTTCAACCGGAATACTGTCGACGTAACCGGAAACCTTGGACGCCAGCGTCGTGTTGTGTGCGCCCACATAGGCGTCGTCGGTCGAAACGATGTAGCGGCCGGTCACCCACCAATGCGCGCCGAAAACGCCTCCCGCTACCAACGCCGCCACCGCGGCAGCGACGATCAAGACGCGTTTGCCTAAGCCGCGCCGGCGCGAGATTGTCTTTGCGGCCGGCTCAGCACCAACGAATGCGTCGCCATCGCGGCCGATGGCTTCGTCCTGAGAGTGACGGTTGCCGCCGCGATCCACAGCCGGGCTTTCCAGGCTGGTCGGTAGCCGGTTGGGCGCTGCGATTTCTTGGTCTCGTTCGCGATACATGGCGCACTCCGATCCATTCGACTGTTCGTCTCAGTTCCTTACAGGGATATTGACCGAACCGTTCGGTCAGTTTATATAAGCAGTTCAGAGGCAAGTCAATATGACCGAACCGTTCGGTCAAAAATATTT
>JASHQI010000240.1 GCA_030037645.1 Xanthobacteraceae bacterium
GAGCACGGCGAGCGCGCGAAGCTGGCCGGCTTGGATGTGCGGCAACAGCGGGCTCGATGCGTCAAAGGTCAACTGCACATCGCCGGCAATGACGTCACGGATCGACAATGCGCCGCCGCGATAAGGCACGTGGACCATCGAGATGCCCGCTGCCGATTTGAACAGCTCGGCAACCAGGTGCGGCACCGTCCCGACGCCGGCCGAGCCATAGCTCAGCTTGCCGGGATTGGCCTTGGCGTAAGTCACCAGGTCGGCCACGGAATGAAACGGCAGCGATGGATTGACCACGAGAATGACCGAGCCCTCGGCCCATGGCGCAATCGGCGCGAAGCTTTTGAGCGCGTCGTAGCCGGGATTTTTGTAGATCAGCGGCGAGATGACCTGGCCGCTGGCGCTGCTCATGAGCAGCGTATAGCCGTCCGGCGCGGCTTCCGCGGCATCCTTCGAGCCGATCGTGTTTCCGGCGCCGCTGCGGTTTTCGATGAAAAATTTCTGTCCGAGCCGCGCGCTGAGATCGTTCGCCAGGACGCGGGTGACGAGATCGACGGTGCCGGCGGCGACCGTCGGCACGATGATCTTCACCGGCCGATCCGGATAGGACTGTGCGGCGCCGGCCTCGACGCCGAATGCCAGCAGGGCGGCAGCCGCCATTGCCGCCGCTAGGGCCCGTCGCAAGGCGGCTTGGATCATGTCGCTTCCTCCATTGACGTGGCGGTCAATCTAACCGATGCGCGCCGCGCTGACACCATGCTGGCGGCGCGGATACTCCGCGATTTGCATGTGAACAGGGGGGCTTGGCGAAGTGGATTTGACATTCGCTATCCAGCCTGCGGCTGGCGCGTGAAGCGAATGTTGGAGTTGGACCACTAGCGGCTTTCAGCCGATCGCGGTAAATCCTATTCGCCCGCCGGGGCGCGCGCTGAGGACTGAAAATAAAAGGCTTTTTTCGGTGATTTGCCTGATCGACAATTACGACAGCTTCGCTTTCAACCTGGTGCACTATTTCGGTGAACTGGGGGCGGAAGTTGAGGTTCATCGCAACGACAAGATCACGAGCGATGCCGTCATCGCCGCCGATCCGGACGCCATTGTACTGTCGCCGGGCCCGTGCACGCCCAGGGAGGCCGGCATTTGTCTCGAGTTGATCGCGAAGGCATCGGCCGCCATCCCGATACTCGGCGTGTGCCTCGGCCATCAGGCGATCGGGGACGCTTTCGGCGGACAGATAACGCGCGCGCCGGCGCCCGTGCACGGCAAGCTGTCGGAGATCCGCCATAACGGCACCGGAGTTTTCCGCGGCATCAACGCGCCATTCAAGGCCACGCGCTACCACTCGCTGGTGGTGGAGCGCTCAAGCCTGCCGCGCGAGCTGACCGTGAGCGCGGATACCGACGAGGGTCTTGTCATGGGATTGGCGCATACGCGGCTGCCGCTGCACGGCGTTCAATTCCATCCCGAGAGCATTGCGTCCGATCACGGTCATCTGTTGCTGAAAAACTTTCTCGACATCGCAGCGGCATGGAATGCATCGAGCGGACGGCGCCGCGAAAAAGTTTCGCCAAAGCTTCGCGCACGGGTGAATTGAGGGTCGGGCTGTGACTGCAGAACTCAAGGCGTTCATCGGTAAAGTCGCGACGGGCGCGGCGCTGAGCCGCGAGGAAGCGGCAAGCGCTTTCGAACAGATGATGTCGGGGGAAGCGACGCCGTCGCAGATGGGCGCGCTGTTGATGGCGATGCGGGTGCGCGGCGAGTCGGTCGATGAGATCACCGGCGCGGTCACGGCCATGCGCGCCAAGATGCTGCGGGTCGAGGCGCCGCCGGACGCCATCGACGTGGTCGGTACCGGCGGCGACGCCTCTGGCTCTTTCAACATCTCGACGTGTGCCGCGCTCATCGTCGCCGGCGCCGGCGTTCCGGTCGCCAAGCACGGCAATCGCGCTTTGTCGTCGCGCTCCGGCGCCGCCGACGTGCTCGCCGCGCTGGGCGTCAATATCGATCTGACGCCCGAGCGGATTACCCGTTGCATCAGCGAGGCCGGGATCGGCTTCATGTTCGCTCCGGCGCATCATCCGGCGACGAAGAATGTCAATCCGACCCGCGTCGAGCTTGGCACCCGGACCATTTTCAATCTGCTCGGTCCGCTGTCGAATCCAGCCGGCGTGCGAAAGCAAATGATCGGCGTTTTTTCCAAACAATGGACCGAGCCGCTGGCGCAGGTGCTGAAAAATCTCGGCTCCGAGCGGGCCTGGGTGGTGCATGGCTCCGATGGCCTCGACGAGATCACAACGACCGGGCCGACCACGGTTTCGGCGCTGGAAAATGGCGCGGTGCGGAGCTTTGAGATTTCGCCCGAGGACGTCGGCCTGACCAAAGTCAAGCCGGAGGTTTTGCGCGGCGGCGACGCCACCGCGAACGCCAAGGCGCTGGAGGACGTGCTCGAAGGCAAGAAGACGCCGCTGCGCGACGTGGCGCTTTTTAATGCTGCGGCGGCGCTTGTCGTGGCCGGCAAGGCGAAGAACATCAAAGCGGGCTTTGATCTTGCCGCCCAATCGGTTGATTCCGGCGAAGCGGAAGGCCGGCTCGATCGCCTCATCGTGGTTTCGAACGATGGCTGACATTTTGCGGGAGATTGCCGCCTACAAGCGTGCCGAGATCGCCGCGGCAAAGCGTAACCGCCCGCTCGCCGCGATCGAAACGCAGGCCAAGGCGGCGGACTTGCCGCGCGGCTTTCTGCGCGCCATCGAGAGGCAGCTCAAGACCGGCAGTTATGCGCTGATTGCCGAGATCAAGAAGGCAAGCCCCTCAAAGGGACTGATCCGGGCCGATTTCGATCCTGCCGCGCTCGCCGCGGCCTATGCCGCCGGCGGCGCCACCTGCCTGTCGGTGCTGACGGATGCGCCGTCCTTCCAGGGCAGCCTCGATCATTTGCGTCCCGCGCGCGCTGCAACGGCGCTGCCGGTGCTGCGCAAGGACTTCATGCTCGATCCATACCAGGTCGTCGAGGCTCGCTCGGCGGGCGCCGATTGCATCCTGATCATCGCCGCCGCGGTCGATGATGCCTGCGCCGCCGAGCTTGAGGCGGCCGCATTCGCGCTCGGCATGGACGTGCTTGTCGAGGTCCATGACGAGAACGAACTCGACCGAGCGCTGCGCCTGAAGTCGCGCTTGATCGGCATCAATAACCGGGACCTGCAAACCTTCGCGACGACGCTCGACACCTGCGAGCGTCTGGCGCGGCGCGTTCCGGCGGACCGGATCGTGATCGGCGAAAGCGGCATTTTCTCGCCGGTCGATCTGGCGCGGCTCAGCAACGCCGGCATCAACGCGTTCCTGGTCGGTGAAAGCTTGATGCGCCAGGCTGATGTGGCTGCGGCGACGCGTGCGCTGCTTGCCCGCCACGCTCCTACCCTGCCCTCGCCGGCTCACGGCGAAGGTCGGGAGAAGGTCGCGCGGTGAACGCCGTGGCGCGCCGCTCGGCAGCGAAACTCACGCATCTCAACAGCCGCGGCGACGCCCGGATGGTGGACGTCTCGGCAAAGGCCGTGACCGAGCGGGTGGCAATCGCCGAAGGCCGGGTGCTGATGCGCCGCGCCACGCTGGACATAGTGCGCAAAGGCAATGCGAAGAAAGGCGACGTTCTTGGCGCGGCGCGGATTGCCGGCATTCAAGCCGCCAAACGCACCCACGAATTGATCCCGCTGTGCCATCCACTGCCGATTTCGCAAATCGAGGTCGATGTTGCCGCCGACGCGAAGTTGCCGGGCGTTACGGTCACGGCGCGGGTCAAGGTCGCGGGTCGAACCGGCGTGGAAATGGAGGCGCTGACGGCGGTTTCCGTCGCCTGTCTGACCATCTACGACATGGTCAAAGCGATCGAACGCGGCATGCGCATCGAGGGCATCCGGCTGATCGAGAAGAGCGGTGGCAAGAGCGGCCACTACCGTGCGGAGGCGTAACTGGTGGCGTTGATTTCGGTCGCAGAGGCACTCCAACGCGTACTGGCCCTGGCGGCGCCGCTACCGGCTGAAGAAACGCCGCTCGGCGATGCCACTGGTCGCGTGCTGGCATTCGGTCTCAAGGCGTTGCGCACGCAGCCGCCGGCCGACGTCTCGGCCATGGACGGCTATGCCGTGCGCGCTGCCGACCTGACGCAAGCACCCGTTCGACTGAAGGTGATCGGTGAAGTCGCGGCCGGCCGGCCGTTCGCGGCCACAGTCGGTCCGGGCGAGGCGGCGCGCATTTTCACCGGCGGCGTCGTGCCCCACGGCGCCGATGCCGTCGTGATCCAGGAAGTGACGACGCGCGACGGCGATTGCGTCGAAGTGCAAAAGCCGACGAGCAAAGGCCGCAATGTCCGGCCGCAAGGATTAGACTTCCGCGCCGGCGAGACGCTATTTGCCAAGGGCCATCGCCTGACGGCGCGCGATCTCCAGCTTGCCGCCGGCATGAATCACCCGCTGCTGCCGGTTCATCGAAGGCCAAAGGTCGCTTTGTTTGCCACCGGCGACGAACTGGTGCCGCCGGGCACTGAGCCGGGTCCGGGCCAGATCGTCTATTCCAACGGCTTCGCTCTCGCCGCGTTGGCGCACGAGGAAGGCGCAGCCGTCACCGACCTGGGCGTCGTCGGCGACAAGCTTGAGGCGACCATTGCGGCGATCCGCGACGCCCGCGAGCTTGGCGCCGATATCTTGGTGACGACCGGCGGCGCGTCGGTCGGCGAATACGATTTCGTCAATCGGGCGTTTGCGGCCGAGGGCGCGGCACTGTCGTTCTGGAAGATCGCGATGCGTCCCGGCCGCCCGCTCATGCATGGCCGGCTGGGCGCCATGCACATGCTCGGCCTGCCCGGCAATCCGGTGTCTTCCTATGTCTGCGCGTTCCTATTTCTGGTGCCGCTCATTCGCCGGCTCAGCGGGCGCGACGATCTCGCCATGCCCACCGAAACGGCGGCGCTCGGCGTCGATCTGCCCGCCAATGACGAGCGCGCCGATTATTTGCGGGCGAAATTGAGCGACGGCCCGAATGGACCTGTGGTGACACCGTTCCCGACGCAGGACAGCTCGATGATGGCGCCGCTGGCGCAAGCCGATTGCCTCTTGATCCGCGAGCCGCACGCGCCGGCCGCAAAAGCCGGCAGCCGCTGCGCAATTGTGCGGCTCGCACGTTAGAGCCTGATGATTTTAAGTCGGTGCCGCCGCGCTGGCGCGGCGTGCTCCCTCTCCCCGGCGGGGAGAGGGTTGGGGTGAGGGGGTTCGGAAGCTGAAGACTATTCTCCAACAGCCGAACCCCCTCACCCTCGCTCGCTGCGCTCGCGCGACCTCTCCCCGCTGGGGAGAGGTGAAGCAAGCGCAGATCGACCTTGAATCAAACAAAAATCATCATGCTCTAGCATTTTGATTGAGCATGATCTTTTCCGAAAACCGGTTTCCATCCCCGGATCAAGTCCGAGGACAGGCTTTTTCGGGATCATGCTCTAACTTCACTTGAGATCCCATCAAAGAGAAAAGCCCGGGACGCACTCGCCCCGGGCTTGAAGGTCTGCGCTAGGCTGAGGGCGCCTACCGTCCCAACCA
>JASHQI010000241.1 GCA_030037645.1 Xanthobacteraceae bacterium
CGAGGACAATTTGCGTGTTGCGCGTCACGTCCAGAGCGCCGTCGATTTTCGAGTTGAGGTACGGACGATCGAGCGACGGCGAAAATGTCGTACCGTAGTCGTAATAGCTGCCGACGATGTCGGCGCTGAGTGAATTGCTCGACCACAGCGAGCGCACGTGCAACTCCGGCGCGACAACTGCGTACGGGGAGGCGCCGCCGCCGGGAACGTGTTGCGGATTGCCGTCGTAGCCGCCCGACAGCTCCACCGCCGGCAATATCAGGAACGAGCCCGCCTTGATGCCGAGCGCTTCGTAGGGATCGCCCGCCGCGATCGGCAGGCCGGGACTCGGCGTGCCAAGCGGCAAGGTATTGATCGGGGGCATCCCCGGCGGCGGCAGGCTGCCGGACGACTCGACATCGAGCGGCGGCGGCATCGGCAACATGGCGCCGGGGCGGTCTGCGGCCGATGCAGGATGCACTTCGGGTGGCGGATTGCTGATCGGCAGCGGCTCAATCAGGGCCGGCAGGACTGCGCCGGGCCGCGAGGCGGCCCTTGCCGGATGGACCTCCGGTGGAATCTGCGGCGGCAGCGGCGGCGGTGTCGAGGGCGGCTCGCTCGGCGGCGTCGGCACCGGCGAGAATGTCGTCTCGGACGCTGGCGCAATGGTGCTGTCGGAGCCCTGCGCCTGCTGGGCAAGCCGTTTGCTGCGCGGCGAATTGCTCGAATTGAAACCAGTGTTGCCCGCTCCGAAGCCCGGTGGGCTGCCGTAGATCGGCATCGTGCCGACAGGAGGCAGCGTGAACGTACTGGTGTCGAGCGGCTCGTCTCCCACGGGCGTTGAAGTATCTCCCACCGGGCGAAAGCGGGGCGGGATCGTTGGGTTGCCGTCGAGCGATGGCTGCAGCAGATCGGTGTCGGGATTGCCGGTGGGCGTCTGCGCCGCGCTCGGAAGCCACCCCAGTGCGAGAGCCGTAACGGCCGTGGCCAGTATGAGCTTCGCGGCGTTCAGCGGCCGGCAACGGCGGAGCACTCGCGACCTCCTTGCTCCGGGCGCGGGCACCGCGTTTGCGTCCGCGTCGCCTTGGGAGTTGCCAAACCGAACCACCATCCGTGCGCTGCGCCGGTGCCGACGCGTGATGCGGCCGCCGCACAGCAACTGGCACCGGCTGCCGCGCGGCGGCCGGTGGTTAACGGAGTTAAAACGGATATGGTTAACGAGAGGTTGATCGCGCCGGACGGACCCGACCGGCCCGTCCCTGCACCGGCGAACACGCCGCAGGTGCAACCACTTCAAAGATGGAATTCAAACGGGCTCTCGCTGACGCTCGGATGAGCAGCGCCAGACGAAAGGATCAATCTTTGGCCCTCGTCACACCCAGCCCTTAAGCTCGTGCATGGCGAGCTTCTCGATCATCACCATGCCGAGCCCACTATCGTTGAGACAGGGCACCGCGGCAAAATTCGCACCGCCGTAGCGTTTGAACACGCGCGCATTGTCAACTGCGATCTCTTCCAGCGTCTCCAGACAATCGGCGGCGAACCCCGGCATCAGCACGACGAGGTTTTTCACGCCGTTCTTGGCAAGCGCCTTCACGGTGTTGATCGTCGCGGGCTCCAGCCACTCGGCACGGCCGAAACGCGATTGAAAGGTCAGCATCAGTTGCGATTCATCGAGCTTGAGCTGTTCGCGCAAAAGCTGCGTTGTCCTCACACAATGGCTTTCGTAGGGATCGCCTTTGACCACGTATTCCTTGGGCATGCCGTGATACGACGCCAGGATCACGTCGGGCTTAAAAGGCAGCGACTTGAGCTCGGCTTGAAGCGAGGATGCGAGCGCCCCGATGTAATAAGGATCGTCGTAATAGGGAGGCAGGATGCGCAGAGCCGGCTGCCGGCGCTGCCGCATGAGGAAACGAAACACCTCGTCACACACCGTCGCAGTGGTTGCCGCGGCGTATTGCGGATAGAGCGGCATGACGAGAATGCGATCGCAACCTCGCGACATGAGGCTTTCGAGTCGCGACGCAATCGAGGGACCGGCGTAGCGCATGGCCCAGTCGACGATGACGCGCGTGCCCAGCGGCTCGAGGATGGCGGCGAGCTTTTCCGCCTGCGACCGCGTGATGGTCTTGAATGGGGATTCGTTCTTCTCCCGGTTCCAGATATTCCGGTAGGCGCGCGCCTTGCGACGGGAGCGCAGCGGCAGGATGACGCCGTTGAGCACCATCTTCCAGATCAGGCCATTGCTCTCGATCACGCGCGGGTCGGTGAGAAACTCCTTGAGATAGCGTCGCACCGCCGTTGCGTCGGCCGCATCGGGCGTGCCGAGATTGACGATGAGAACGCCGATCCCGTGCTCAACCGGCGGCGGCTCGTTGGACGCGCTCGGCTCCGCGGCCGGCATCACAGTCGAGGGACTTTCAACCTCCGGACTCAGCGCGGGGGCGACCGGCTCACTCAATGCGGTCGATGCATCCGCGGACTGGGACGAGACGACGGACGGACCCCGCGACCGTTCAGTCGCCTCGGTTGCGGTTCCGGAGATAGGCGGCGTGTCGCTCATGAATGAGATAACTCCATGCTCCAGCATACTCCGTTACGGGCCGACTGGCGAACTGACTTCGAGTCTCACTTCGGCCTCATTCGGCTGACGCTCGCGATGAGCTGCGATCTGCCCGTCGATCCAGCCAAACAAGGAGGCGACCATGTTCCGCTGCACTTCGCTATTCGTCGCTTTCCGACAAGGCTGCGCAAATCGCGCGCCGAGGCGTCGCACAAAAACTGTGTAACTTTCGGTGCGTGGCGGCCGCGTTGCTACTGTCTCGGCAAGGCGAGATCGCTGGCGCCGTTGAGGCGGTCGAAGATCATGAGGCTCTTGAAAGCGTGCGATTTCTTCGCCTCCGAGTAGTCCCCGCCAAGGCAATCGGCAAACTTGGTCCAGAGTTCGTCGCGCGACAGCGGGCGCTGATGGCTTCCTTTGGCGTATTCCACCGGCCCGCTGTTGAGCGTCTCACCGTTGATTGTCGTGATTTCGACCGCGTCAGCGGGCGCGAAGGCAGCGCCGTCCATCGTTTCGCTGGTCGGCTCAAACGACACGCGCGGAAAAATCGCCTGCACGTCCGGCCTGCACACAAATCCATCGGTCAGTTCGGCAAGCCCCACCTTGCGCGCAACGAGCGCGGCCGCCATTGCAAATTGCATGCTGAATTTTGCCTCAAGCCCGGTTTGGGGGCGGCTGTTGCGAAGCATCAGCAACTGGGTCTTTCCCGTCGAAACTCGAATGCGCCCGACTTCTCCGGGCGAGAGGTCGTAACGCTCGACCAAGGCGAGCGCGGCATCGATCGAGCGATGGGTTGCGTAGCAGATCGGATATCGCTTGATGTTCAGGCCGTGGCGAACGATGTGCCACTCTTTTGCTGCGGCGCTGAAGGGGCGATCGAGAGCCGCTTTGCCCTCCGGCGACAGCGCCGCCAGCAAGCCCCCCGCGTGCTCAAGCGCGTCCAGCGATGCCGTGAGCCCGGCTTGCGCGAGACGCGCAGCAATGACGCCGGATTGCGCGGCGCGGCCAACCTGGAACGATTTGGTCATGGTGCCGAAATTCGCCACCAAGCCGGATGACATGGACGCCGCGATAGCCATCGCGGTCGAAGTGCGGCCGGCGTCGAGGTTGCGCAATTTTGCGCAAGCCGCCGCGGCCGCAATGGTGCCGAGCACCGCCGTCGGATGCCAGCCTTTGCGATGCAGCGGCGTGGGCTCTCGCTCCAAAAGCTCGGCCCACACTTCGTAGCCGGCGATATAGGCGGTCAACATCTCGGCCCCGCTCGATCCGCTCGCCTCGCCTTGGGCAAGGATCGCGGGGACAAGAGCGGCGCTGGGATGACCGTCGAGAGAAACGTCGTCATAGTCCAGCACGTGCGCGGCAACGCCATTGATCAAGGCCGCGCTCTCGATGGTGCGCCGGCTGCCGGACGGAATGAGTGAAGCGAGTGCTGCGCCGACGTGACAGCCGAGCTCGCGATCGACCAGCGCAATCTCGGGGTCGCGCGCTCCGGCAATCAACACGCCGAAACAGTCGGCGATGCCGGTTCGCGCAATTTCTCGGCCTTGTGACGGAATCTTCTCCAAACTGAGATCAGCGACGAATCGGCCGAGGTCCAAGGTGAGCGAACTCATCGACGCCTCCACGCTGAGCGGCGCTGCATCATTCCGCCGCCTTGAGCAGCGCCGGAGAGTTGGCGCGGAATTGCTCGAGCAACGCCGCTTCATCGGCTTTGGCAGCGGCGAGATGTTGCTGCTTGACATGACCGAAGCCGCGGATTTTTTCCGGGATCGCGGCGAGCGCGACGGCGAGGCGGTGATTCTCGGGCGTGAGATTGGCGGCAATTTCGCGGAGCAATGCGCGATAGTCCTCGAGCAGCTTGCGCTCGGTGCGGCGCTCGGCGGTGTAGCCGAATGGGTCGAACGCCGTGCCGCGCAGGAATTTGAACTTGGCCAGCAGGCGGAACAGCGGCATCATCCACGGCCCGAAGCTCATCTTGCGCGGCAAGCCGGTGCTCTTATCGCGGCGCGCCAAGAGCGGCGGCGCCAGATGAAATTCGAAGCGCAGATTCTCGCCGTCGAACTGGTCGGCGACCTGCTTTAGGAACGAACCGTCGGTGTAAAGCCGCGCCACCTCGTATTCGTCCTTGTAGGCCATCAGCTTGAACAGATTGCGGGCGACCGCCTCGCTCAGCTCGGTCTTGCCCGGCGTACAGGTCACTTCGGCTCCATTGAGGATCTGCCACTCGTTGAGATAGCGGCTGGCATAATCTTCATTCTGATAGCCGGTGAGGAATTTCACGCGCCGTTCCGCCATCTCGATCGGCGATTGCGACATTTGCCTGGAGTCGCTCGCCGCACCGGGCGCAGGCGCCGCAATGCGTTCGACCTGATCGCGGTCGACCGCGGCGCGGCGGCCCCAATGAAACGCCGCCTTGTTCATGGCGACCGCCTCGCCGTTGAGCTCGATCGCCCGCTCGATGGCGGCTGCCGCCAGTGGGATCGCGCCGAGCTGATAGGCGTAGCCGACCATGAACATATTGGCGCCGATCGACTGGCCGAATAACGCGGTCGCGATGCGGCTGGCGTCAATGAAATGCGTCTTGTCCTGGCCGGCATCGGCCAGGATGGTGCGCTTAAGCCGCTCGGTCGGCAGCGAGAAATCGGCGTTGCGGGTGAATTCGCCGGGCAGGAATTCCGCGGTGTTGACGACCATTTCGGTCCGGCCGGTCTTCACCGCAGCGAGCACCTTGCGGGTGCCGGCGACCACGATATCGCCGCCGAGCACCAGGTCGGCGCTTCCCGCCGCGACGCGAATTGCGTGGATCGCCTCCGGATTTTCGGCGATGCGCATGTGGCTGAACACGGCGCCGCCCTTCTGCGCCAGTCCCGCCATGTCGAGGACGCCGATGCCGCGGCCTTCGAGATGCGCCGCCATGCCCAGAATACCGCCGATGGTGACGATACCGGTGCCGCCGACACCGGTGACGATGATGTTGTATGTATGATCGATGGCGGGAAGCTTTGGATCGGGCAGCGGCCGCAAGTCGTGTTCCGCGGCGACGCCGATGCCTTTCTTCAGCTTGGCGCCGTGCACGGTCACGAACGACGGACAGAAGCCTTTGACGCAGGAAAAGTCCTTGTTGCAGCTTGACTGATCAATCGTGCGTTTGCGGCCCCATTCCGTCTCCAGCGGCTGCACCGAGACGCAGTTCGACTTCACGCCGCAGTCGCCGCAACCCTCGCACACCAGTTCGTTGATGATGACGCGCTTGTCCGGATCCGGATAGGTATGACGCTTGCGGCGGCGGCGCTTTTCTGCGGCACAGGTCTGGTCGTAGATCAAAACGGTGACGCCGGGAATTTCCGCGAGCTCCTTCTGCACTTCGATCAGATCGTCGCGATGGTGGATGGTAAGCCCCGCGGGCCAAGCCACGTCACGCGGATATTTGTTCGGCTCGTCGGTGACGACAACGACGCGCTTGGCGCCCTCGGCCGCAACCTGGCGGGCGACCTGCGGTACGGTGAGCCCGCCGTCATTGGCCTGGCCGCCGGTCATCGCCACGGCATCGTTGAACAGGATCTTGTAGGTGATGTTGGTATTCGAGGCGATGGCGGAACGGATCGCCATGGTGCCGGAATGGTTGTAGGTGCCGTCGCCGATGTTCTGGAATACGTGCTTGCGGTTCGAGAACGGCGCTTCGCCGACCCAGTTGGCGCCTTCGCCGCCCATTTGCGTATAGCCCAGCGTCGAGCGGTCCATCCACTGCGCCATGTAATGGCAGCCGATGCCGGCATAGGCGCGCATGCCCTCAGGCACCACGGTCGAGCTGTTGTGCGGACAACCCGAGCAGAAATAGGGAATGCGTTGGGCGACGTCCGTGGTCTCGGCGGCGATGCGCTGATATTCCTTGAGCCGCGCAACGCGTCCGGCGATGTCGTCGTTGCGGTGATATTTGAGCAGCCGATCGCCGATGCAGATCGCGACTTCGTTGGGGTCGAGCGCGCCTTTTACGGGAAATAGCCAGTTGCCAGCTTCATCCTTCTTGCCGATGCAGAGCGGTTGGTTGGCCGTACCGTAGAGCTCTTCGCGAACCTGCACCTCGATGAGCGAGCGCTTCTCCTCGACGACGATAATGAGATCGAGTCCTTGGGCGAATTCCTTCAGCTCGCGCTGGCTCAGCGGCCATGCGCAAGCCACCTTATAAAGACGAATGCCCAATTCGTTGCATCTGACTTCGTCGATGCCGAGCTCATCGAAGGCCTGGCGGACATCGAGATAGCTCTTTCCGGTGGTGATGACGCCGATCTTCGGATCGCGCCCGCCCGAGGTGATGTTGCGGTTGAGCTTGTTGGCGCGCACGAAGGCGAGCATGGCGTCGCGCTTGAAGTCATGCAGGCGCGCCTCCTGCACCAGGATCGGATCGTTGAGGCGGATATTGAGACCGCCCTCCGGAATCTGAAAATCGGTCGGAATGACGATATTGATCCGCTCCAGGCTGGCGTCGATCGCCGCCGTCGATTCGATCGTCTCGTGCATCGTCTTCAGCGCAACCCAGGCACCGGTGAAGCGTGACATCGCCCAGCCATAAAGACCGTAGTCGAGCACTTCCTGAACGCCTGCGGGGTTCAGGATGGGAATCATCACGTCGATGAAGTGGTACTCGGACTGGTGCGCAGTGGTCGAGGATTCAGCGGTGTGGTCATCGCCCATAAGGGCCAGCACGCCGCCGAATTTCGAGGTGCCGGCCAAATTGGCGTGACGGAACGCATCGCCGGAGCGATCGACGCCGGGGCCCTTGCCGTACCACATGGCGAAAATGCCGTCGTACTTGCCCTCGCCGCGCAGTTCCGCTTGCTGCGAACCCCAAACTGCAGTCGCAGCCAGATCCTCATTGATGCCGCCCTGAAAACGGATGTCGCTCGTCCGCAGAAATGAGTCGGCACGCAGGAATTGGCTGTCGAGATTGCCGAGAGGGGAGCCGCGATAGCCGGTTACAAAACCGGCGGTATTAAGTCCGCTCCGACGGTCCAGCTCCTTTTGCATCAGGCAGAGCCGTACCAGAGCCTGGAATCCGGTCACGAAAACGCGGCGATGGCCGAGGTCGTACTTATCGTCGAGCTTGACGTCGCGCAGCGCCATAATCCGCGCCTCCTGTGGGGATTTTGCCCTTACAGGCTCGATATTGCCAGAGGGCACGGCAATACAACGAATATAGGGTCCAACGCGCCCGCGACAATGCTTGCCACGCAACGTCATGTCACGTCGCGTTGTTGGAAATCGATTCGCCGAACTGCGTCGCCCAGCCGGCAGAAACTTCACTGCAATGCAGCATCGGCGTCGAAGCGCAATCCCGGTGCGCTGAGCGGAATGCGCAAGTTGAACGCCGCAAGTTGAATGCAATTGAGTTCGCTTCAGACGTGGATGACCGGCATTTCCGACTGAACCGACATCGACAAGCGCGCGCTCATTCTTTGATCGGTTTTTTCAATCGAAGCGCTAACTTGCTGTCGCGACCGGTATCTCGTTGCCTATGACGACCGCGGCGCCCGCGACTTTCAGCTCCGCCTCCAGCAAAAATCGTGTCAGCCATCGAAACCGGCCAGCGTCCGTCATGCGAATCGGCGCAAAGTGCGCGAGTCATCTAAAAGTCATGGTCGAACGCGCGTGCATTAACCGTGATGTCGTTCTTTGTTCGCCTTAATGCGCTTTATGATTGACGATTAAGCATCTATTAATCATTATTAATTCGTAAAGTTCAGTGCGTTCTGGTGGAGGCCATGCCAGATCAAGTTGCGTACACCGCCGCGGCGGCGGTGGGGTTTTCGTCTGCGTCCGATAACGAACTTCCCGGTGCCATCGTTTATCCGTACTCTTCGCCTGCTGAAGAGAACGAGCCTGCCTCGGGTCACGGCTCGCGAGGTAACGGTCGACCGGCAAGAAAATCCCGGACGGCAACCGCGGAGCAAGTGCTGCGGTCGTTCAACACCTGGGCATTCAAGCGCGAACAGCCTTCTGATCCGAAGTTGATGCTGCAAACCGTCGCGGCGGCACTCGAACGCGGCGCCCCGATCTCGTTTGTTCTTTATTGGGGCAAAGGCGCGCGCGACAGGGGCGACGAGCCGGAGCAGCAATGCCTTGATTATCTTGGCGCCATGAGTGCGCGCGTGCGCGAAGTTTACAAGCCTGGCGCCAAGATCAAGCTGCTGTTCACCGACACCCACGCCGAGCTGAACGGGCACTCCAGACAGAACATCCGCCGATATTTCGACGACATCAAATCGATCGCAGAACCGCGCGGTTTCGAGACTTGTTGGTTGGGCCAACTTGTCAAGGCTGCCGGCAATCTGGCGACCGCCGCGCCGCTTGACGAGGTTGTACCGGCGGAAACGCTGGTTAGCCTCGTGGCCAGCGCGCAGAAATGGTATCGCGGCAGTGCCTCCGCGCGCGAAGGCGCATTGACCTATCTGAGGATGAACCTGGTCGAGCAACGTGTCGTTGAGCGGGCATTTCCCAGCTCGATCTTCGTCACGTTTAACGGCAGTAAAATGCGCTGCTTGTTTCCGAAGCAGCTTCCCATCTTTTACATGTATTCGCTACGCCGCGGAATGAGCGTCAAGCCTTGGTTCTTGCCGGCCGCAGCCGAGAAACTCGACACCGGCACCGACCAGGCAAAACCATTGCCGCCGAACGCGGCGTAATTCGAGATTTGCAGCGGCTTATCTTCGGGTGCGGCTGTCATGCTCGACTACAGAGTGCTTTCGGCAGGAGACACTGCACTCGTCGTCGAGTTCGGCGACCGCATCGACCGGCAACTCAGTACGGCGGTCCTCGCTCTTGCACGCGCCTTGGACGCGGAACGCATTGCCGGGATCGTAGAAACCGTCCCCACATTCCGCTCGTTGATGGTCCATTATGAACCGCTCGCGCTTTCCGCAGCAGCACTCGCCGCGCGAATCGACGAGCAAATGCAAAAGCTCAGCGTCGGGGAAATCGCGGGCCGACTCTGGCATTTGCCGGTCTGTTACGAACCGCGCTTCGCGATCGATCTGGACGACGTTGCAAAACGGACCTCGCTCTCCAAACAACAAATAATCGAGCGGCATAGCGGCCCGATTTATCACGTTTACATGCTCGGCTTCCTGCCAGGCCAGGCCTATATGGGTGAACTTGCAGCCGACTTGGCGCTTGACCGGCGCGAGACGCCGCGAACCAGGATTCCGGCCGGTTCGCTTGCGATCGCGGCGAGGATGTCATGCGTGTTTCCGCTCGAGACGCCGTGCGGCTGGCACATCATCGGACGGTGCCCTATCCCGCTCTGGGATCCAGCGCACGCCACGGCGCTGCTCGCACCGGCCGACAAGGTCATGTTCGTGCCGGTTTCCGTTCGAGAATACGACTCACTGGTCACGCGGGCGTCACAGGACGTCCTCAGAATCGAGCCGGTCAGCGAATTCGTCGGAGCGGTGGCATGACGCCGGCGCTGGGCATCATTTCGCCGGGACTATCAACGAGCATTCAAGATCTCGGCCGCACGGGTTTTCAGCGGCTTGGTGTCTCGCTGGGTGGCGCGCTCGATCCGGTATCGCTTCGCGCGGCAAATGCGCTGGTCGGCAATCCGGGCAATACCGGCGCATTGGAGGCACTCTATACCGGCCCGACATTTGCAATCGACGCCGAGGACGCGCGTCTGTCGTTTGTCGGGGCCGACGCAGCCATCAAGATTTTTGCTGACGCCGAAGACCACAGCGGCGAGACGATCGCGCCAATGCGGAGCATTCACGTCCGGCGCGGCCAGATCATCCACGTCGGCTCGCTCAAGCATGGCGCAACTCTCTATGTCGCAGTTGAAGGCGGCTTCGATATCGAGCCGGTGCTCGGCAGCGTGTCGACGGATAGCCGCGGCAGGATCGGCGGCTGGCGGGGTCGCCCTTTGACCAACGGCGATGTCCTGCCGCTTCGCCGTCTTGCGGCAAGCAACCGCGAGGAATACCGAATCGACGGCATGGATTTGACTGCTCCCAGCTTCATTCGTGTCGTGCTCGGACCGCAGAGCGATTATTTTTCGAACGATGAGATCGTACGCTTCTTCGCCGGACGGTACATCGTAGGCGCCGGATCGAACCGTATGGGCCTTTGCCTGGAAGGCCGGCCGATCCAGCACCAGCGCGGCTTCAACATCGTTTCCGACGCCGTCGCGACCGGATCGATACAGGTGCCGGGAAACGGACAGCCGATCGTATTATTGGCCGATCACCAAACGACCGGGGGGTATCCAAAAATTGCCACTGTTATCTCCGCGGATCTGCCGGCGATGGGTCGGCTGCCCATCGGCGCCCAGGTCTCCTTTGTGCCCTGCACCTTGGACGAGGCGACTGCAGCGCGCCGAGAACTCGCCGCGGCCCTCGATGATATTGGCGACAAGCTGGTTCCGATACTGCCGCCTGCCGCTGCCGTCGGGTCGCGACTGCAGGAGTGCAACCTCATCAGCGGCGTTCACAATGCTGCAGCGTGACGAGAAGGTCGATTGACAGTGCCGGCGACCCAAGCCAACCCGATCGCAGAGATTGACGCGGGACGTCACAACAACGTTGTGCGCGGAATCATGTTCATGATCGCCGCGACGGTCATGTTCGCCATATCGAACGCATTGAGCAAATGGGTCGTCGCAATTTATCCAGTCGGCGAAGTCATGTTTTCCCGTTCGCTGTGCTCGTTGATCGTCTGTTCGGCCTTCATGCTTCCGGTCACCGGGCTATCCGTTTTCGCCACCAAACGGGTCCGCGATCACCTGGCCCGCGGCCTGTCGCAATCGATCTCGCAGACGTTCACGGTTCTTGCCTTCAGCATGATGCCGCTCGCGGGAGCGATCGCGATCAATTTTTCCGCACCGCTATTTTCGGTACTGATTTCCGTCCTCTGGCTGAAGGAGCGTGCCGGAGCAGCGCGTTGGGGCACTCTGCTCGCAGGCTTTGTCGGCGTTCTGATCGTGGTCAAGCCGGGCGCCGACTCGATTCAGCTCGGCGCGCTGTTCGCGCTGGCCAACGCGATCATGTATGGCAGCGTCACCGTGGCGGTGCGGGGCATGAGCAAGACCGAATCGGCAAACACGCTTCTGATGTGGCAGATGGTGTGCCTCGCGGTCATGCACTCATTTCTGCTGATCTTCGGGTTTCGCTGGCCGACTCCGGCGCACGCCGGGCTTCTCATTTCGAGCGGCGTCGCCAATGCCGCCGCGCAGTATCTGTGGACGAAAGCCCTGCACGCTGCGCCGGCCACGGCGGTATCGCCATTCTATTATTTTCTATTGGTGTGGACCCTTTTCCTTGGCTTCCTGGTCTGGGGCGACGTACCGACGATCAGTCTGCTTGTCGGATCGGGCATCGTCGTCGCGTCAGGCCTGTTCCTGCTCTATCAGGAGGCGCATCGCGAAACGGTATCGCCGGAGGTCCTCAAAGCGCCGGACGCGATGGCTGCTCGGAACGTGTAGGATTTCGTCGCCACACAACCGCCGATCCGGAAATTTGCATCGACGTGACGGCAGCGCAGATCAAGCGGCCATTACTTTTCGCGTCACTCGATCGGCGGGGATTTTGGCGAGCTCTTCAAACGGGACCGGCTTGCCAAAGAGATAACCCTGCGCGCTGTCGCAGCCCAGCGCCTGGAGGAAGTCCCTCTGCACTGTCGTTTCGACGCCTTCCGCAGTCACGGTCATTCCCAGCGCGCGGGCAATGCTGAGCACCGACTGTATGATCACGACTTGATCGCTTCGCGTGACGATGTCAGTGACGAAGCTGCGATCGATTTTGATTTTGTCCAGCGGAAATTTTCGCAGATAGCTCAATGACGAGTAGCCGGTTCCGAAGTCGTCGAGTGCAATGCAAACGCCGAGTTCTCTCAATCGGCGCAATAGAGAGAGGGTATGCTCGTTGTTTTCCAGAAACAGGCGCTCGGTGATTTCAAGCTCGAGACGATTCGCTGCCAATCCGCTCGCTGCGAGTGCGCGCTGTACGACATCGAGGAGGTCGGGCGCCGCAAATTGCACGGGCGAGAGATTGACGGCAAGGTTCACGTTGGCCGAAAGTTGGGCGATCTTGCCGCAAGCCTCAGTCAGCGCCCATTCGCCGAGTCGCGTCATCATGCCGGTATCTTCAGCGACCGGTATGAAATCCGAAGGCGGTATGAAGCCCTTTGTCGGATGACGCCAACGGGCGAGCGCTTCGAAGCCGGTGATGCTGTTATCGTGCAAGCTGACGATCGGTTGATAGTATAATTCCAGCTCGTTCCGTTCGATTGCCTCCCTTAGATCCACTTCGATCTGGCGTCGATCGGTCACTTCCTTGCTCATCGTGACCTGATAGAACTCGTAGCTGTCGCGATTGCGCTCCTTGGCCGCATAAAGCGCCAGATCCGCCGCCACGACGAGGTCGTCGGCGTTTTCGCCATCTGTTGGGCTCACCGCGATGCCGATGCTGATCGTGGCTCGGACATGATGTCCCCCAAGCTCGAATGGTTCGCGGATTGCCTTGATGAGACGGCTTGCAAGGTCATCGAGCGCGGAGCGCGTTTTAACCGAGCGTGCTATAACGGCAAATTCATCGCCTCCAAGCCGAGCCAACACATCGGTGGGCTGCAGCAGGTTCCGGAGCCGCTGCGCCGTCGCCTGGAGCAAAAGATCGCCGACACAATGACCCAGCGTGTCGTTGATGACCTTGAAGCGATCGAGGTCAAGAAATAGGACCGCGTATTCGACCTGGCCCTGCTCTTTTTGCACCACACGATCTTGATCCTGAATTGCACCGAGCGCGGAGTGGAACCCGCGGCGATTGAGCAGGCCGGTCAGCGGATCCTCCGAGGCCAATCGGGCGACGTGGGCTTCCGCCTGTACGCGTTTGGTGATGTCGGTGAAAGTTTGTACGAGCCCGCCATCGGCGAGATGGCCGCTACGTACTTCAAGAACAGTGCCATCGGGCATCGTCCATTCATCGATGGGATGATGCCACGGCGCCGACACATCCGCCTTATCGCCAGCCGGCAGGACCGCGTTGCCGGCAATGCCGGGCAGTTGCGATTTTCGATACTCGACCAATTGGTCGAAGCGCGGCGGATTTTCGATGAACCCACGGGGCAACTTTAGAAGCTCACCACATTTCTTGTTGATGATCGGAATGGTCAGGTCTTTGGTCACCAACATGATGCCTTGGCTCATGCTTTCGAGCGTCAACTCAAGTTGGTTGGATTTTTGCCGCGCCGCCGCCTCCGTTCGGAATATCCGTTCCATCGCCGCGAGTATGATCAGCGTCAGTAACGTCACGATAATGCAATCGATGCGGAGATTGCTCAAAGAGCCGGCTAGAACGTCGTTCTTGTCGAGGCTGACGCTGACCCAAAGCGGCTGACCGTTGACCTTACGCAGAGCGAACAGCCGGATTTGACCGGTCACCGTATCTGGCTCTTCGAATGTGCTGTTCACGCCGCCTTGCATACGGGCGAACAACTCCGTACCGCGGATATCCTGCCCCATCCGCAGGTCGCTGGACTGACCGCCGGCCGAACGAACCACCCCGTCGTCACCAATCAGCGCGATCGATCCGGACGACCCCAAGTCGACCTGATCGTAAAAATTGGTGAAGTGCTCGGGATTCAGCGAAGCGACTACGACGCCGCCAAAGGTGCCGTCCGCATTCAGGAACCGCCGCGATAGCTGAACAGACCATTTCCCGCTCACTCGGCCGATCATCGGCTTACTTATGAACAGAAAGTCCTTCCTGGTGTGGAGGTGCGCCCTGAAGTGCGGTCGATCGCGCAAGTTGATCGGTATCGTCGGATTTGGCCCTACGTTTGAAGCGAGCAAGGTTCCTTGCGCATTGATGATCGCAACCTGAACGATGATGTCGCTAAAAATGTCCGTAGTCCGAGCGATGGTGTTGTAGTCTGTCGAACTCTGCCTGGTTTCGACATTGCGCCTCAAATAGAGCAGCGCATTGTCGACCTCATCGACCGAGCGAAGGACATTCTCTTCGAAGACCATCGCGTAATTTCGATTCGTACGTTCGGCGTCGCGCAGATCGCCGCGGACATCCTCTCCGTATTTGAGAAACACCCCAAACCACAGGATAACGATGATAAGCACGCCGAATATTGCCGAACTTCGGCGCTCCGCGATCAGGCGTGGCAGCTCGGAAAGATGCAGCTTCATTGGCAGCCAGAAAGATCCCGCGACGGAAAAATTCATCCACGAAAGTACGCCATCAACGCTTTCGATTTCTTTTATTTTGTCTCGGCAGACGAGTTGAACGTGGATAGAAAATGGTTAAATCTTATTGTTGGCAATTTATTTCGCGGCACCTGAGAATGAAGGACGCCGGTCAGCGCAACCGGCTTGCCGGCAAACACCGACGGAAGCACTCGCCTCATAGTTAGGGAAGAACTCGCCTCATAGTTAATGAACCGGCTACGTTCATGCGAGCTTATGCCGCGGGAAGGTCAAGATGGTGCAGCGCTGCACCCCGCGGCGCAGTCTTTTTTGCGGCGCCTGGACCGTCGCTCGGTATGCTAGACTTGTCTATCGCACAGTGAGGATCGGCCTATGAACACGCACGTCAAGCTTGCCACCGTCGCCCAATCGGATATTTCGCCGGGCGAATGGCAGGCACGCATCGATCTCGCCGCAACCTACCGTCTGATCGCGCACTACGGTTGGGGTGACGTTATCTATAATCACTCCTCCATGCGCGTGCCCGGCGAGGAACGCAAATTCCTCATCAAACGGCATGAGTTGCTTTATACGGAAGTGACGCCGTCGAACCTCGTCAAGGTCAGCATGGACGATGATCTCGACGAATCCGCGGGCGTCAACCGGCCGGGCTTCACCCTGCATGGCGGCGTGCTCTCGGCGCGGCCCGACGTCAATTGTGCCGTCCACGTCCATACCGAGACCGGCATGGCGCTCTCCGGCCTGGAGCATGGACTACGCATGGTGTCGCAGCCTGCGGTACGCTTCTACAATCGCGTCGGCTACCATGATTACGAAGGCATCACTGAAGATTTCAGCGAGCGGGCGCGCATCAACAAGGCGCTCGGCAAGAACCGCGCGTTGATCCTGCGCAATCATGGACTGCTCACGGTCGGCAAGACCGCACGCGAGGCGTTCGTGCTGATGAAGGCGCTGATCGAAGCCGCGACCATCCAGCTCAAGATGGAAGCGACCGGCGGTGCGCTGATCGAAATCCCCGCCGAGATTTGTGAAAAGGTCGCGCATCAATACGAGCATCACGATTCCGGCCGTGGCTCGGCCGATTGGCCGGCCTATCTGCGCATGCTCGACGCCATCGACGCCGGATGGCGAAATTGAATTGAGTTGGTCATTCCGGGTTCGGCTTCGCGCCCCGGAATGACGTTCCTCATTTCGCGTATTTGCCGCCGGTCTGCTTGGTGTGCACGCCTTCGGCGCCGCTCTGCTTGTGCTGCAGGCGGGTGATGCGTTCCCAGGTGCGTTTGAGATCGTCGCGCACCTTGAGGTGCAACGTGCCCAGCCCTTCGACGGTCAGCTCGATCTTGTCGCCGTGCATGAACGGATTGAGGCCGCGATGGTTGGTGCCGGTCGCGAGGATGTCGCCGGGTTCGAGCGCGTGGATCGCGCTGACCCACTCGATGCAGCGCGGAATCTTGTGCGCCATGTCGTCGGTGTTGAAGCTCTGATACACCGTGCCGTTATTGGTCAGCGTGATCTTCAGCTTCTGCGGGTCCTTGATCTCATCCTTGGTGACGATATAAGGGCCGATGGGGGCGAACGTGTCGCGCGACTTCATCTGATAAAACGTGTTGCCTGGCGGCACCACGCCGCGCGCCGAGCCGTCGATGAAATTCACGTAGCCGAACACGTACTTCATCGCGTCCTTGGCCTTCACGTGCGAAGCCTTCTTGCCGATCACTAACGCGATCTCCGCCTCACCCTCGAAGATAGTGGCCGCCAGATCGGGCAGCACCATGGTGTCGCCATCGCCGATGACGGCGCTCGGCGATTTCATGAACGCGTTGATCGGCGCCGGCTCCGGCAGCGTACCGTCTTCCATGTAGTTGACCGCCATGCAGACGATGTTTTCCGGCTTCGGCAGCGGTGGGCGCAATTTGACCTTGGATAATGGCTTGCCCTTGCCCTTCTTGGCGGCAGCCGCGAGCTTGCCCTTATAGGTGCTCCACTTCTCGATCACGCCGCGGATCACGTCCTGCGGACCGAGCGCCTTGATGCCTTTGGTGACGGCGGAGACGTCGACGATCTTGTCGCCGACCACCACGCCAAGTTTATAATTGTCAAAAAACGCGAGTTTCATTTTGTCTCCTTGCGAGCGACCTGAAGATTAAAGCGAGAAAACCGTCTCGGCCGCGGATAAGCTTAACGCGATTGGCATTGATGAGGAAGCAGCCCCCATTCGCGTCAATATAAGCGCTGCGGGTCCGGCGGCAGGCCGAGCTCAGCACGGCCGAACTGGACGAAGCCCCGGTCGGCGCTCAGCGTCACATGCATGGCGGCAAAATGGATGTCGCGCCAAGCGCGCTGGATCGGATGCGTTGAGGCAAATCCGGCGGTGCCGCTCATGGCCATAATTTCATCGATGGCGCCGATGCAAAGCTCGCTCGCGCGCGTGCAATCTCGCATCGAGCGCGCACGCAGAGCCAACGACGGCCGCGTCGGCGCTTGCGGCACTTCGACGGCACGGCGCAACAGCAACTCGGCGGCATCGAGGTCTGCGGCCGCGCGCGCCAACCGCATCTGAATGTCGGCGATCTGGGCGATAGCGACATCGTTCCTGCCGCGCCTCGTCCTGGTCCAGTCGCGAAACAGTTCGTAGGCGCCCTGCGACGCGCCAAGCATCGGGGTGACGAAGGTCAACGGCGAATAGGTGACGATGGGCGCGCGAAAGATCGGATTGGCGTGGACCGCTCCGCCGGGAGCGCTCCCCTCGCGGAGATCCGCCATCCGGACGGCATGACTTTCGGGCACAAAGACATCGTCACACACCGCCGCATTACTGCCGGTCGCGCGCATCGCGGCGGTAAACCAGCAATCGACGATTTTGAAGTTCCCCGGCCCGATGAGAAACCAGGCATGCTCCGGACCGGCGCCAAACTCGGCCATGGCCGCAGCGATGAGCCAACTGCTGTGGTTGATGCCGCTGGCGAAGCCGAACCGGCCGGAGACGCGAAATCCGCCGGTCACTCGCGCAACACGGCCGACCGGCGCGATTGACGCCGCGATGGCGACATCAGGACCATTGGCCCAGACCGCTTGCTGCGCCGCTTCGGCGAACTGGCCGATGTAATGCGGGTGATGAATGAACAGGCCGGCCAGCCAGGAATGCGAGGCATCGGCCTTGCCGATCTCGCGCATCACCTCAAACCAGGTGTCCAGACCGAGGCCATAGCCGCCAAAGCGCGGTGGAATGAGAATCCTGGTGATACCGGCCGCGAGCAGCGCGTCGATGGTTTCCGGCTGCGCGCTGCGCGCCTCTTCCGCCGCCACCGCGCCGTCGCGGATACCGGCAATCAGGCCGCGTACCCGCTCCAGCACCGCATCGTGCGTCGCGCCTTTTGGATCTGTCCCGTGTGTCATTGCGGCGCAGACTATAGCTGAAACTCACACCCTGTTGCCGGCGCTCCAGCTCCAGAAATCGCGGCCTTCTTCGCGCATGAACTTCGCCAGCACCATTTTGTGGACCTCATCGGCGCCATCGACCAGGCGCGCGGCGCGGGCGGCGCGATAGACCCATTCGGCGATGGTATCCTTGGAGTAGCCGCGCGCGCCATTGAGCTGGATCGCGACGTCGGCAGCCTGGTGCAGCGTGTTGGCGACGTGCAGTTTCGCCATCGACACTTCCTTGCGGGCAAAATCGCCCTGATCGAGCTTCCAGGCCGCATGCATGGTGAGCAGGCGGCCGATATGGATGTTGTGGCCGACCTCGCCGAGTTTCATCTGCACGCTTTCACGATCGGCGAGCTTGACGCCAAAGCCTTCGCGGCGGTTGACGTATTCCTGCGCGATCTCGACGCAGCGCTTGGCCCAGCCCAGCCAGCGCATGCAATGCGTCAGCCGCGCCGGCCCGAGCCGTACCTGGACCACTTTGAGCCCATTGCCCAGTCCAGCGAACACGTCATCGTCGTGCACTTCAAGGCCATCGAATTCGAGCTCGCAATGGCCGCCGTGCTCCTCCGGCCCCATGATGTCGATACGGCGCAGAATACGCCAACCGGGCTGGTCCTTGTGGAACAGAAACGTGGTGATGCCCTTTCTCTTGTCGTCGGAGGTACGTGCCGCCAGGATGAAATGGGCGGCGCCGTCGGCGCCGGTGATAAACCACTTGCGGCCGTAGATTTTCCAGGTGTTGCCCTTCTTCTCCGCGTAGGTCTTGATCATACTCGGATCGGAGCCGCCGCCCGGCGCAGGCTCGGTCATGGCGAAGGACGAGCGTACCTTGCCCTCGACGATCGGCTTGAGCCACTTTTCTTTCTGCTGCGCCGTGCCGAGCTTTTTCAGCACATTCATGTTGCCGTCGTCCGGCGCCATGCAGTTCATCGCCAGCGGCCCGAACAACGAGCGCGCGGCTTCCTCGTACATCACCGCCCAGGCGACGATCGGCAGGTCCATGCCGCCAAATTCCTTGGGCGACTGCGGCGCCCAAAGCCCGGCCTTCTTCGCCCTCTCGCGCACCGGCTCGAGCCGTTCCGGCGGAATATTTTCGTGATCGGAAAAATTCTCCGGATCGGCCTCGAGCGGCAGCACGTTTTTCTCGACGAACGCCCGGGTGCGCTGGCGCAGGTCTTCCATCTCGGGCGATAGCGCGAAGTCCATGCCGGCCTCTCATTGCCGTGGCAAACACGACATTCAATCCATATCATATTGCGATCAACTCACGCTCCTCCATGAGGCTTGCATGGCCAATTTCACTCCAGTCTCGGCGGCAATCGGTGGCGTCCTGATCGGGCTCTCCGCCGTCCTCTTGATGCTTTTCACCGGCCGCATTGCCGGTGTGAGCGGAATTTTCGACGGTTTGCTCAGCCCGCACGGCGACGATCGCGGCTGGCGCGCCGCCTTCATCGTCGGCCTCATTGCCGCCCCGCTCTCTGCCGCGCTGGCCGGCTACGCCATGCCGCTGCCGCAGATGCCGAAAAGCTTCATCACAATCGCGGTGGCCGGCCTTCTGGTCGGTTTTGGCACGAGACTTGGCAGCGGCTGCACGTCGGGTCACGGGATTTGCGGCATTGCGCGGCTGTCGCCGCGCTCAATCGCGGCAACCGGCGTCTTCATGATCTCGGCCATGATCGTCGTCGCCCTGACGCGACACGTGGTCGGAGGCTGAGCCATGACCGCGCTCGCAAGTTTTGTCTGTGCCTACATATTCGGCTTGGGGCTTTTCATCTCCGGCATGATCCGACCTGCCAAGGTCCTCGGCTTCCTCGACATATTCGGCATTCCCAGCGGCACCTGGGACCCAAGCCTCGCCGTCGTCATGGCGGCTGGTCTCGCCGTGACCGGCATCGGCTATGCGCTGGCGCGCCGCCGCCCGCCGCTGTTCGATAAGCAAGGCCGGTGGCCGACGGCAACCGCCATTGACCGGCCGCTCCTCCTCGGCGCGGCGCTGTTCGGCATCGGCTGGGGCCTGGTCGGGTTATGTCCCGGACCGGCGATCGCAAACCTCGCAACGCTCTCGCCGGGCGTGATCGTGTTCGTGATCGCCATGGCGCTGGGCATGCTGGCGCACGATCTGTGGCAATCCCGCAGCACCGGCTTGTCCAAACGCAAATTGGCCAGCGCGACGGCGGCCGACGGCTAATCGGAACCGGCATCGCTGATTTGGCGCAATGTCGTGATCGCTGCGGAGATGGGCTTGCTGGAATAATGCGCGAATCTCGGTGTTCGTCCGGCATCCAAGGTGAGAACCATGACCCGACTCATAATTGCCATCGCTGCCGCGGCGGCACTCATCTGCCTCAACGTTCGACCAAGCCAAGCCCAGTACACCGGCAACGCCCCGTGGTGCGCGGTGATAGAGCTCGGCTCGGGCGACATGGAATGGGATTGCCAATATCCCACGGTCGAAGCGTGCGCGCCGAATGTGGTTGCTGGCAATCGCGGCTTTTGCAATCCCAATCCCTATGACGTCGCAGGCCGCGCCCCCGCGCAAATTGCGCCGGCGCCGCATTGGCGACACCACGTGCGGCGGCATCGGTATGAGCATTAGCATTACGAACGCTTAAATCGCGCGCTGGCGCCCCAAAATGGATTGGTGGTGCTCAAGAGCTGATCCGGTCGCGCCGGCTGCCGGCACCAGAGCGCTATCACCAGCTTGTCCAAATCAGAGCAGCCCCAGCGAGCAGCAGCAGCAGCATGACGACGCGCTGATAGCCGCGATCGGCAAGACGTCGGTAGATGAAAGCGCCGATCCACGCCCCCGCGATTGTGGCAGGAAGAGCGATTGCGACACTCAACGCCACTTGCCGCGTCAATAAGCCCGACACGGCGTGGGCTACCAAGGCAAGCGACAGGATCGAAATATTGAACGCTTGCAAGATCCCACGCCGCTGCTCCTTGGTCCAACCGCGGATGTCCGTCCAAACCACCGGAAGCACCCCGGATAGGCCGGTCAGGCCGCCGAGAATGCCGCCGCCGAAACCGATGACTCCGTCGGCAGCCCTGCCGCCCCAAGCGCTCTTGATCTGACTCCGGCGGGCCAGCACGTAAGCCGAATAGACGACAAGAAAACCGCCCACGCCGATCTTGAAGAATTTGGGCTCGATGTGGGTCAGGAGCAGGGTTCCAATGGGAACGCCAAACACACCCGGCACGACAAAGGGCAGCACACGCTGCCACCAGATCGAGCGCCAGATCATGGGCAATGTCTGAAGTTGTGCCACAGCGGCGCAGATCACCGCCAGCGACGCCGCAACCGTCGGGGACAGCGCGTAGAGCCACAGACCCATCGCCGTGATGGCAGTGCCAAAACCGGTGAGTCCGTTGACTACTCCGCCGGCCAACGCGCCGACAACGACAATCATGATTTGCGGCGTTGACATGCGCCGGCCACACCCCAGTGAAGTCACGACCGCAACATCGCTACCACAGACCGATGTCGGACGCGGCAGCTATCTCATCAATCCGTGGAAAAGCCGGAACTCAAGTCCGACGGCCGGCCATGCCGATCAAAATCCCGACGCCGACGGCAACCGCAATCGTCAGCAGGGGACGCTGCTTCGCCTGGCTCGTAATCCGTCCCAGCGCGTCGCCGCCAACCCTGGTGCCGATCTTGACGGCCTCGTTACCGAAACTCGCCGCCTCGCCGATCGTCAACCGTCGGCCGCGCCGAAACCGGTGCGTGATCTCGCTCAAGATCGGCCCGATCGTCTCGGCGATCTGATCTCCGATCGCAGACGCGCTCACGGACGCGCGTTCGCCGGCGCTTTTGCCAATGCCACCGAGCTCTTTTTCGATGGCGCGCAGATGGTCGACGATTGCCGCGACGCGAGGGTCGAACGCCGTTGAACGAGGCTGAAACATCGAATGGCTTCCCTTGAGCATGATCCGGAAAAAGCCTGTCCTCGGACTTGATCCGGGGATGGACACCGGTTTTCCGAAAAGATCATGCTCCATCAAAATGCTAGCGCGCCAAATCGATTCAAGTTGAAACGATTGCGCTCTAGGCGACTGTTGCCTGCCCTATTGCGACCCGTCGACCAATAACACCGCGGTCATCCAATCGTTCCCGGTGGTGAACTTCGCCGACACTTGTGCGTTGACGGGCGAACCCCTTCAGGCGGAGCCCTCAGATGCCACAGACACGCAGCTCAACGTCCGATTTCAACAGTGCTTTTGGCGATGCCAAGAAACATGCCGCCGGCGCCGCGGGCGAGGTTTCGGACGCCGCCCAAGATCTCTACGACCAGGCGCGCGACAGCGCGTCCCAGGTCGCCGACGCCACCTCCGACGCGGCCCGCAAGACCGCCGGGTCGTTTGAAAAAGCGCTGCGGAAAACCATTGAAACCCAACCGTATACCGCTGTCGTCATCGCGCTCGGACTGGGATGGCTATTCGGCCGGATGCATCGGCCGTTGTGAGGATCAGGGATAAGCAATCCGGTCTCTGAGCTCTGAAGATTGATGCCCGGTCATAGTGCGACCATCTGGCCGCCGTCGGCCACGATGGTCGTTCCGGTCACGAAGCGGCCGGCGTCGGACACCAGCAGCAGCAGTGGACCGTCGAGATCGCGTTCCTCGCCGAAGCGACCCATGGGGATTTCGCGCTTGAGCGCCGCGCCTTGCTCGCCCGCCAGATAGTCGCGATTGAGATCGGTGACGATCCAGCCGGGCGCGATGGCGTTGACGCGAATGCCCTTGAAGGCGAGCTCGAGCGCCAGCGCCTTGGTGAGATGGATCACGGCGGCCTTTGCGGTTGCGTAGGCGATGACGCCCTTGGCGACGCCGAAGCCGAGCACCGAGGCGATATTCACGATGGCGCCGCCCTTGCCGGCCGCGAGCATGCGGCGCGCCGCTTCCTGTGCGCAGTAGAAAACAGCATCGAGATCGGTCGACAACACGCGCCGCCATTCCTCTTCGGAAAGTTCGACCGCACGTCCGGAGTGCGCCACACCGGCATTGTTGACGAGGATGGTCACAGGACCAAAAGCCTTCTCCGCGACGTCAAAGGCATGCTGTATCGCGGTGCGATCACGAACGTCGGCCTCGACCGCGACAGCGCGGCCGCCCGATTTTTCGATGCGCGACTGCACGGCGGCGAGGCGATCGGCGCGACGCGCCACAAGCACGACCGCCGCGCCGTTTTCAGCCAGCGTTTCGGCGAATCGCACGCCGAGCCCGCTCGACGCGCCAGTGACCAGCGCGACCGTGTTGTGGAGATCGAAAATTTGTGCTGCGGTCATGGTTCCCCCCCTTGCAGATTTTTCACCCTCGGCGCGCTGCCACAGAAGCCTCACAAATCCCGAAAAAAGGTCACATTCAAGGGGATAAAGTGGCGCCTTCGGCCAACAAAAGCCGTCAGTCATGCGCACTGTAAAAGGCTGAGAGGGTCATTGTCCGTATTGTCTGTAAGGTTATGCAGCGCGACTTGCAGCGCAATTCGACGAGACACGCGTCATCTGAAGCATTTCTGGCACGCGCAAGGATCAGGAGAAAATCATGTTGAGATTATTGGCTGCGGCAACGGTCCTGCTTGGACTTGTCGTTCCGGGCGCCGCGGCCGAGCCGCAAACGGTCAGTGTCCAGCTCGTCAGGAGCATCGCGCAGGCACCCTATTACATCGCGGTCGACAAGGGCTATTTTGCGGACGAGGGCATTAAGCTGCAATCGGGCGTCGTGCGCAGCGCGCTCGATGCCATTGCGCCGTTGGCGACAGGGCAGCTCGACGTCGGCATGGGCGCCGCCACCGCCGGCTTTTTCAACGCTGCCCACCAGGCATTCGACCTGCGTGTGGTCGCGTCGCTGGGTGTCCAAGGTCCCGTATTGGCGACACAGCCGCTCATTCGCAAGGCGTTGTGGGACAACGGCACCGTTCGCAGCGCCAAGGATTTTCGCGGGCGCAAGGTGGCCATCAACGCACCGGGCGATGTCACGGTGTATCTCCTGTCGTTGATGGCTAAAAAATACGGCATGACGCTGAAGGATATGAACGTCGTCACGCTCGGCTTTGCCGAGCAACTGGTCGCGTTCAAGAACGGCGCCATCGACGCCGGCTTTCTGCCCGAACCGCTTTCGACCACCGCGCAATTGGCGGGCACGGTCATGCTCGACAAGGCCGATGCCGGAATCGGCGAAGGCACCATCACCACCTTCGTGTTCTTCGGCACCAAATTCATGCACGACCGGCCCGCGGTCGCGCTCGCCTTCCTGCGCGCGCTGGTGCGCGGCGCCCGCGACGCCCAGGGCGCATACTTGAAGGATCCCGCGATCGCCGCCTCGATCGCCCAGCAGACCGGCCTCAAAGTCGATGCGGTCGAGCAGAGCACGCCCTATGCCATCGATCCCAATCTCGACATTGCCAAGTTCGAACCGGCATTGCGTCGTCAAGAGGCATTTCACCGGGAGGAGGGCACCATCCACTACAAGGGCGAGCTTTCATTCAAGAAAGTGATCGACACCAGCTTGGTGCGCAAGGCGGCCGCCAGCCTGAAATAGCCGCATCGCCAGTGGCGGGACAATTCACGATCCGTAAAGCCGATGCGGCAGCCAAGTCGTCAGTCCGGGCGCGAACCATAGCGCGACCAGCATCGCGAGCTGGATGAGCACGAATGGAATGATGCCGACATAAATGTGCCGCGTCGTCACTTCGGGCGGCGCGACGGCGCGCAGATAGAACAATGTCGGTCCGAGCGGCGGGTGCATGTAGGACGTCTGCAAATTCACCGCCATCATGATGCCGAGCCATACCGGGTTGACGCCGGGCATTTGCAAAAGCACCGGCGCCACGATCGGCACCACGACGAAGATGATTTCAAAGGCATCCATCACGAAGCCGAGCAGGAACAGTGCGATCATGACCGCGAGCGTTGCACCGGCGACGCCGCCCGGCAGGTTGGTGAGCGCCCGCTCCACCATAGTGTCGCCGCCAAGCCCACGGAACACGAGGCTGAAGACCGTGGCGCCGATCAGGATAAGGAAAATCATGCTGGTGATCTGAGCGGTGCGCCGCAGCACGGGAACGAACAGCCCCTTCCGCCCTGCCCTGCCGGCTGCCAGTAAGATCGAGCCGACAGCGCCGACCGACGCCGCCTCCGTTGGTGTCGCCACCCCACCGAGGATCGAGCCGAGCACCGCGAGGATGAGTGCGATCGGAGCGATCAGGACTGCGGAAAACCGGCCCACCAGCGCCGCGCCACGCGGCGCCGCGGGATCGGGCGCAAGCGCCGGCGATTTTTCAGGAAGGAACATCGCAATTCCGAGCAGATAAAGCATATAGAGCGTGACCAGCACAAAACCGGGGATGATTGCGCCGGCGAACAGATCCGTGACCGAGACGGTTTGTGGCGCAAAATTTCCCTGTGCCAACTGCGCCGCCTGATAGGAATTGCTGAGCTGATCGCCGAGCAGGATCAGGACAGTCGCGGGCGGGAAAATCTGCGCCAATGTCGCTGTCGCTGCGACGGTTCCGGCAGCGAGCGCCTTGTCGTAGCCACTGCGCAACATGGTCGGCAGCGCGATCAGGCCCATGGTGACCGTGGTCGCGCCAACGACGCCCTTTGCCGCAGCGAGCAGCACGCCAACGACAATGACGGAGAAGCCGAGTCCGCCCGGCACCGCGCCGAACAGCCGGCCCATCGTTTCCAGCAAATCCTCGGCAATGCGCGAGCGCTCCAGCATCACGCCCATGAAGATGAATGGCGGGATGGCGAGCAGCACGTCGTTGGTCATGACGCCGAAAATGCGCTCCGGCAGCGCGCCGAGGAGCGAAAGCTCCATGACGCCTGCGTTCACGCCGACGACGGCAAAGATGAGCGAAACGCCGGCAAGCGTCAGCGCGACCGGATAGCCGGCCAGCAGCAAGGCGCACACGGCAACCACCATCGCGACGGCGAGCGTCTCCGCCATGGCCTAGGTTTGCCGCTCAGCCGGCTCGGCAAGCGCGAGCGCGGCGCGGATCGCCTGCGCCACGCCTTGCAGGCCGATCAGAAATGCAAAAATCGGGATGAGTGTTTTGAGCAGATAGACGAATGGCAAGCCGCTGGCCTCAGGCGAGCGTTCGAGGATTGCCCATGAGCGGACGACATACGGAAGCGACAGCAGCGCAAGTGCAACCGCAAAGGGGATCAGGAAGATGACGGCTCCCACCAGGTCGACGAGCGCCCGCGCGCGCGGCTGCGCCTGCGCATAGAATATGTCTACACGCACATGACCATCGACCGCGAGCGTCCACGCTGCCGCCAGCATGAACAGCGAGGCATGCGCATAAATGATCGATTCCTGCAGGCGGATCGATCCGACATCGAACGCGTAGCGCATCACCACTACGGCGAACTCGGCCAGCACGATAAACAGGCAACACCACGCCGCAGCGCGGCCAACGGTCGCGGTAACGCGATCAATGCCGCCGACAAGCTTTTTGATCGTGTCCCTCATGGCTGTCGCCCTTGGCGCGGCATGACAGCCGCGTGCGATCCACTATAATGCGTCGTCCTCGGCGGCGCGAAATGGGCCGTCCGGCATATTGGGATATTTGCCATGGCACAGCAGCACGATCATGACCACGACGGCGATCACCAGCACGGCTCGGAACTCTCCGAGATGCAGCTTCGCGTTCGCGCGCTTGAAACCGTGCTTGCCGAAAAAGGCTATATCGACCCGTTGGCGCTGGATGCGATCATCGAAGCCTATGAGACCAAGGTCGGCCCGCATACCGGCGCGCGCGTCGTCGCCAAGGCGTGGAGTGATCCGGCGTTCAAGCGCGCGCTGATCGCGGACGCGAGCAAGGCGGTGGCTTCGTTCGGGCTGCTCAACCGGGTCGGCGATCATCTGATCGCGGTCGAGAACACGCCGAAACAACACAACATGATCGTCTGTACGTTGTGCTCCTGTTATCCGTGGGAAGTGCTCGGCCTGCCACCGGTCTGGTACAAATCGGCGCCCTACCGCTCGCGTGCAGTCAATGATCCACGCGGCGTGCTCGCCGACTTCGGCGTCAAATTGCCTGCGGATACGCAAATTCGCGTCTGGGACTCGACGGCGGAAACGCGTTTCATCGTGTTGCCGATGCGGCCGCCCGGCACCGAGGGCTGGAGCGAAGAAAAGCTCGCCACCCTGGTCACGCGAGACTGCATGATCGGCACCGGGCTGCCCAAAGATCCGAAAAATGCCAAGGAGGCCTCGTGATGGACGGCGTCCACGACATGGGCGGCATGCACGGCTTCGGCAAGGTCGAGCCGGAGCAGAATGAGCCGGTATTCCATGCGCCTTGGGAGGGACGCACCCTCGCGCTCAACCGCGCCATGGGCTACACCGGGATTTGGACGATCGATCAGACGCGCGCCGGTATCGAGCGATTGCCGCCGGATTTGTATCTGTCGGCGTCCTATTACAAAAAGTGGGCGGTGCGGCTCGAAAACTTGGTTGTCGAGCTCGGTTTGGCGGATGCCGACGAGATCAAGGCCGGCCACGCACTGCGCCCCGGCAAAACGCTCAAGCGCAAGCTCAATGCCGCCGACGTACCCAGGTCGCTGTCGCGCGGCTCCTTCGCGCGGCCAGCGCAGGCGCCTGCCCGCTTCAAGGTCGGCGACAAGGTGCGCACCAAGAACATTCATCCGCAGACGCATACGCGTCTGCCACGCTATGCGCGCGGCCGCCTCGGCGTGATCGAGGCGCTGCGCGGTTGCCACGTCTTTCCTGATACTGTGGCGACCGGCAAGGGCGAGGACCCGCAATGGCTCTACACCGTTCTCTTTGACGGCCGCGAATTATGGGGCGCGAATGCCGATCCGTCGCTCAAGGTCTCGATCGAGGCGTTCGAGCCGTATTTGGAGGCAGCGTGAAGCCGTTCGTCATTGCGGCCGTGCGAAGCGAGAGCCCGGTTGGGTTGATCTTTCGCATACACTGATCTGAAAGGAACGTGGTTATGGATTCCGGCTCTCACTCGCTTGGCTCGCTCGGCCGGAATGACGATGTTACGGTTCCCCGCAATACCGGAGGGCCGGTGTTTCACGAGCCCTGGGAGGCACAAGCTTTCGCTCTCGCGCTATCGCTCCAGGAGCGCGGTCTGTTCACGTGGAAAGAGTGGGCGACAACGCTCGGTGACGAGATCAAGAAGGCGCAAGCCGCGGGCGATCCCGATACCGGCGAAACCTATTATCACCACTGGCTCGCGACGCTTGAGCGCATCGTCGCCGCCAAAGGCCTTGCTGATGCGCACTTGCTGGCGCGCACCCGCGTCGCTTGGCAGCACGCGTGCGAGCGCACCCCGCACGGCACGCCGATCGAGCTGCGGCCGGGCGACTTTAGCGATTAAGCGCTTTCGGCGGGCTCTCACGCCGGACGAAACGCCATAATCTGAAAGTGTGACGAGAGCTGGGAGTGGAAAATGTCAAGCCAAGGCTCGTCTGAAGCTCGGCATACCGCGCGCGCCGGTCAAATGGTCAAGATCAACTCCAGTGAGGGCGGCGCATTCGATTGCTATTTGGTCGCGTCCAAGAGCGATGAGCCTGTGCCGGCAATCGTGCTGGCCTCCGCCGTTCACGGCGTCGACACCGACATCTGCGCGCTCGCCGACGAATTCGGCGCAAACGGATTCATCGCTGCCGCTCCCGACCTGTTTTGGCGATCACTGCCCGGGCCGCTGTCGCACGACGACAATCGCGCCCAGCAACGCTCGCAGCCACGGCTCGAACGGATCAAGACCGGTGAGCGCGATATGGCGGACACACTGGTCCATCTGCGAAAGCTTCCGCAGTTCAACGGCCGCGCCGCGGTGATCGGCTTCTGCTACGGCGGACCCTACGCCATCATTGGGCCGAAACGACTCGGCTATGCCGCCGGCATTTCCTGTCATGGCACCCAGATGCTCGACTATATTCACGAGCTCGACGGCGTGCGTGAACCCGTCTGCATCATCTGGGGCGACCGTGACAGCAGGGCGCCGGCGGGGGTGCTGGACGCCTATCGCCCCATGCCCTCGCGCATGAGCAACGTCGAGGTCCACATCTTTCCCGGCGTCCAGCACGGCTACATGATGCGCGCCGTACCGGCCGCATTCGATCAGGCAACACGCGATTTTTCCATGACTCGCGCCATCGCGATCCTCAACGCGCTGCGCAGCGCGCGCGTGCCCCCGACGCTACGTCAAGCCTCGTAAACCGCAGGCTCCTCGGCGCGCCGCATTGCTCCCATGCAGGGCCGCAGCCTTGCAAGCGCATGATCCGCCTCGCACTATGCCGAGCGCTCCCGATCCGGAAAGCGTCCGCACCGATGCCTGGTCGCCGTCGCAAACCATTCGATTTTTCGACGGCGACGGTTCTCGCGATCAGCGTCGTTTCAGGCGTCACAGTTTATTGGCGCGAAGGAGCGGATCGGTTCTTCACGATCTTCCGCAGCGATGTGCTGCTGTTCGGCAATATGATGCCGAAGATGCTGGCGGGATGCCTGATCGGCGGCTTCGTCACCTTGCTGCTGCCGCGCGAGGTCGTGGCGCGCCTCGTCGGCGCGGAATCGGGAATTTTAGGCCTCTTCATCGCGTTGGCCACGGGCGCCGTGCTGCCAGGCGGACCGTTTACGATCTATCCGGTCGCCGGCGCCTTCCTGGCGATCGGCGCCGACGCCGGCACCACGATCGCCTTCATCACAAGCTGGATGCTGCTCGGCTATAACCGCGCGCTGGTGTGGGAGCTGCCGTTCTTCGGCGGCAGTTTCGTCCTCTGGCGGGTCATGGTTTGCCTACCGCTGCCGATCCTGGCGGGAATTTTGGGGCGCACCGCGATCCGCGCGTTGGCGCTACGCATGGAAAAGTCGCCATGATGCTCGTCATCAGCGTGCTGCTATGGATGGTTGTCGTCGCGCTCGGCTTCATGGCGGCGATGCGAGGTACAGACTTATTTCGCGACAGCGTGCGCGACTCAGTCATCGAATTCATGCGCTTGATCCCGCGCATTGCGCTCGGCGTGATCGGCTCCGGATTCATCGCCGACGCGATGCCGCAAGACCTCATCGTGCCCTGGATCGGGCCGCAGTCCGGGATGCTCGGAGTGGCCATCGCCACCATCGGCGGTGCCGCCACGTCCGGTGGCCCAGTCGTCGGATTTTCCATCGCCGCGGCGGCGCTGAAGGGCGGCGGCGGCGCACCGCAGGTGATCGCCTACGTGGTCGCCTGGTCGCTGTTCTCCATTCAACGCATCATCGGTTGGGAGATACCGAGCATGCCGCCGCGGGTGGTGTGGTTGCGCGCTGCGGTCTCGGTGCCGTTGCCGCTGCTGGCCGCGGCGACCGCCATGCTGATCGCCCGCCCGTGATGGTTTCACTTGAAGGCAAACGCGCCGGCAATCGCAAGCACGAGCGCCGGCGGCATCACGACCATTCCAAGTTTCAGGAACGCCGCAGCGCTGACATTGTGACCGTCGCGTCGCAACGCCGACAGCCACAGGATGGTGGCGAGCGAACCCGTCACCGACAGATTGGGGCCCAGGTCGACGCCGATCAGCACTGCGGCGCGAACATGTTCGGGCGCCTTCGCGATCTCGATCACCCGTCCCGCAATCAATCCTGCGGGCAGATTGTTCACGACATTGCAGCCGACCGCCAACACCACGCCCGATGCCCACGCGGCAAGCGCCGCCGAGCCGCGGGCGAAATCCTCAAGAGTGAGCGCCAGCGCCTGGGTTGCGCCCGTATTCTCCAGTGCCTCGACCAGGACGAACAGTCCCGCGACCAGCGGCAGCACGCCCCACGGAATATCCTTCAGCATGTCGATCGGGCTGCGGCTCGAATAGCAGAGAACGAGCAGCGCGGTGGCGGACCCGGCAAGGAAGGTCGGCAGGCCTAGAGCGGGATGGGTTTAGATTTGGTCATATCCTGCGTTGGCGAAGTAATTGGCGCATTCGGCCGGTGAGACCGTTTGCAGGATCGGCCCGATAGCATCGTAGACAGCCGCGGTGGTTCGCTGTGC
>JASHQI010000242.1 GCA_030037645.1 Xanthobacteraceae bacterium
TGCCGTATGCCGCGAATTTGGAAAAACTCGCGCTGCCGTCGGTCGCCGAAGTGGTCGAGGCGGCAAAAGCGGTCTGTTACCGATGAGCGATGATGCCGCCAAGCCCGCCGGCAAGTTCGAAGCGCTCAATGCTCCTCCGGCGGCGGTCGAGCAGGGCGGCTACGAGGTGCTGCGCGCCGCGATCGTCGAAGGCGGTCTGCACGTGTCGTTGCGACGAGCCTTCGACGAGCCGGAAGTGTGGGGCGTTTTGCTCGCCGACGTGACGCGCCACATCGGCCGCATCTACGCGCGTGAAACGTCGATGGCCGAGGCGCAAGTCATCGACAAGGTCTTATCGATGTTTGAGGCCGAGATGGACCGCCCGACCGATATTGGCGCGACGAATTCGGTCAGTTGACATGCCCATCAACATCCTCATGCCGGCGCTGTCGCCCACCATGGAGAAGGGCAATCTCTCCAAATGGCTCAAGAAGGAGGGCGACACGGTCAAGACCGGCGACGTGATCGCCGAGATCGAGACCGACAAGGCGACCATGGAATACGAGGCCGTCGACGACGGCGTCATGGCGAAGATCGTGGTGCCCGAAGGCACCAACGACGTGGCCGTCAACCAGCTCATCGCGGTGATGGCGCAGGAAGGCGAGGACGTGAAAGCCGCCGCGGCCGCGGCAGGCAAGGGCGCGGCGCCGGCGAAAGCACCGACCGTCAGTCCCCCCTCAGCCCAACCCTCTCCCCAACGGGGAGAGGGGGCTGCACAGCAGCCAGCACCGCAGACGACTGCTCCTCAAGCAAAGGCGCCTGTGCCGCTTCCTTCACCTCTCCCCGGCGGGGAGAGGTCGACGCCGAAGGCGTCGGGTGAGGGGGTTCGGACCAACGGTCATGGCGCGGGAACGGGCACGAATAGAATCTTCTCCTCGCCGCTGGCGCGACGCCTGGCCAAGGAAGCCGGCATCGACATCGGTCGTATCCAAGGATCGGGTCCGCACGGCCGCGTCATCGCCCGCGACGTCGAAGGTGCACAATCCGGCCAAGGCTTGCGCGCACCGACGCCGGCGGCGATGCCGGCGCCGCTGATTGCGCCGTCGATGTCGGACCAGCAGATCCGCGCGCTTTACGAGGACGGCAGCTACGACCTCGCGCCGCACGACGGCATGCGCCGCACCATCGCACAGCGGCTCACCGCCTCGATTCAAACGATCCCGCACTTCTATCTGACCATCGACTGCGACATCGGCAAGCTCGTCGCCGCGCGCGAGGAGATCAATGCCTCGGCGCCCAAGGACAAGGACGACAAGCCCACCTATAAGCTTTCGGTCAACGATTTCGTCATCAAGGCTTTGGCGCTGGCGCTACAGCGCGTGCCCGACGCCAATGTAAGCTGGACCGATGCCGGAATGCTCAAGCACAAGCATTCGGACGTCGGCGTCGCCGTGGCGTTGCCGGGTGGCTTGATCACGCCGATTATTCGCAACGCCGAGACGAAATCGCTGTCGGCAATCTCCAACGAGATGAAGGAACTCGCGGCGCGCGCGCGGGCGCGTAAGCTCAAGCCTCACGAATATCAAGGCGGCACCACGGCGGTGTCGAACCTCGGCATGTACGGCATCAAGGACTTCACCGCGGTGATCAATCCGCCGCACGCGACCATCCTCGCGGTCGGCACCGGCGAGGAGCGCGCCGTGGTGCGCCATGGCAAGATCGAGGTCGCGCATGTCATGAGCGTGACGATGTCGTGCGACCACCGCGCCGTCGATGGCGCGCTCGGCGCCGTCCTGATCGGCGCGTTCAAGGCGCTGGTCGAAAACCCGGTGATGATGCTGGTGTGAATAATGCCTCTGGTACGCATTGACCTGCGGCGCGGTAAATCCGCTGCCTACAAGAAAGCCATTTGCGACGGTATCTACCGCGCCATGACCGAAAGTTTTGCCGTGCCCAAAGACGACCGCTTCATGATCGTAAACGAGCACGACGCCGACAATTTCGTCCACGCCGAAAGCTATCTCGACATCGCCTATAGCGACGATCTTGTCATCATTCAAATCACCGCAAACGACACGCGAGCGCTCGACCAGAAGAAGGCGTTGTTCGCCCGGATCGCGGCGCTGCTTGCGGAAAGCCCCGGCGTTCGCAAGGAAGACGTCTTCATCAATATCGTCGAAGTCAAAAAGGAAAATTGGTCGTTCGGCAACGGCATCGCGCAATACGCTTGAGCAGCCGGCATCAGCTCGGATCCAGGCCTTTAGCGCTGAATACCGCCTTTGCCTCCGGCGATCGCAGCGTCGCAATCAACGCCTTTGCCGCAGGCACGCTGAGGCATTCGACGCCGATCCCCGCCGCAAACTCCGTCATCATGTTCAAATCCCCCGGCAAGAAGCCGACGATCTCGCAGCCGGCAACATGCATCAGCTCGGGTTTTTGCTGAACCGCAAGTTCGGCCTCGCCTGTGACGAGAAGACTCGCGGAAAAGCCGCCGGACGGCGGATATTTGGTCTTGGCTTTCATCGCGTCGCCGATACCCATGCGTTCAATCAGTTTGGCAAAATAGACACCGCTCGCACCGCCGGCGTCCGGATGGGAGTAGGAAATGGATTTAGCATTGAGAAGCGCGCGCTTGAGCGCATCGGGGCTGGAAATGTCGGGTCGTGGCGCACCTTGTTTCACGGCGATAGCGACGGCGGAACTCGCAAGCGTGACAGCGGAGCCCGGCACGATCTTGCCGGCCTTGCTCAAGGAATCGATGCCGGCCCGGCTCAGGATCAGCAGGTCCGCGGTTTCGCCGCCCTCGATGCGTTTGACCAACATCGGCGCGGTGCCCCAGGTCACGGCAAGCTTGTGGCCGTTCGACGTCTCGAATTGCGCGAACAGGCCCTCCGCGGCGCTGCGCACGCCGATGGTGCTGTAAATCTTCAGGTCCGCCACGAGGGATAACGCTCCTTCGAATCTTTGTCCGCGGCATTACACACGCGATCGGATGAGCCTTCAACCGTGGCGGACCGGGCATCGTTCTTGCTTTATGGTGTCGCGATGGACGATCTGATCGGAGGCTTTCATCGTTCCCGCGCCAGCATCGTACCGGCCGAGCCTGTGTCGTTCCTCACCGCCGGCAATTCCATTAGGATGGAGCCGCAAAGAGCGCTTTTCCGGGGAAGGCAACATCATGGAAAAAGTGTTCACAACGATACTTCTGACTTTTGCAATAAGCAGTTGGACGATAGGGGCCTTGGCCCAAGGCGTATGCGAGCCGGGATATTTCGACACGGAGGGTTACGCCTCCGCGAACGGTGAATGCGTACCGAACGGCGGCACGGATTGTCCGCCGCATCGCGGGTGGTGTCCGCAAGGAATGGTATGCGGACCTAAAGGAACATGTCATGGCACCGGCGCACATCGCAGCCTGGTAAAAGCGATGTGCGGGTATCCGCGCACGGTGAACGGCGTCGTCATGAACTGCTCCCCGAGCTGTCTGCAAAGGCCGGAGGATTGCCAATAATCCGCGGTCCGCTATGTGCGGGTCGATTCGTGCGGTGGGTTGCCACCGTGCCATAACAGACATCGCGTGGACTTGCATGCCCGCGACAAAAGCGGGCATGACCGTTAAGGTGCCCATGCGAGGTTTTGAATGGCTGAAAGCTCCTTCGACATCATCATCATCGGCTCCGGTCCGGGCGGCTATGTCTGCGCCATCCGTGCGGCACAGCTCGGTTTTTCCACCGCCATCGTCGAACGCGAATATTTGGGCGGCATCTGCCTCAATTGGGGCTGCATTCCCACCAAGGCGCTGCTTCGCTCGGCGGAGATCTTTCATTACTTGCAGC
>JASHQI010000037.1 GCA_030037645.1 Xanthobacteraceae bacterium
TCGAATACGACGCCGAAAAGCAGGAGTTGATCTCGCGCGCGGCCAAGCTCGCCTATCCGATCCGCGACGGCATCCCGATCATGCTGCCCGAGGAGGCGCGCCGGATCCACTGACGGCTCCCTCTGCCCGCGGCGCGGCCGGGCCATCGCATATGACGGCGATCACGCGTCCGCCTGCCCCTGAAAAGAGGAGGTCGCCGGCCGCAAGGCCGCAGGGTGGGGGTCGGTGCGATGAGAACTGCCGCTCGCGACCCCTCCCCGTGACCTTCGGGCGCGACCCTCCCCTTCTAGGGGAGGGCGATCGCCTCGCTTGCTCGCGGGGAGAGGTGAGTGGCACAGTCGCCTTCTAGAGCGCAATCGTTTCAACTTGAATCGATTTGGCGCGGTAGCATTTTAATGGAGCATGATCTTTTCGGAAAACCGGTGTCCATCCCCGGATCAAGTCCGAGGACAGGCTTTTTCCGGATCATGGTCTAAGTTTGTGGAGAGAATTTCGATGATTAAAATCTGGGGGCGGAAAACCTCGTCAAATGTGCAGAAGGTGATGTGGGCCGTCGGCGAGATCGGCCTGCCGCACGAACGCATCGACATCGGCGGGCCGTTTGGCAAAAATCGCGAGCCGGCTTACCTGGCGATGAATCCGAACGGCCTGGTGCCGACACTTGAGGAAGAGGACGGCTATTTGCTTTGGGAGTCGAACTCGATCGTGCGCTATCTCGCCGCCAAGCATCGTGCCGGCGTGCTCGAGCCGACCGATCTGCGCGCGCGCGCTTTGGCGAGCAAATGGATGGACTGGCAGCTTGCGGTCGCCGGCCCCGCGATCCACGGCTGCTTCTGGGGGCTCATCCGCACGCCGCCGGAAAAGCGCAATCATGCGGCGATCGAAGAGTCGAAGAAGAACACGACCGCCGCGGTCGCCATGATGGATGCCCAACTGGCCAAGACCCAATATCTCGCCGGCGACGGTTTTTCCTACGGCGACATTCCGGTCGGCATCATCGCCTATCGCTACCGCCAGCTCGTGCCCGACCGTCCGCCGTTTCCGAATTTCGAGCGGTGGTACGCGGCGATCTCGGCGCGGCAGGCGTTCAAGGATCACATTTCTGCGGTGCCGCTGACTTAGCTTCCTCGATCCGCTCGTCCCCGCGAAAGCGGGGACGCGGTCAGGCACTGGATCATCAAGTGCGGCTGCTGGATTCCGGCATTCGCGGGAATGAGCGAAGGATCCCTATTCCGCCGCCGCCCGCGCGCCGGAGGAATGCGCCGACACGATGTAATCCATCGCCGCCTGCACGCCGCCCTTCTTGTGCGGAATCCCGGCGACCGCGAGCGCCATCTCGGTTGCCGCCAGCGCCCCGATCAGCCAGCCGTCGTTGATGTCGCCGAGATGACCGATGCGGAAGTATTTTTTGGCGTACGGGCCGAAGCTCGCTCCATAGGAGATATTGAACATGTCGAGCGCGAGGCTGCGGAACGCGTCGGCGTCGTGTCCTTCAGGCAGCAGCGCCGCCGTGATGGTCGGCGAATAATATTTCGGATCGCGACAAAGGATTTCGAGGCCCCAAGCGCGCACCGCGCGGCGCGTCGCTTCGGCAAGCCGCGCGTGGCGCGCGAACACGTTGTCGAGACCTTCCTCGTGCAGCATGTCGATCGACACCGCAAGGCCCTGCAGCATCTGCGTCGCCGGCGTGTAAGGAAAGAAGCCGATCTTGTTCATGGTCAGCATGTCGTCCCACGACCAGAACGACTTCGGCAGCTTCGCGCTTTTTGCCGCATTGAGCGCCTTGTCGCTCACGGCGTTGAAGGACATGCCGGGCGGCAGCATCAAACCTTTCTGCGCGCCGCCCACCGTGACGTCGACGCCCCATTCGTCATGCCGGTAATCGGTGGACGCGAGCGACGAAATGGTGTCGACCATGAACAGCGCCGGATGGCCGGCGGCGTTGATCGCCTTGCGGATCGGCTCGATCGGCGACAGGCAGCCGGTCGCGGTTTCGTTGTGCAGCACGCAGACCGCCTTGATCTCGCGCGCCTTGTCCTTGCGCAGGTGCTCTTCGATTTTTGCGGCATCGGCGCCGGTGCGCCAGTCTCCGGGAATGAACTCGGGCTTGAGGCCGAGCTTTTGCGCCATGGTCTTCCATTGCGTCGCGAATTGACCGGTTTCGACCATGAGCACGCGATCGCCGGGGGAGAGCGTATTGACCAGCGCCGCTTCCCAGGCGCCGGTGCCGGTCGCGGTGTAGATGATGACCGGATTCGTGGTCTTGAAGATCGTCTTGATGCCTTCAAGGCAGCGTTTGGCGAGCTTGGCGAATTCCGGTCCGCGATGATCGATGATGGGAGTGTCCATCGCCCGCAGCACGCGATCGGGCACCGGCGTTGGTCCCGGGATTTGCAGGAAATGACGCCCGGCGGTGCGCGAAGCATTCTGCGGCATATTCAACACTCCTTCGGATCAATTGATTCGTTGCCGCGGGCGCAATCCGGGAGTGCTCGCGGCTTGTGAGGTTGAATAGCGAATGCGACATTCGGGTCAAGCTTCTTCTTCTCTGCTTGCCCCCGCAGGCGGGTCGCACTGCGCCGATGGGAGTTGTGACGTGCCGGCTCGGTTGATGCCAGTGCTCGAACGGCGGCTCCGGGCGGAGCATGTCGGCGGCGTGCGCTTCGACGCCTTGACCCGTGGGCGATATGCCACTGACGCGTCCCACTATCAGATCATGCCGCTCGGCGTGGTGACGCCCCACACAATAGAAGAACTCGAACGGGCGATATCGATCTGCCGCGCCGAAGGCGTGCCGCTGACGCCACGTGGCGGCGGAACGTCGCAGGCCGGCCAGACCGTCAACGACGCACTGATCATCGACTGTTCGCAACACCTCGACCGCATCATCGCGCTTGATGCCGCCAGCCGACGCTGCGTGGTCGAGCCCGGAATCGTGCTCGATGAGCTCAATCGCGCGTTGAGGCCCTCGGGCTTGTGGTTTCCAGTCGATATCTCGACGGCCTCGCGCGCCACTATTGGCGGCATGGTCGGCAACAATTCCTGCGGCGCGCGGTCACTGCGCTACGGCAATACGCGGGAGAATGTGCTGGCCATCGATGCCGTTTTGGCCGACGGCACGCGCGCGCATTTCGGCCGGATCGGCGACGGCAAGGTCGATATACCGCAGGCGCTGGTTCGCGACCTGCTCGCCCTCGCCGCCCGTGAGGCCGTCGAAATTGAACGGCGCTTTCCAAAAGTGCAGCGCCGCGTCGGCGGTTACAACCTCGATGCTCTTGTGCCGGGGCGCAACGACGTCAATCTCGCTCATATTTTGGTCGGCTCCGAAGGCACGCTCGCGTTCTCGACCAAAATCGAACTGAAACTTTCGCCGCTCATCGGCCGCCGTACCATGGGCGCCTGCCATTTCGGCAGCTTCAACGAGGCCATGAGGGCCGCGCAGCACATCGTTGCGCTCGGGCCGATCGCGGTCGAATTGATCGACCGCACCATGCT
>JASHQI010000243.1 GCA_030037645.1 Xanthobacteraceae bacterium
GGCGTCGAGCGCTGCCTGACGCAGGCGTTGCTGCGCGATGGCTTCCGCTTCGGCGAGTTGGCTCTTGGTGTTGATGCCACGCACGTCATCCTCCTCGACTTCGACGGCAACCGCGTTGAGCTTCATGCTGCGCGCGATTTCGACCGCATCAGTCAGATAAAATTCACGCTTGCGATTGCGATCGGCAATCCGCCCCAGGATGGCAAGCGCGCGGTTTCCGGCGAGCGCCATGAGTCCGCCGTTACATAGATCGAGTGAGCGCTCCATCGAGCTCGCATCGGCCTCCTCGCGGATCGCGACGAGCTCATCGCCCACCGTAATCAGCCGTCCATAGCCCGCGGGCTTGGAAGGGCGAAATCCAAGCACGGCAACGGCTGCGCCGGCCGCAAGCGGCGCCCGCAGCCGCGCCAAAGTGCCCGGACGGATGAGCGGCGTGTCGCCGTAGACGATCAGGATATCGTCTGCGCCGCGCGCGATGGCGGTTTTCGCCGCAAGCACAGCATGGGCGGTTCCCCGCCGGTCCTTCTGAACGAAAGTCATCGCATCCGGCAGAAAGAGTTTTGCCTCCGCGGCAACTTCTGTCTGTCCGGGACCGATAACGACCGCAGTCGCCGTGATACCGGCTTCGGCGACGGCGGCGAGCACATGGCCGAGCAGCGATCGTCCGGCGACCTCATGCAAAACCTTCGGCTGCGCCGAGCGCATCCGGGTGCCCTCGCCGGCCGCAAGCACGATTGCAAGACAGCTCCGAGCCTTCACTGCAACCTCCGCGGCGCTGTCATAGCCGAGCCGGCAGGTCATCGAAAGCCGCGCCTGAACCCCGCCCGGCGCCGCAAGCGCCGGCAGTCGCAGCGATGAGAGGCCCAGACAGTGCGAATCTGCTAAATCTTTAGCACTGATTCGCCGGACAACACCGCGGAGCGGCGCATGGTCGATCATGTGCGAGTCATGACGGCGGCGCTCAAGATGACAAGCGCAAAGAAAGCCTTCACGATGGAGGGCCTGTGGCGGCTCGCTGCCTGGGGCGCCGCTGCCGCTTGCGCCATGTTGATCGCCGTATTGACGACCCGCGGCGAGGTCGCGGCAGGGCGCCGTCCGGTGGCCGTGGCTTCGATGCACCGAACCACCGTGCCGCCGCCCCTTTCGGTCCCTGTCAAAACCGAAGCGATCAGCAGGCCGGCCTCCGATGCCGATGCCGAAACACGGCAATTGTCGGAGGCCATACGCGGGCTGGTGGCGCAGAACGACGAGCTTCAATCGCGCGTCGCCGCCATCGAACACACGATGGACGACGTCACCGGTTCCATCGCCCGGCAGAATGCAGCAACAAAACCTGGCGCGAAAACGCAGACAACGCAGACCCTGTTACCCTGGCCCGACAATGGGCCGCCGCTGCCACCGACGACGGCGACAATGGCCACGGTGCTGGCGCCTGCCATGCCGGTGCCGACCGAATACGGCGTCGATATCGGCAGCGCACTCAGCATCCCGACTTTGCGAGCGCGCTGGACCGGTATCCGCGCGGCTCACCCGACATTGTTCGAAGGCTTGCGGCCGGTCGTGATCCTGAAGCGGCTGGCCAGAACCAACCGGGTCGAGTTGCGGCTGTTGGCCGGACCGCTCGGCAGCGCCGAGGCTGCCGCGCAACTTTGCGCCGACCTTGTCCCCTATCGGCTTTATTGCCAGCCCACCATCTTCATTGGACAACATCTCGCGCTGGAATAACGCCCTGTTTCGACCGCATGCGGGTCGCTCTTTCGCAATCCTCAGTTCTGTGGTTATGGATTCCAGGCGCAGGCCTCTTCTGCGTCTCGGAATGACAAGCAATGCGCCGCCCGCTCTTCCTGCCGACCGCGCGCCAGACGAATTGGCTCCTCATCATCGGCTTCCTATCGGTCGGCGAAGCGCTCTATTTGCGCTATATGGCGATCGAAAACGGCAACGTGTCGTTGGCCTGTCAGGCCGGCCAGCAGACGTGGCTGTGTTCCGCGTTTCGACTGTCGATCGTTCTCTTCAATCACCAGGTGTTCGGCGCCGTGGCGCTTGTCGCCGCTGTGGTCAATTTGCTGCGACCCTCGGTCGTATTGATGGCGCTCGCCATCGCGGCCGCCGGATTTGGCGTGGTCTTGCATAACGCCGACCTCTCGGCGCTTGCGGCCGGGCTGCTGATCCTCAGCTTGGCGCGTCCCGCGCCCGTATCAGAATGACGGCGAGGCCTAACAGCGCGGCGCAGAACCAGATTGCCTGCCAATTGGCGAAGCTCTCGTCCGGTACGATGTAGCAGACTGAGGTTGCAAGCGCGGCTGCGGCTACGGTCTCGGCCATAGCGCGCGTTCCGGCCGGCCGCCGGGTCGAGAACACCAACACCAAAAACGGCACGACACCGCCGGTCAGCGGCGCAAAGGGAATGTCACGGTAGCGGGGATCAAACACCAGGCCGAGCGCGTCTTGGATCGAGAGCAGAACAAGAGCGATCAGAACGATGCCAAGCGCGACGCTCAGCGCATTGCGCGGCTGGCCAGAGCGACCCAGCAGTGTGGCGAACGGAGGCAACGGCCGGGCAGAGGCGCAGGCGGCGGCACACAAAACGGGCGCTGCCGCTGCTATTGCCGCGAAAACAAGCGAGCGGAGCCAGCCGCCAACGCTGAAGCTTTCTATCGGGACGTTTTCGAGGGTCCAGCCGAACAGGACGGCGGGCAGGAATGCCAGCGCCGCGATCCTGGGCCACAACAGCGCAGTCGGGCTTTTGCCCCGTCCGGCTGCCATCGCGGCGGCGAACGTCAAGGCGGCCAGCACGATTCCCGCAATCGCCTGTGCGAGCCAATACGGATGATTGGACACCGCGCCGCCAAAGGTGAATTTCTGCGTCCCGGTGGCGCGGTCGAAAATGCCCCAGTTGCCGCCGACCGATCCTTCGAGCCAACGCTTCCAGGGTTGATCGAACGCTTCGATCACATTGAGCCGAAATTTGTCGCGCTGCGCCAATGTCAGCGTCTGTTGGATGGCCAGCGC
>JASHQI010000244.1 GCA_030037645.1 Xanthobacteraceae bacterium
CGGACAACCAGCATGTTGCGGCGGGCCAGGTTCTTTATCATCTCGATCCCCGGCAATTCCAAATCGCCCTCGCTAACGCGAAGAGCAACTTGGCGGAGACCGCGCTGAGCGTCGCGGCGATGAAGCAGGATTACAAGCGCATGCTCAGCGATACCGCTGCGCAACAGGCGACAGTTGGACTGGACCAGACCAACTACAATCGCGATTCGATGTTGTTGCGCAGCGGGACCGTTTCGCAAGCCATTTACGACCAGGCGCAATCCACGCTGGAGACTGACAAGAACAAGCTCGAATCGCTGCGCCGGCAAGCGCAGGTGCAGCTCGCCCGTCTCGACGGCAATCCGGATATTCCGGTGGCACGGCATCCGCAATACCTGCAGGCCGAAGCGCGGGTCGATGAGGCGCAGCGCGAACTCGACCACACAACGGTAGTGGCGCCGTTTGCCGGCATTGTCACCGATGTGCCGGCTATCGCCGCCGGCAAATATCTCGCCGCCTCGACGACCGCATTCTATCTAGTCGACATCGATCACGCCTGGATCGCTGCCAATCCGAAAGAGACCGACTTGACCTATGTGCGGCCCGGGCAACCGGCAACGGTAACCGTTGATACATATCCAGGCGTGCAATGGCGCGGCGTGGTGGAAAGCGTCAGCCCAGCAGCCGCGGAAGAGTTTTCCTTGCTGCCCGCGCAGAACACAAGCGGCAATTGGGTGAAGGTGGTGCAGCGTGTGCCGATGCGCATTCGCATTGATATCCGCGATCAAGGTCATCCCCTTCGCCCCGGGATGAGCGCCGAGGTCGAAGTCAATACCGGCCATGCGCGCGGTTTCCCCCATTTGCTTGATTGGTGAATGGCATGGCCGCCGGTGATCGAGCGAGCAGCGGCAATCGCGCGGCGATTACCGTCTGCATCATTTTTGCGACCTTGATGCAGGCGCTGGACACCACCATCGCCAATGTCGCGTTGCCTTATATGCAAGGCAGCGTCTCGGCGAGCCAGGACGAGATCGACTGGGTGCTGACGTCTTATATCGTCGCCGCCGCGATCATGACGCCGCCGACCGGATTTCTGGCCGGCCGGTTCGGACTTAAGCGGTTATTTCTCATCTCCGTCGCCGGCTTCACGATGGCGTCGATGCTGTGCGGCATGGCGCAGTCGTTGACGCAAATCGTGCTGTTCCGGGTCATGCAAGGCGCGTTCGGTGCGGCGCTGGTGCCGTTGTCGCAAACCCTGTTGTTCAACATCAATCCGAGGGAGAAATACGGATCGGCGATGGCGCTGTGGGGCGTCGCGGTGATGGTGGGGCCGATTCTTGGTCCGGTGCTCGGCGGGTGGCTGACCGAGAATTATACTTGGCGCTACGTCTTCTACATCAATCTGCCGATCGGCGTTCTCGCGTTCCTCGGCATACAGGCATTTTTGAACGAGACGCCGCGTAATACGCAGAAGTTGGACTGGTTCGGCTTTGTGACGCTCAGCATTGGGCTCGGCACGCTGCAAATTCTGCTGGACCGCGGCGAGCAGCTCGATTGGTTCAGCTCGGGCGAGATCTTGTGCGAGGCGGTGATCGCCGCCTCGGCGCTTTATTTGTTTCTGGTGCATACTTTCACCGCCGAGGAGCCGTTCATCAGGCCCTCTTTGTTCCGCGATCCAAATTTTGCGGCCGGAACGCTGTTCGTTGCGGTCATCGGTCTGACCTATTACTCCTCCCTGGCGTTGCAGCCGCCATACTTCCAGAATCTGATGAACTATTCAGTCGTCAGCGCGGGCATCGTCATGGGACCGCGCGGCATCGGAACCATGGCGGCGATGTTGATCGTTGGCCGAATGATAGGGCGTGTCGACACGCGGTGGCTTCTGGCCTTCGGTCTTGGACTCACTGCCTGGTCGTTTTACGCCATGACTGGATGGACGCCCGATATCGCGCAGGAAACGATTGTCACGGTCGGAATCGTTCAGGGCGTCGGTCTGGGCTTCCTATTCGTTCCGTTGAGCGCGGCGACCTTATCCACACTGTCGCCCGCGGCGCGTACTGAAGGCGCCGGCTTCTACAATCTTTCGCGCAATATCGGCTCCAGCATCGGCATTTCTGTGGTGAACACGCTGCTGATAGAAAACACGCAGGCCAATCACGCCAACATTGCCGAGCATGTCACTGCAGTGAATCGCGGCCTTGAGAACCCCGTTGTCGCGCAGTTCTGGAATCCGTTGACCGCGGCAGGGCGTGCCGCGCTGAATGCGATCGTGACGCAACAGGCGCAGATCATCGCCTATATCGACGATTACAAGCTCCTGATGATCGCGACACTCGCAGTGATCCCGCTGCTGATCATCTTCAAAAGGGCCGACGGCCGCGCTGCCGAGCGCGGAAGCGTGGCCGAGTAATGCAAAGAGCGGCGCACCATGCGCCGCTCCCTAGTATCTCCTCGCTGGCAAAAGACCTGCCGATAGGGTGTAACCAGTTAGAAACTCCGATCTCTTCGAGTTGTTGGCACTCTACAACTTCGGTCGCACATGATCTGTTCGGAAAAACAGGTTTCAATTTTTCGAATCATGCACCTATATGCCGAACTGGTCGTGTTCGTACCAACGATAGGGCGGCCGGTTTCTCTCGGAGAACTCTTTGAACCAGCGAACGATGCGCGATTGCGTCTTTTTGATCAGAGCCGTCATGGCAACCTCCTCGCTCCGTCATTTCCATCATCCTTTTTTAAGGTTAGCGGATTCGGCTTCGGCGCGACGTGATCGCTGTCACAGGTTGTCGCTTTGAGCACAACACATTGAATTACCGACGATTTTATCCTCCCAAGCTTTGACACAAAAAGGCGGCCGATCGTCCGGCCGCCTTTTTGACTGGTTTGAGGAGATTACGATGCCGGCGCGTTCTACTCGGCCGCACCACTTGCTGCTGCCTCACGGGCTTGCTCGGCTTCGGCCTTTTGCTTGCCCTCGAGATCCTCTCCGGTCTGTTGATCGACGACTTTCATCGACAGCCGGACCTTGCCGCGCTCGTCGAAGCCGAGGAGTTTGACTTTTACCTTGTCACCTTCTTTGACGACGTCGCTGGTTTTCTGTACGCGGCGCGGCGCGAGCTGGCTGATGTGCACGAGGCCGTCCTTGGCGCCGAAGAAATTCACAAAGGCGCCGAAATCCATGACCTTGACGACAGTGCCGTCGTAGATGTGACCGACCTCGGGCTCGGACGCGATCGACTTGATCCAGTTGATCGCCGCCTTGATCGAGTCGGCCTTTGCGGAGGCCACCTTCACCGTGCCGTCGTCCGAAATGTCGATTTTGGCTCCGGTCTTTTCCACAATCTCGCGGATTACCTTGCCGCCCGATCCGATCACCTCGCGGATCTTGTCGACCGGTATCGAGAACACCTCGATGCGCGGTGCGTGCTCGCCGAGTTCGGCGCGATGCTGCGTGATCGCCTTGGCCATTTCACCCAAGATGTGCATGCGGCCGTCCTTGGCCTGGGCCAGCGCGATGCGCATGATCTCTTCGGTGATTCCGGCGATCTTTATGTCCATTTGCAGCGAAGTGACACCACGCTCGGTGCCCGCGACCTTGAAATCCATGTCGCCAAGATGGTCTTCGTCGCCGAGAATGTCGGAGAGGACGGAGAAACGTTCCTGTTCCTTGATAAGGCCCATGGCGATACCGGCGGTTGGCCGCTTCAGCGGCACGCCGGCATCCATCAGCGAGAGTGAAGTCCCGCATACGGTCGCCATCGAGGACGAGCCGTTGGATTCCATGATCTCGGAGACAACGCGAATCGTGTAGGGAAACTCGTGATGTGGCGGCAGCACGGGATGAATCGCCCGCCAGGCGAGCTTGCCGTGGCCGATCTCGCGCCGGCCGGGCGCGCCGAGCCTGCCTGTCTCGCCGACCGAGAACGGCGGAAAATTATAGTGCAGCAGGAAAGTCTCCTTGTACGTGCCTTGCAGCGCATCGATGAACTGCTCATCCTCGCCGGTGCCGAGGGTGGCCACGACCAAGGCTTGGGTCTCGCCGCGCGTGAACAGTGCCGAGCCGTGGGTGCGTGGCAGGACGCCGACTGCGCACTGGATCGGACGCACCGCTTTGACATCGCGACCATCGATGCGGTTGCCAGTATCGAGAATATTCCAGCGTACGATCTTAGCTTCGAGATCCTTGAAGACGCCGGCAACCTGCTGCTTCGGATATTGCGGGTTCTCCACGCCTTCCGGGCAAAAATGATCCATCACGCGCTCTTTGGTGGCATCAATCGCCTTGTGACGTTCCATCTTGTCGGCAATCGAATACGCGGCACGCAAATCCTTTTCGATCAGGCCGCGCATCTCGCTTTCAAGCGCCGAATTGTCCGGCAAATTGAGTTCGCGCGGCTCCTTCGCCGCTTTCTCGGCGAGCTTGATGATGGCGTCGATGACCGGCTGGAAATGCCGGTGACCGAACATCACGGCACCGAGCATGATGTCCTCGGAAAGCTCCTTGGCTTCCGATTCCACCATCAGGACTGCGTCCTGGGTGCCGGCAACGACGAGATCGAGTTGACTCTCGGTCATCTCGTCGATTTGTGGATTGAGCACATATTCGTTGTTGATGAATCCCACCCGAGCCGCACCGACTGGGCCCATGAATGGTGCGCCCGACAGCGTGAGCGCGGCCGAGGCCGCGACCATGGCGACGATATCCGGATCGTTTTCGAGATCGTGCGACAGCACGGTCACGATCACTTGCGTATCGCAGCGCCAGCCTTCGGCGAACAATGGGCGTACCGGGCGATCGATGAGACGGGAAACCAGCGTTTCCTTCTCCGTCGGCCGCGCCTCTCGCTTGAAATAGCCGCCGGGAATTCGGCCCGCGGCATAGTATTTTTCCTGGTAGTTGCAGGTCAGCGGCAGGAAATCGATGCCTTCCTTGGGCTGCTTTGCCGCCACAACGGTGGCGATTACAGTGGTGTCGCCATATGAAGCGAAGACGGCTCCGTCGGCTTGGCGTGCGATTCTGCCGGTCTCTAGCGTGAGTTTGCGGCCACCCCAGTCAAGTTGCACACGATGAATGTCGAACATTGCGTTTGTCTCTCATGGTTTTCGTGGGATGTGCGAAAGCCATAAGCAAGACGGCGAGATGCTGTCGGCGCAGCGCGATTGCCGCCAAGCCTGTCAGCGTCTGGCGATCCTGCCATGGCCTTCGAACCTTCCCTTGATATGGACGGGCAACGGCCCGTCGCTGTCATCGGCAGCATTGCTGCCGCACGTGTCGGCGAAGGCTTAAGCGCTCCGCCATGAAACGCGCGGGGCCTCCCGCGCGCAAGCTTTTCAACGGCGAATACCGAGCCGTTCAATCAACTCCTTATAACGCCCCTCGTTGGTACGCCGGAGGTAATCGAGGATCTGGCGCCGCTGGGACACGAGCTTTAACAGCCCGCGCCGCGAATGATTGTCGTTGACGTGGGACTTGAAGTGGTCCGTCAAATTGTTGATCCGCTCCGAAAGCAGCGCAACCTGAACTTCGGGCGAACCCGTGTCACCCGATTTGACGGCGTATGTCTTGATGAGTTCCGCCTTACGCGCGGTCGTAATCGACATCGTCACCAACCTTTTCCTCTGCCGGCGCGACCTGTGACGCCGGTTAAATTGAAAACGCGCCGGGGAATGATCTCGCCACGGTCGACCTCGGCAATGGCCACGACTTGGCCGCTTGAGGCGACCTGGACCATGCCGCTGACGATCGAAGCATCCCGTCCGCGCAACAAGACGCCTTGGCCCCGTCGGAGCCTTGCCGCGTCTGCCGGGCTCACGGCCAGCGCCGGGATGTCGTCCAGCGCGGTCTCGATCGGCAAGAGCAAGTCGGCAAGGTGCCCCTCGCCGACGGCTGCTCTATGGCACAAAGACTCCAGCGGTTCCAGCAAAATCATGTCGTTTTCGCCGAACGGACCGACCCGGTTCCGGCGCAGCGTCGAAACATGACCGAGCGTGCCAAGGGCGCGCCCGAGATCGCGCGCAAGCGCCCGAACGTAGGTACCTTTGCCGCATTCGGCTGCAAGCACGGCATAGTCACGATCGGGAATTTCAACCAGTTCAAGCCGGTGCATCGCGACAGGCCGCGGAGCCAGGTCGACGGTCTCGCCGTCGCGTGCAAGATCGTAGGCCCGTTCGCCGCAGATCTTCACTGCCGAGAAGCGCGGCGGCACTTGCTCGATGATGCCGATAAAGCGGGGCAGCAGTGCATTGATTGTCGCCGCATCTGGTCGGCATTCGCTCGTGGCCAGCACCCTGCCTTCTGCGTCGTCGGTGTCACGCTCCTCGCCCCAGCGTACGGTAAAGCGGTACGTCTTGCGACCGTCGACGACGAACGGCACCGTCTTGGTCGCTTCCCCCAATGCGATCGGCAGGCATCCCGACGCCAGCGGATCAAGCGTGCCGGCGTGGCCAGCGCGCCTGGCCGCGAACAGCCGCTTGATGACGGATACCGCGTGGGTCGACGTCATACCGACCGGCTTGTCCAGCACGATCCAACCATGGACGTCGCGCTTCTGACGCCTCTGGTCTACCCGCTTGTCTTGCGAGCCCGCGCTGGAGTCGGTGGTGACTGTGTGGCTGGACATCACTTGTCGCTTTCGCCATCGAGATCGCGTCTTACCTCGGGCGTTCGCAACAGCTTCTCGATCCGTTCGGCCTCATCGAAGCGCTCATCGATGCGGAAACGAATCTCAGGCGCGAATTTCAGGTTAACGCGGCGCGCAATCTCGCCGCGCACGTACCGCTTGTTGCGATCTAGTGCATCGAGCACCTCTTTCTCATCGTGGCCACCCAGCGGCATAACGTAGATCGTCGCCAGGCGCAGATCGGCGCTCATGTGCACCTCCGGGACGGTGATCATGTGCGCTTCGATCACCGGATCATGGATACCGCCGCGCGAAAGCATGTTGGCCAGCTCGTGGCGGATCAATTCGCCGACGCGGAGCTGGCGTTGCGAGCCGCCTATTGACCGATCGCGCTCTTGATGACGTGGCATATTCTTCTAGTTCTGCGTGATGCGCGGGTTTGAACCGTGCGCTCACATTTGAGCCTTCATAGTGATCCCGATGAGAGGCGAGGACGCGCCGGTCAAGGCAGCTATAGCGTCCGTTGCACAGTCTCCACGCGGTAGCACTCGATGACGTCGCCAACCTTCATGTCCTGATAGTTCTCGAACGCCATACCGCATTCTTGCCCTGCGGCGACCTCTCGCGCGTCGTCTTTAAATCGCTTGAGCTGCGATAGCTTACCTTGGTGGACGACGACGTTGTCGCGAATGAGTCGGACGTTGGCGCCGCGCTCGACGACGCCGTCGGTCACGCGGCAGCCCGCGACATTGCCAACCTTCGATACTTTGAAGATTTCGAGAATGGCGGCATTGCCGAGCATGGTCTCGCGCAACGTCGGTGCGAGCAATCCCGACATCGCCTTTTTCACATCATCAACGAGGCCGTAGATGATGTCATAATAGCGAATTTCGATGCCGGCCCGCTCGGCGGCTTCACGGGCCTCCTTGTGCGCGCGAACGTTGAAGCCGATGACGGCTGCGCCAGAGGCTTCCGCCAGCGTCACGTCGGACTCGGTGATCCCTCCGACTCCGGAGAAGATTACGCGCGCCGCCACCTCGTCCGTCGAAAGCTTTTCCAATGCGCCAACGATTGCTTCGATTGAGCCTTGCACGTCTGCTTTGACCACCAGCGGAAATTCCTTGCGACCGGTGGTCTTGAGCTGGTTCATCATCTGCTCAAGAGAACCGCGCATGCCGGTCAGCCGCGCCGCCAATTTTTCGCGCTTTTGTCGGGCGCGATAATCGGTGATCTCGCGGGCGCGAGCTTCGGTATCAACGACAGCGAGTCGATCGCTCGCCTCAGGTGTGCCGTTGAACCCCAACACCTCGACCGGCATTGAGGGCCCGGCCGCAACGACGGAATGCCCGGTATCCGACACCAGCGCGCGCACACGTCCCCATTCGGAGCCGGCGACGACGATGTCGCCGGGCTTAAGCGTGCCACGCTGCACCAGCACGGTCGCAACCGGACCGCGACCGCGGTCAAGCCGTGCCTCGATCACCGTGCCTTCAGCCGGACGATTCGGGTTTGCCTTGAGCTCGAGAATTTCCGCTTGCAGCGCAATGATGTCGAGCAGGCGGTCGAGATTGCGCTTTTCCTTGGCTGAGACCTCGACCTCGAGAACATCGCCACCCAGCGACTCGACCTGGATTTCGTGTTGCAGCAACTCTGTGCGAACGCGTTCGGGCTTGGCATCCGGCTTATCGATCTTGTTGATGGCAACAATGATCGGCACCTTTGCCGCCTTGGCATGCTGGATCGCTTCCACGGTCTGCGGCATGACGCCGTCGTCGGCGGCGACGACGAGCACGACGATGTCGGTGATCTTGGCGCCGCGCGCACGCATCGCCGTGAAGGCGGCATGGCCCGGAGTATCGATGAATGTGATCCTGCCGCCCGACGACGACGAGACCTGGTAGGCGCCGATATGCTGGGTGATGCCGCCGGCCTCTGCGGCCGCAACATCGGTTGAGCGAATGGCGTCGAGCAACGACGTCTTGCCGTGATCGACGTGTCCCATGATGGTGACCACCGGTGCACGCGGCTGCAGATTTGCCGGATCGTCGGGCGTGTCGAACATGCCCTCTTCGACGTCGGATTCGGCGACGCGTCGCACGGTGTGACCGAGTTCCTCGGCGATGAGCTGAGCCGTGTCGGCGTCGATTGTGTCGGTAATCTTCGCCATGTGACCCTGCTGCATGAGGATGCGGATCACGTCGACAGATCGTTCGGCCATGCGGTTGGCCAGTTCCTGAATGGTGATGGTCTCGGGGATTGTCACCTCGCGCGCGATCTTTTCCTTGGGTTCGGCGTCGCGATGGCCGGTTATGCGTTGGACGCGCCGGCGGAATGCCGCGACCGAACGTTCCCGTTCCTCGTCGGCCGAAAGCGCAGTAACCACGGTCAGCCGTCCGCGGCGTTTCTCACCGCCGCCGCGCGGGGCTTTTGGCGCCGGTGCTGGACGCGCCACCGCCCCGCCGCGGCGCGTACGCGGAGCCTCATCCTCGTCGGCTTCAAGCGCCGGGCGGGCACTGCCCGATTTGGTTGTCGTCGCATCCGCGCCAAATCTCTTTTTGGCAACCTCGTCGGCTTTGCGCTTGGTTTCTTCATCGTGTTTGCGGCGTTCTTCTTCGACGATCTTTCGCGTTTCCGCGGCTGCGCGCTCCGCCCGCTCGGTTTCTTCGCGACCGTGGCGAAGGCGGGCTTCTTCCTCGGCAATTTTGCGCTCTTCCGCCTCCCGCAGGCGAGCGTCGGCAAGGGCGTGAGCGCGCGCGTTTCGCTCGTCATCGGTCAGCGTGCGCAGCACAACGCCGGAGGGTTTGGGTGGTGCAACAACCGCGGCGACCGGTGCCGCCGAAGCGATTGCCGGGGCTTTCGCCGCTGGCGCGGGCGCGCCACTGCGCTTGGCCGATGCGCCTCGATCCGGGGTTGCAATCGTTTCCGCCTTGGTCTCACCGGGACCGGCAATGCGTCGCTTGACCTTTTCGACGACGACCGCCTTGCTGCGTCCGTGGCTGAAGCTCTGGCGCACGACGCCTTGCTCGACGCCGCCGCGCTTGAGCGTCAGCGTCTTGGTCGGGCTTACGCTCAGCTTCTCACCGCTATTCTTGGTCGTCTCTGTCATTCGCATCCACTTCCATACGCATCGAAATTCACGACCAGTTCAGTTTGACGGATTTTCGCCGCCAGCTTTGGCCCGGTCTCCGGCCCGAAACCGCTCAAGACGCCGCAAACGCGCCAAGAACGTATCGCTGGCGGGGCCGGCAAGCAGGGCTGCATGTACCACATTTGTGCGCCCAAGTGCCAAATCCAATTGCCCGGACGTCAGGGTTTGGACGACGACGATGGGGCTGTCCTTTGGCCGACGACGCAAGGCTCCATCAAGCTTCCGGATGCCGTCCGGGGAGGCCTCAACTGCATGCAAAATCGCCACGATCTGGCCTTGCTGCTGCGACAGTGCCTCGATTTTGGCGAAGCCGGTGGCAACGCGGCCCGCCTTGCCGACAATGGCCAGAGCGTCGAGCGCGGCGCGTTCGAGAAGCCCTTCAGTACGGGTGACGAGGTCGGTGGGCGTGCAAACCTGCCGTTTGAACCCGCGGGCAAACAGTTTGTGCCTGATTGCATCACCCAGCGCGTCATGCGTTGCAGTCACCCAGACGCCACGCCCAGGCAGCTTGTGCTTGAGATCCGGCACGGCCTCGCCCTGCGGGTTGATGACGAACCGGATCAACTCGGAAATCGGCCGCACGGTCCGCGTTGCCAGGCAGAGACGTTCGCGTTCATGCGTGCGCGGTCCGGTGTCCAGTTCGCTAGCGTGACTGCTATGTCGCGGTTGGGCATTCATGCGCATACTGCTCGTTCAGGGCTGTGCCTCGGTAGCGGGTGCCGCTTCAACGGGCGGCGGGGCAAGGTCCGCCTCGCTGATCCAGCCGGCTTTGAGGCGCGCTTGAATGATGATTGCTTCGGCCTCTTCACGCGAAATCTCGAAGCCGTCGAGAATGCCGGGCTCGCGCTTGCTTTCGCCGTCCTTGCGCTCGGTCCATCCGGCGAGATCGTCGGTTGCGCAGCCGGCCAAATCCTCGACTGTCTTAATGCCATTCTCGCCGAACCGGACCAACATCGCGGTCGTGATGCCCGGCACGTCCTTGAGCGCATCCTCGACGCCGAGCTCCCGACGCTTTGAATCGAGTTCGGCTTCGATTTTGGCGAGATATTCGCGCGCGCGGTTTTGCAGCTCGGCTGCCGTATCCTCATCGAAGCCTTCGATGCCCGCAATCTCCTTCACATCAACCATCGCAAGCTCGTCGACCGAGTTGAAGCCTTCCGAGGCCAGCAATTGTCCGATGACTTCGTCGACGTTTAGGGCGTCGATGAAAATGCGAGTGCGGTTTTCGAATTCGGCTTGGCGGCGCTCCGATTCCTCCTGCTCGGTCAGAATGTCGATGTCCCATCCGGTGAGCTGAGACGCGAGGCGGACGTTCTGACCGCGCCGCCCAATGGCGAGCGAGAGCTGTTGATCGGGAACGACGACCTCGATGCGTTCGCGTTCCTCGTCGAGCACCACTTTGGCAACCTCGGCGGGTGCCAAGGCGTTGACGACGAAAGTCGCGATGTCATGTGACCAGGGGATGATGTCGATCTTCTCGCCCTGCAACTCGTTAACCACCGCCTGCACACGCGAGCCGCGCATGCCGACGCAGGCGCCGACCGGATCGACGGAGGAATCGCGGGATTGCACCGCGATCTTGGCGCGAGAGCCCGGATCGCGCGCGACGGCCTTGACCTCGACGATTCCATCATAGATTTCCGGCACTTCCTGCGCGAACAGTTTCGACATGAACTGCGGGTGCGTGCGCGAGAGGAAAATTTGCGGTCCCCGTTGCTCGCGCCGGACGTCATAGATGTAGGCGCGGATGCGGTCGCCGTTGCGAAAAACTTCGCGCGGCAGCATTTCGTCGCGCCGCACGATCGCTTCACCGCGGCCGAGGTCGACCACGACGTTGCCGTATTCGACGCGCTTGACGACGCCGTTGACGATGTCTCCGATACGATCCTTGTACTCGTCATATTGCCGGTCGCGCTCGGCCTCGCGGACCTTCTGCACGATGACCTGCTTGGCCGATTGCGCGGCGATGCGGCCGTATTCGAGCGGTGGCAGCTTGTCGGAAATGGTATCGCCAATCTGCGCTGCGGGATGATGCCGACGGGCCTCGTCGAGCGTGATCTGGGATGCGGGGTTTTCGACGGTTTCCACCACCAGCATGTGGCGCGAGAGATGAAGCTCGCCGCTCTTCGGATCAATCTCGGCGTGAACGTCAGTCTCGCTGCCGTAGCGCGAGCGCGCCGCCTTGGCGATGGCGTCCTCCATGGCGCCAAGCACGATCCTTCGATCAATGGCTTTTTCCCGGGCGACCGCGTCGGCGATCTGGAGGAGTTCGAGTTTATTGGCGCTTACGGTCGCCATCAGTCAGTCTCCCTTGGATTGGACATTTTCTGGTCTCGTTCCAGTGGTGCCGCCCCGCGCGCATGTTGCCGTCGTCGAGAATGCTGCTGTCGCGAATATGGCGGCCCATCGTCTCCATTGGACCGCCCGAGGGCGGCGCGCTCGCTGCGCTTGCTTCGTCGCAGTGATTCAGCGATCAGTGAATCGGTGAGGACAAGCCTGGCTTCGGCCATATCGTCAATCCGCAACAACACTTCCGAATGCTCCGCCGCCGCGTCGCCACAGCGAATACGCACCTTGTCCCCATCAGCACCCATGAGCTCACCGCGGAAACGCCGGCGACCGTCGATTGGCACAAGCATCTCCACATTGGTGATGTGGCCGGCGTAGCGGTCAAAGTCGGAACGCCGGACCAAAGGTCGATCGATGCCGGGCGACGAAATCTCGAGTCGATACGAGCCCTCGATCGGGTCGGCGACATCAAGCACCGGAGAGAGCGCTCGCGAGGCGGCCTCGCAGTCCTCGATAGACATGGTGCCGTCCGGTCGCTCGGCCATGATCTGTACGGTGCAGCCGGCGAAGCCGGAAATGCGCACGCGCACAATCCGATAGCCAAGCCCTGATAATACCGGCTCGGCGATGGCAGCGATGCGCGCTGCTCGTCCTGGCTCGCTGATCAGCCGCGGCTCGCGAATGAAGCTCGTCAGCGTGTCGTCCATGCTTCTCCCGGCCTCAAGTTCCGCCATCCAAGTTCTGCGACAGCACCGCCTGGCCTCCGGTAACAAAAAAGAGCGGGCCCCGGGGGGAACCCACTCTCAAAACCGTTCGGATCAACCGACCGTTATGAGGTATCCATGACGGACACGCCAAATATAGCGCTTTGTCAGGCTGTTGCAAGGGCCCTTCAGGGATCAGTAATCAGTCATCAGTAATCAAGTAACCGGTTAAAAACGTTCACTACTAATGACTGATTACTGATGCCTGCATGGGTGCCGTCCTCTCACTGATTCCCGAGCTGGAACAGGTCATTCAGCACGGGACGCGTCAGAAGCGCGTTGAGACGCTGCAACGCGTTACCGCTCTCTTTCTCCATGGAGCCGATCGTTACAAAGATGATCATGTAGACTTATTCGATCAGGTCTTCAGCCTGCTGATCGAGGAGATCGAGGCCAAGGCCCGTGCCGAATTATCAAATCATCTTGCACCTGTCCGCAACGCTCCAGTCAATGTCCTGCTTACGCTTGCCAATGACGACGATATTGCTGTCGCGGGTCCGGTGCTGAAGCTGGCGTCCCAGCTTGCGGAAGCTGATCTCATCGACCTCGCGGAAACCAAAGGCCAAGCCCATTTGCAGGCAATCTCGGTGCGCCCGTTGCTCGGTGAAGCCGTCACCGACGTGCTGGTGCGGCGTGGCGATCGGGAGGTCGCGCATTGCGTTGCCGGCAATCACGGCGCCCGAATTTCCGCAAGCGCCTTTGTGAGTCTTGTCCAGCGCGCGCGAGATGATGGAATCCTGGCAGAGAAGGTCGGATTACGGCCCGACATTCCCGAGCCAATGTTTCGTGAATTACTGACAAAGGCGACCGCAGTCGTGCACGCGCGCCTGCTTGCCTCGGCAACGCCCGAAGTCAAAACCGAGATTTGGCGCGTATTGGCAAAAGTCTCGGAAGAAGTCGGCGCCCGCGTCGGGCCGCGCGATTACCGAGCCGCACAGCGCGTGATTTTGGGCCTTGACCGCGCAGGTCGTTTGGACGAGGCGGCAATACTCGCATTTTGCAGCGATAATAAATACGAGGAAGCCGTAGTCGGTCTCGGCACCATCGCCAAGGTTCCCGTCAATGTTGTCGATCGACTGATGGGCAGTGATCGGCCCGACCCAGTGCTGATCCTCTGTAAGGCCGTCGGTCTGGGCTGGCCGACCGTGCGGGCCATCATCATGATGCGCCCAAGCGGAAAGGGAACATCAACTCAGGGACTGGATTCCGCCTTTGCCAATTATGGACGGCTTTCGACCGCGACGGCACGGCGCGTCGTGCGGTTTTGGCAGGTTCGACAGAAATAATAATTGCGCTCACACTTTGCGGAAGATCAAGAAGCACGACGTGCGTTGCGCTCGTGCTGCCTTGGCGTGGTAGCGCGTTTGGACGAAGCCGCGCCACGCATTGCGCCAGTCATCGGCGCATCGCGCTGTCCATTCGAAATCGCCCGATCGCAGCACGCGAAGCAGAGTCCACGCGGCATAATCTGCAACATCGGTTGCAAAACGGAACTCGCCGTCTCTTTGCAGAACGCGGGCGAGATCGAAGATTATGGCATCTTGCACGAAGCGGCGCTTCCAGTGCCGACGTTTCGGCCATGGATCGGGATGAATGAGGTCGATGCATGCCAACGAGTTTTTTGGAAGCCATGCCAGCAGCTGCGCGGCGTCATCGAAGTGCAGACGAATGTTTTGCAGATTTCCGCTCTCGATCGCCGCGAGCACCTTGGCCATGCCGTTAACATAAGGTTCGACGCCGATGAAACCTCGTTGCGGCTGCTCTCGCGCCGCCGCTATGATCGACTCACCGCCGCCAAAGCCGATCTCAAGCTGAACTTCGGAGACTGGCGGCGGAAACAGTTCCCGCAAATCGGCCGGGGCGGGACGCCCAATATCGACCGCAAGGCGCGGTAATAGCGTGTTGATCAAGTGCGCACGGCGCGGTCGCAGCTTGTGGCCTTTGCGTCGTCCAAAGAACGCGCGCGATTGCTTTACAGCCTTATCCACCATCATTGCGATAATCGCTGAGGACGGAGCACTCGGTAAGCGCCGCCCGCGTGGACAATCCACGATTACTGTATCTTTCGCCTCGGCGGATGGCGACGTTTAGCGCAGCGCCCGCTTGAGTGACTCTGCGAGATCGGTCCGCTCCCACGAGAAGCCGCCGTCCTTCTCCGGCGCACGGCCGAAATGGCCGTAAGCCGCCGTGCGCCGATAGATCGGTCGGCTGAGCTTGAGAGCGCGGCGAATGTTGGTGGGTCGCAGCGGAAACAGCTCGGGCAAAAGTTTTTGCAGTTTGGCCTCTTCGACTTTGCCGGTGCCATGTGTGTCAACGTAAAGCGACATCGGGTCGGCGACACCAATCGCGTACGCGATCTGGATCGTACAGCTGTCGGCGAGGCCGGCGGCGACCACGTTCTTGGCGAGATAGCGCGCCGCGTAAGCGGCCGATCGATCGACCTTGGTTGGGTCTTTGCCGGAGAACGCGCCGCCGCCATGGGGTGCATAACCGCCGTAGGTATCAACGATGATCTTGCGGCCGGTCAGACCACAATCGCCATCCGGTCCGCCGATGACGAAATTACCGGTCGGATTGACCAGAAAATCATTCGATCTGTTTGGCATCCAACCGTCGGGCAGCGCTGAAATGACGGAATCCGCGATCAATTCCTTGATCATGCCCGGAGTATATTTCTTGTTATTGCGAGTCTGCGCATTATGCTGCGTGGATACTACGACCTTGGTGCAACCAACCGGTCGACCATCGACATACTTCACCGTCACCTGGCTTTTGGCGTCGGGTTGTAGATCGAACAATGCCCCAGAGCGGCGCTTCTCCGACAGCACTTTAAGGATTTTATGCGCGAAATAGATTGGGGCGGGCATAAATGAGCCCTTCTCATAGACTTCGCTCTCGGTACAGGCGAAGCCGAACATCATCCCCTGATCGCCCGCTCCCTCTTGCTCGCCGCTTTTCGTCTTTTTGGCATTAACGCCCATGGCGATGTCGGGTGATTGACCGTGAAGCAGCACCTCCACGTCGGCGCCGTAATAGGAGAATCCGTCCTGATCGTAGCCGATGTCTTTGACGACGCGCCGCGCGATCTCAGAGATCATCTCGCGATTGACCACGGCCTTGTCACCATGTTTGTGGAATAACGGAGCTTGGCCGCGCCCCTCGCCGGCCACGACGATCTTGTTTGTCGTGCAAAGTGTCTCGCAGCCAAGTCTGGTATTCACTTGGCTTTCGTCGGCGATGCCCAATTTGATGTCGTTATCGATAAAGGCGTCGAGTACCGCGTCAGAAATTTGGTCGCAGACTTTGTCCGGATGCCCTTCGGACACCGACTCGCTTGTAAACAGGTAGTTTGCACGTCGCACTGCGAAACACTCCCTCGTATTTGCCCCGGTCGGCCAGAGCTTCATCGCTTTTGTGGCCTGAACGTCGTCTCCGCTACTAGCGGTCGGTGCCGCCCTGGAATGCGGTTGTTGCAGCGTCCCCTTGCGGGGTCAAGATGTGGGCAAAAAGTGGGCGTGCAGCGCCGCCGCGGCCGCTGACACGTCGCGGTTTAGTCAGCGCTTATCGCCGCCGGCGATCGCTTCAACGAGATCGACGATACGCCTGCGCAGCTTGGAATCGTTGATCCGCATGAACGCCTTCGTGAGCGCCAAGCCGTCCGAAGTCGCCAAGAAATCGGAAACATAAGCGGGCGAGGGCGCCTCTGCCATGCCTTCCGGCCGCGCTGCAGAGGGTACGCTCGGCGCGCCCTCGAAAAAGAACGATACTTGTACCTGAAGGATATGTGAAATCTGCTGCAAGCGGCTGGCCCCAATTCGGTTGGTGCCTTTTTCGTACTTCTGGACTTGCTGAAACGTGAGTCCAAGGGCATCGCCGAGCTTCTCCTGGCTCATCCCCAACATCATCCGGCGCATTCGCACGCGGCTCCCAACGTGCTTGTCGATTGGATTTGGGGATTTTTTGGCGATCATAATAATGAACTCCTATGCCACCCCTATTTACCGTAATGGCTGGAGAGATCAAATCCGCCGCAGTCGAATACGACCTGCGCCCACAGTCTATCTTAATCGTTTCGCGGTGGGTCGGCCGCAAATGCGAGTGTCTGCATGGCTGCGCGTAGCCTTGAGCACGGCATTACACGCGCGACGGTTGAGATATGGCCGCGAAAACACCTTGCAGTCGTATCACGCAGCGTGACAGAAGTCCGCCGCACCGGCTTACCAGTTCGTATTAGGCTAAACCGCGACGCCGCGAAGACTGCTAGAATTCCTTAAAATTCGAGCGAACGCGCTGGCGCACAACGACAATCAGCGCAATCGCGATGATGACGGCTGCCGGAGCGTCGCCGAGCCGAGCATAGAGGGGAGCTGGAATCGATCGGGGCAGGGCGGAGTCGATTACGCCCTCGCGGCCCAGCGGCAACGAATTGATGATCCGCCCAACCGGATCGACGACGGCAGAGATGCCGGTATTGGCTGCACGAACCACCGGAAGCCCCTGCTCGATCGCATGCATTCGCGCCTGCTGAAAGTGCTGATAGGGTCCGGTGCTGATACCGAACCAGCCATCGTTTGTGACATTGATGATCCATCCCGGCCGCGGGCCGGGCGGCATTTCAGCGTTCGGGAAGATGATCTCATAGCAGATGAGGGGCAGCGCCAGTGGTGCGCCTGGAATTGAGAGCAGCCGGCGGCGATCTCCCGCGAGGAAGCCGCCGCGCTGTTTGGTGAGCTCCTGCAAGCCAAGACGTTCAAGGGTGCGCTCGAACGGCAGATATTCGCCGAACGGCACGAGGTGGACCTTGTCGTAGAGCCCGAGAATTGAGCCGTTGTGATCAATGACGTAGATCGAATTGTAGGCATGCGGATTAGCCCGATCGACGGGCTCGGCGAGGCGGATGGCCCCGGTGATCAGCACGGCTTGGGGCGGCAGCAGTTGCGTGATTTCGGCTAGCGCGTCGGCTTCACGGGTGAGGAAGAATGGAAACGGTGACTCCGGCCAAATCAAATCCGTCACGCCGCGCATGCCCGGAGAATTCGGTTCCGATGCGCGGTTCGACAAGGCGATGTAGCGATTCATCACTTGCTGTTTGGCCGCGTAATTGAAGCGGACGTCCTGCTGCAGATTCGGTTGCATGATGCGCAAGTGAACCTTGTCGACGATCCGCGTCGGCGTTCGGGAAAGCCTTACCACACCGTATCCACCGAGCACGATGAGCACTGCGATACTCAGGGCAAGAGGCAACCAGGGACGCCGCGTTTCGACGCGGTCGTCAACCAGCGTCGCCGGGCTCGCGAAGACGACGAGGGCGATGAAGGTGACACCCCAAAGGCCGACAAGCGAGAAAGTTTGCGCAAGCGCCAGCGGCGAGGCGAGAGCATAGCCGAAGGCGTTCCAGGGAAAGCCGGTCAGGGCATGACCGCGCAACCATTCTACGGCTGTCAGGGCAACAGCCAAGGCCAAGATGCGTGGCGCCCCGCGTGTCCATAGAATGCGAGCGAGCGCAACACCAAAACTTGTGAAAACGGCAAGCACTGCTGGCAGACCAATGACCGCGAAAGGCAATAGCCAGCCGAAGGTTGCCGCATCAACCAGGAACGCGTAGCCGATCCAATATAGGCCGGCGAGAAAATATCCGAAGCCAAACCACCAGCCGATAGAAGCCGCGACGCCTACTGCGCCCCAGCGGCCGCCCCCGGCGCCGTCAATCAACCAAACCAGCGTCGGCAACGTCAGAAAAAGGATAGGCCAGGCATTGAAGGGCGCCATCGCCAACGCCGACAATGCTCCCGCGACGAACGCGATCAGCCGACGGCGCCAGCCCCAGGCCAATACGATGCTGTGGACGAGTTCCGTCGGCTTCACGGCGAGCGTGTGGTGTTTTGAGTTGGCCGATTGCCTTCATCGCGCGGCGGCGTTGGGGCTGGTCCGGCCGCTTTCACAAGGGTCGGCAGGTCGCGCATCACGGCCGGCCGCCGTTCATTGCGACGATAGATTCTGGCTTTCTTAACGCGGCGCGGATCGGCATCGAGCACCTCGGCCTCGAACGACCCGGGGCCGGGCACCAATTCGCCACGCACCGGGACATGACCGGCTTTGAGGACAAGATAACCACCAAGTGTATCGACCTCGCGAGCGGCCTCGCCGAGATCGAATTCGTCACCGATCACAGCACGAACATCGTCGAGGCTGGCGCGGCCATTGGCCAAGAATGAGCCGTCGCTCTGGGGAGTCACGGCCGGCATCTCGGCCTCGTCATGCTCGTCGGCAATGTCGCCGACGATGAGCTCGACTAGGTCTTCCATCGACACGAGTCCATCGGTTCCGCCGTATTCGTCGATGACGAGTGCAAGGTGAATGCGAGTCGCTTGCATCTTGGCGAGCAGGTCGAGCGCCGGCATGGATGGCGGCGCGTACAGGATTTCGCGGACGATGTTGGCCGCCGCCAACGGCAACGCCAGATCAATTTTGGCAAGGTTGAGAGTGATTGGGTTTGGCGGTTGCGGTGGAGGGGCGGCAGGACCTTGCGAGGCGCCGGCCATGAACGCGATCAGGTCGCGGATATGAATCATACCGGTCGGATCATCGAGTGTGTCGTTATAGACAACAAGCCGCGAATGGCCGGCGCGTTGGAACACCTTCACGAGGTCGCCGATCGGGATATCCTGTTGGACGGCAACGATATCGGCGCGCGGCAGCATGACGCTCTCGATTCTGCATTCGCGCAGATTGAGAATGTTCTTGAGCATTGCGGCCTCTTCGGGGGAAAAGCCCGAATGGGGCTGCTCGGCGGTCAGCACGTGCTCAAGATCCGCGCGCGTTGCTGCAGCTTTCCAGCCGAACAGAATCCGCATGACGCGCGTGAGCCAGGCCTCCTGCTGTTCGCTCGGCTGTGCCACGACCATCGGCAGATTTGGATGCTCGCTCGCGGGCGGGTCGTTGCGCGACTGGATCTGAGCCATTGCTCTAGTTTTTGGCTGCAATATTCCGCTTTGGATATGGTGTCAGGATTCGCGGCAAATTTCAGGCTCTGCTGTGAGACGATTTCGAAGCTTTGACGGAAGCTCGATAGGGGTCCGGAATTGCCAGACGTCGCAAAATTTCACGCTCTGTCTGTTCCATCTTCTGCGCGTCCTTAACGAGTCTGTGATCATAGCCGACAAGATGCAGAAAGCCGTGTACGGCAAGGTGGGCAAGATGATGAGCAAAGGGCTTACGTTCAGCGCGAGCCTCCCGTGCGATGCTCTCGTAGGCGAGAACGATGTCGCCAATGAGTGGAGGGTCGCTGCCGGCACCCTTGGTCGGAAATGACAGCACGTTGGTGGCGGCGTCAATGCCGCGCCAACGGCGATTGAGTGAACGAATCGCGGTGTCATCTGTAAGAACGATAGCAAGCTCCGCACCGGACGTTGACAAGGCGGCGGCAGCTTGTGCAACGGCACGCCGCACCGTGGCCTTCACGTTGTCTCTTCCCTTCCAGACATTCGACTCGATGCGCACGTCGACCGTGAGGGCGCGCCGCGCTGCGCGCGTCATTCCGGCCGCTCGCGCTTTCTTGTCGCGGCTCTGTCGTAGGCATCGACGATGCGGGCGACGAGCTCGTGACGGATGACATCGGCAGACGTAAAGGCGACGTGGCCAATTCCTTCGATACCCTCAAGAAGCCGCACCGCTTCGGCGAGGCCGGACATCTGGCCCGACGGCAAGTCTACCTGACTCGGATCGCCCGTCACGACCATGCGGCTGTTCTCACCAAGACGGGTGAGCAGCATCTTCATCTGCATAGTCGTTGTGTTCTGCGCTTCGTCGAGGATGACGGCGGCGTTGGAAAGCGTACGGCCGCGCATGAAGGCGAGCGGTGCAATTTCGATTTCCGTGGTTTGTAGCGCGCGCTCGACGATGCGCGCGTCCATCAGATCATACAGCGCATCGTAAATCGGCCGCAGATAGGGATCGACTTTTTCGCGCATGTCGCCGGGCAGGAAACCCAGTCGCTCGCCGGCTTCTACGGCCGGCCGCGACAGAATAATGCGATCGACTTCTTTGCGTTCAAACAGTTGGATGGCGTGCGCGACCGCAAGCCAGGTCTTGCCCGTGCCGGCGGGGCCGGTCGAGAATACGAGTGCGTGGCGCTTGAGCGCGCGAATGTAGGCGTCTTGTGCCGGGGTGCGGGCGCGCACACGGCGCTTACGCAGATTGATTTCTTCAAAGCTCTCGCGAGCCGCGGCCGGATCGAAGTCGAACAGCGAACCTTGCGACAACGCCAGACGGATCGCGCCCTCGACGTCGCCCTGCGCCAGTTCGTCGCCGCGCCTGAGGCGCTCATGGAGGCTTTCAAGCACGCGACGAGCCTGCTCGCAGGATTCGCGCGCGCCTTCCAGAGTGACGTGATTGCCGCGTGAATTGGCGACGACGCCAAGCCGGCGCTCGATCAAAGCCAGGGTTTGGCCATATTGCCCGAACAGCGCGGATGCCAGGCGATTGTCGTCGAAGGCGAGAACGATCTGAGTCGTGTTGTCCGGCGCAACGAAGACCGATTCATCCGCTCCAGGCATTCGCAATTCAGGCTCCTGCGCCGAGGAAAGCCGGCTGTCGCGCAGGCGCACGCGCAAGCACGCCGAACATGCTGTTGCTGGCAATTTCAGTGATCGAAACCTCGGCAATCTCACCGATGAACGATGCCGGTGCTTCGACTTGAACCGGCTGCAGATAGGGCGAACGGCCGACAAGCTGGCCGCGATGACGGCCCGGCCGTTCGAACAATACGTCCAAGGTGCGACCGAGACAGCGGCGATTGAATGCTGCCTGGTTTTCGTCGATCGCCTGTTGCAGCCGCGCCAAACGGTTCGATTTGATGCGTTCCTCAACTTGCTTCATGTCGGCGCCCGGTGTGCCGGGTCGCGGCGAGTATTTGAAGGAGAACGCGCCGGAATAGCCAACCTCATCGACGAGGCTGAGCGTGGCGGCAAAATCGTCTTCCGTTTCCCCCGGGAAACCGACGATGAAGTCGGACGTGAGCGCCAGATCGGGACATACCTCGCGTAGCCGATCCACAGTGGCGAGGTAATCCGCTCGCGTGTGACGGCGGTTCATCGCTGCAAGTACACGGTCCGAGCCCGACTGCACCGGCAGATGGAGCTGCGGCATGACTTTTGGCAGATCGCGATGTGCCGCGATCAGATCGTCGTTCATGTCGCAGGGATGGCTTGTGGTGTAGCGCAGCCTTTCGATGCCGCTCAGTTGCGCGACGTGTTCGAGTAGACGCGCCAGGGACCATGTTCGGCCGTCCGGTCCCTCGCCATGATAGGCATTGACGTTTTGGCCAATCAACGTGACTTCGCGCACGCCGGCTCCTGCCAGCCGCTCCACCTCGGCAACAATTTTGCTCACGGGGCGGGACATTTCGGCACCCCGTGTGTAAGGCACCACACAGAAGGTGCAGAACTTGTCGCAGCCCTCCTGCACGGTGACATAGGCGGCAACACCGCGCGCGCGCGTAGCGGCAATGCTCGGCACCGCGAGATGATCGAATTTGGCGTCGATGGGAAACTCGGTATCGACCGCTTTGCCGCCGCGCTCGGCGCGCGCCAAGAGGTCCGGCAGTCGATGATAGCTCTGCGGCCCAAAGACAAGGTCGACCGCAGGCGAACGACGAATGATTTCGGCGCCCTCGGCTTGCGCGACGCAGCCGGCGACTGCAACAACGAGCCGGCGTCCTTCGGCCGCTGCCGCTTCCTTCAGCCGGCGCACGCGGCCTAACTCGGAATAGACCTTCTCGGCCGCTTTCTCGCGGATGTGACAGGTATTGAGGATGACCAGATCTGCGTCCTCGATACTGGCGGTCTCGTCGTAGCCTTTCGGCGCCAAGGTGTCCGCCATACGCTGCGAATCGTAGACGTTCATCTGGCAACCAAACGACTTGACGTAGAGCTTGCGCGATCCGTTCATGCCGGTTGATGTTGACATTAAGCCTTTAGCTTAACTTGCAAAATCCACTTAGCAGCCTGCCCGCGAAACTCCATCGTCTTACCGGGATTTGCGGCAAAAAGGAATGGATTCTTGATTGAGCATGACCTTTCCGAGGACCGGTGCGCCCCGCGAGTTTGTGGCAGACCTTTTTGGGATCATGTCTAATCTTGCGCCTGGATGTTGGCATCCTTGATCACTTTCGACCATTTGGCGATCTCTGACTTAATATAGGCATCGAGTTCCTCAGGACTACTGCTGCCGTTCGTCATGCCTAGCTCCGCGAACCGCTGCTTCGTGTCCGGATTGACAAGGGCCTGCCGCGCGGCCGCGTTCAGTTTTGCCAGGATATCGCGGGGTGTCCCGGCCGGGGCAACGATGCCAAACCAAGTCTCGGCGGCAAATCCCGGGATAGTTTCCGCAACCGTGGGGATGTCTGGTGCGGAGGGCGAACGCTGCGGACTCGTGACGGCGATCGCCCGCAGTGTGCCGCCCCTGATGTTGCCCATGACTGCCGAGAGATTTGCAAACATCAGCGGAATTTGTCCTCCGAGCAGGTCATTAATTGCCGGCGCTTCGCCGCGATAGGCGACGTGCACCATTTTGATGCCCGTGACGTGCTGAAAAAGCTCCGCCGTCATGTGCGGCGTGGTTCCGACCCCACCGGTGCCGAAATTGATTTTGCCGGGATTGGCCTTAGCCAGAGCGATCACGTCCGCGACCGAACGTGCGGCAAACGATGGATTAACGACAAGCACCAGCGGCGAGGCACCAGTCAGGCCTACTCCGGCAAAATCCTTGGCCGGATCGACTGTCACCCTGCGATAGAGGCTTGGGGCAACCGCATACGTGGTCTGGCTCCCCATCATCAGGGTGTAGCCGTCGGGGGGCGATTTTGCCACGTCTGCCGCGGCGATCATGCCGCTTGCGCCGGTGCGGTTCTCGACCAAGACCGATTGGCCGAGGCTTTCGCTCATTTTCTGCGCCACGATTCTGGCCACGATGTCCGTGCCGCCGCCGGCTCCGAAGCCAACGATCATCTTGATCGGCCGGTCGGGATAGGCCGCGATTTGGGCACGAACAATGCTGGGAGCAATCCCCAATGCGAGCGCGAAACCAAGCGCTGCGCGCAGTAATCGCGTTCCATTCATAGCGTGTGCCCTCCGCTTCCGCCCCGATAGAATCGAGACCGGTATTCAGTCGAATCAAAAAATTGCGGCGTCCCCTATGAGTCGAAAATGCACGAACGCGCACGGCAGGCGCTCGCGAACCTTGGGCCAGGACACTCGCGAGACACTTTATCGACTTCGCCGCCCGGCGTCAGCCGAGGTCGCGACGCAAGACGAGGGCGGACGCACCGTGCGTGTAATAGCCTTGGCGTCGGCTGACCTGTCGGAAACCGGCCCGCCGATAGAGCGCGCCTGCAGGCGCATTGCGCTCATCGACCTCGAGAAACACGGCGCGCGCGCCGAGGCCAGCCAAGCGCCGCAGATGGAGATCGAGAAGCGGCCCGGCGAGGCCACGTCCACGACGCGCAGGAGCAACGGCGATCGAGAGAATTTCCGCCTCACCTGCCGCCATCCGTGACAAGATAAATCCAACGATCGCGTTGCCGATGTTGGCGCGATGAGCGACGACGGCGCTGTCGACCAGGAGCTGATAAATCTCGTTTTCCTCCCAGCCGCGTTGGAACGAGGCTTTGTGCAGGGCAGAGATCGTGGCGGCGTCGCCCGGCAAGGCCGCGGAGAATGTCGGCTCCGAACGCGCGAGCAGGCGAGAAACGAAGTTTATCATCGGCGTGGCAGTTGAGCGGCTATTTGCGGCCGAACGTCGGGGGCGCACAGATAATACGGCGTGGGCGGCGACTGCGTTTTGGCCAGTGTCGCGCCCGTCCGCGCCACCCAAGCGATATCGGGTGCGTCACGTGCATCGACCAGCGCGGGTGTGGCGTCGGTCGCCAACAGCCCTGCGGCGACCTCAAGGGCGGCAGAGCCGACGATGCGCACCGGCGATTCCGCTGCCGCTCGCACCGCATCGCTCAGTGCCGTCAGACGAGGAGTGATGACGGTGCAGCCGTCAGAAGCGAAGACCTGCAAATAGACTTGTGCATGGCGTGCATCGATGGCCACAACCACCGGAATCGGCACGTCATCGGCAAGATGGGGAGCCGCGTAAGCGACAAGCGTCGACACTCCGACCGCTGGTTTGCCAGTCGCGAGCGCGATCGCTCGTGCCGCCGAAATGCCGACCCGGAGCCCGGTGAAGCTGCCCGGTCCCGTGGTCACCACCACTTGGTCGAGGTCGTGAAAGGCCAGCCCCGCACCGTTCATCAGTCGGGCCAGCAGCGGAATGAGCGCCTCGGCATGACCGCGCGCCATGGCATTGCTCTCGCTTGCAAGAAGGCCGCCATGCTCGGTGTCGAGGACCGCCGCCGAGCAGGCTGCGAGCGCAGTGTCAATGGCAAGCACGCGCATGAGCCATCATGCGGTCGTTTGGCGCGGTTCGTCCGGTCAAACCGGGCGCACCTCTGTGACGTCCGGTATGAAATGACGCAGCAGATTCTGGATGCCGTGCCGCAGCGTTGCCGTCGATGACGGGCAGCCGGAGCATGCGCCTTTCATGTTGAGATAGACGACGCCGTCCTTGAACCCTTTAAAGGTGATATCGCCTCCGTCGTTGGCCACGGCAGGTCGTACCCTCGTTTCGATCAATTCCTTGATCGTGGCGACGGTCTCGGCGTCGGCGGCATCGAAGAATTCCTCGCCAGCGGTTTGCGCTGTGCCGCTCGATGCGAGTAGCGGCGCGCCCGACAAGTAATGCTCCATGATGGCGCCGAGAATCATGGGCTTGAGCTGGGGCCAGTCGCCTGAGCTCTTCGTGACGGTGATGAAATCGGAACCAAAGAAGACTCCACTCACGCCGGCGATGCCAAATAGCCGTTCGGCCAGCGGCGACTGTGCCGCCTGTTCGCCATCGCGCAAATCGAGCGTGCCACCTTCGAGCACAGCCCGTCCGGGCAGGAATTTCAGGGTCGCCGGGTTTGGCGTCGCTTCGGTCTGGATGAACATAGCGTCCTCCCTCACGTCGCGCCGATCTAACGGGGCCGCGCCGTGATTTGCTCGAATTCAGTGTAACAAATGGCGAATTTCATTGAAAGTTCAAGGCCAGATAAATTGCTCGTCCGGCTGTGGACTCTGGCGGAACGACGCTACGAATGAACGAAACCGACGATGTCCTTTACCGCCTTCATGGTCTCGCCGGCAAGCTTTTGCGCGCGGGCAGCGCCGTCGGCCAAGACCTTGTCGATCGCCGTCGCATCACTGAGCAGCCGCTTCATCTCGGCGGCAATGGGACCGAGTTTTGCCACAGCGGCATCGGTTAACGCCGTCTTGAACGTCGAGAACTGGGCATTACCGAACTGTTTCAGCACCAAAGCGCGGGTCGTGTCGGTCAATGCGGCGTAGATGCCGACCAGGTTGTCCGCCTCGGGACGAGTCTCCAGGCCTTTCTCCTCGCTTGGCAACGGTTCGGGATCGGTTTTCGCCCGGCGGATTTTTTGTGCGATGGCGTCGGCATCGTCGGTGAGATTGATGCGGGATTGGTCGGAGGCGTCCGACTTCGACATTTTCTTCGTGCCGTCGCGCAGCGACATCACGCGCGTCGCCTCGCCTGTGATCAACGGCTCCGGCAGCGGGAAGAACGTGTCGCCGTAGCCTTTGTCGCGGATCGATTGGCCGAAGTCTTTGTTGAACTTCTGCGCAATGTCGCGGGATAGCTCAAGGTGCTGTTTCTGATCTTCGCCAACCGGCACATGTGTTGCGCGGTAGACGAGGATGTCGGCTGCCATCAGCGTCGGATAGGCGTAAAGACCGACCGAAGCATTCTCGCGGTCCTTGCCGGCCTTCTCCTTGAACTGCGTCATCCGATTGAGCCAGCCTAGCCGCGCCACGCAATTGAACACCCAGGCGAGCTCGGCGTGCTCCGCCACTTGGCTCTGGTTGAACACGATGTGTTTTTTTGGATCGATGCCGCAAGCGAGAAACGCCGCTGCCACCTCGCGGATGGCGCGCGGCAACTCGGTCGGGTCTTGCCACACCGTGATCGCATGCAAATCGACGACGCAATAGATGCAGTCATAGCGTGCTTGCAGCTCGACAAAACGCTTGATGGCGCCGAGATAATTGCCAAGGTGCAGGTTGCCGGACGGCTGCACGCCGGAAAATACGCGTTGTGGAAATCCCATGCCTCGACTCCGTCTCGTCGCCACATGCCACGCAGCGCCTTGCCCTGCAAGGGCTGGCCGCTATAGTGCGCGCCGTCCCGCGCCGCTCCGCCAAGTCCGTTCTTGAGTTTTCTCATGGCAGTCGCCCGTTTCGACGTTCTCGGCATCGGCAATGCGATCGTCGACGTGATTACGCGCGCCGAAGAGGATTTCTTGCTGCAACAGGGTATGCGGAAAGGCGCGATGACGCTGATCGACGAGGCGCGGGCCGAGGCGATTTATGACGCCATGGGTCCGGCGATCGAAACGTCCGGCGGCTCGGCTGCCAATACCGTCGTTGGTGTGGCGTCGCTCGGCGGACGTGCGGCTTTCGTGGGTAAGGTCAAAGACGACGAGCTTGGCCGCGCCTTCTGCCACGATATCCGCGCTGCCGGCGTGGCGTTCGCGACGGCGCCCGCCTCCGCCGGCCCTTCTACCGGGCGCTGCTACGTGGTTGTCACGCCGGACGGCGAGCGCACCATGAACACTTATCTCGGCGCCGCCCAGGATTTGCATCCCTCCGATATCGATACCGAGATAATCGGCGCAAGCGCCATCACCTACCTGGAAGGTTATTTGTGGGATCCGAGGCATGCCAAGGAAGCTTTCCTCAAGGCCGCAAAGCTTGCGCACGAGGCCGAACGTAAGGTGGCGCTGTCTTTGTCGGACGCGTTCTGCGTCGACCGCTGGCGCGATGAATTCTTACAGCTCATGCGATCGCACACCGTCGATCTTATCTTCGCCAATGAGGCCGAGTTGCAAAGTCTCTATCAGACGGCAAATTTCAATTCAGCAGTCGCGGCGCTGCGCGCCGATATCGACGTTGCGGTGGTGACACGCAGCGAGAAAGGTTGTCTGGTGCTAGGGCCCGATGGGATCGAAGCCATTCCGGCATTTCCAGTGTCGCGCGTTCTCGATACGACCGGAGCCGGCGATTTGTTCGCCGCCGGATTTCTCTATGGCCTCGCGCGAGGTGCTGACGACCCCACTTGCGGTCGCCTCGGCGCGCTCGCCGCCTGCGAGGTGATTCAACATCTTGGTGCGCGGCCGGAGACATCGCTTGCGGCGCTTGCCCGCGACAACGGCTTGGGCGATTAAAAATCCGCACAGTGGAGTGGATTTAACTTTCGCTACCCGCCTAGACGTTGGCGCGTGAAGCGAATGTTAAATCCTAAACTCCACTAGCTTCATGGAGTTGCTAGTGGGCCATTGATTCCAACACTCGTTCAACGTGTGCCGAAACGGGAAGTGAATGTTGGAATCGGACCACTAGTAATAGATTGCTAACCAATCTTGATTAACGAAGGATCAACCGTAATCCGGAGGATCCGACGATGGGCGAGAGTTTCGACAACAGCCCCGGTGACAGCGAAAAATCAGAACCTCATGCTTCTAAATCGGCGGGTGACGATAATTTGCCGATGGTTGAGGCGCCAAAGCTTGACGGAGAACAGACTGCCGAAGTGTCGGATGGCGACACAGTCATTAAGATGCCGAGCAAGATTGCCGCCGTGCCGCAACCGCGTGCATCGCGCTTTGCACAGCTTGCCGCCACGATCGCGCTTGCTGCTGCACTTGGTTCGTTTGTTGGAACATTGTCCGCCACCAGCATCATGCGGCTCTCAGGCAAGAATGCCGCGACCGCGCAGTCCGCGGAGGTGAGCGGCATTCAGAAAGCGCTGAAGTCTCAATTCACCGAGCTTGCCGCGATCAAATCCAATCTCGCCAGCGCAACGCATAGCGCCAATGGCGAGTTTGCCAAAATCGCGGATCGCCTCAGCCACGTCGAAAACGCACAAACCGGTCCGACCACAAAGCCGGCCCATGTCGCCGACACCGTCGGTCGGCTCGATCAGCAAAGCCCGGCAGCACCGGAAACAACGGGGTCAATCGCAACCGGCGCGTCGACGTCGGGCGTGCCGAAGGTGGCCGATCGGGTACTGCCAAACTGGATCGTGGAAGAGGTGCACGGCGGTCGCGCATTGGTCGCAAGCCGGTATCATGGTGAGTTTCTGATCGCGGAAGGCGGCTCGTTGCCCGGCCTCGGTCGCGTTGAAACAATCAAACGTCAGTATGGCCAATGGGTCGTTGTCACCGCGAGCGGCATGATCATGTCTGGGCGATAACGGATTTGACCTCTGATCGTTGTGTCGATCGCCCGAAAGTTACGACAGGAACGGCACCAGCATCGGCACGCGGCGACGATAAGCACCGTAGGCATCGGCGCCGAGCTCGGCGTTGAGGAATCGCTCCTCAATGCGCGCCTTCAACCATAGACCGACGACGATCAGCGCCGCGCCGATGAGCGCGAGTATGGTTGCCTGAGCGGCAGCAGTCGCCACGATGGCCACGATCAGCCCGCTATAGATTGGATGGCGCACCAGGCCGTAAGGGCCGCTGTCGACGACATGGTGGCCCTGCTTGCGCGTTATCGCGCCCGACCAAAGCCGCCCCAGATGAATTCGCGCCCACCATGCCAATAAAATGCCGGCGAGCGTGAGCGCCGCCAGCGCATAAGCTCCGCCAAAACCGACATGCCAGAGCCGGGTTTCGTGCCGCATGTGGCGCGTCGCATACATCAGCAGTACGGCTCCGATGAGGAGGACACCGCGGCAAAACCATACGTCGGTAGTCAACGCACGTTTTTCGGTGCGGGCGGACCACAGTGCCGCCACGAGCCAGCTGACGATCCAGCCGAGCCAGATGATCGCGAACACTGCGCCGGGACGAATCATCGTGCTGCGTCGGCAATCACACGTCCACGCTCGCGGTGAGAGCATGCTGCTCGATGAAATCGCGGCGCGGCTCGACCTTGTCGCCCATCAATTCGTCGAAGATGGTGTTGGCGTCGTCGATCTCCTTGACGCTGACCTGTAGGAGCGAGCGGGCATTGACATCGAGCGTTGTTTCCCAGAGCTGTTCCGGATTCATCTCGCCGAGACCTTTGTAGCGCTGCAGCGCGACGCCTTTGCGGCCGGCGCCGGTGATTGCCTGGAACAGCCCGACCGGGCCGTGGATCGGCGTTTCCTCGTCCTTTCGTCGCAGCATCGCTGGGGGCGTCGGCCGCGGAAATACCTTTTGCAACGAGGGCGCAAATTCGTCGAGCTTGCGGGCATCGGCGGAGCCGAGCAGCGCCTGATCGAGGGCAGCCACCTCCTTGACGCCGCGCACGGTGCGCTCGAAGGTGAAGCCCGCGCCCTCGACGAAATGGCCTTGCCAGCCGCGCTCTGTTTCTTCGGACAGCGCATCAAGCCGCTTGGCGATGTAGGGCGCAGCCGCAATGGCCTTCGGCGGATCGCCGAAAATATCACGATTGAGCACGCTCAAGATTGCCGCCTGCTCCACGACCTGTCGATTGTACCGGCTGTGCAGACCGCTGAGCAGATTGCGGATCGTGCGCGAATCTTCGACGAGTTTACGCAGATCGTTACCGGCCAGGACTTCGCCCGATGACAGCCGCAACGTGGTTTCCTCTAGCCCGGAGTCGATCAGGTAATCCTCCAGAGACCGCTCGTCCTTGAGATACTGCTCGGATTTGCCGCGGGAGATTTTGTAGAGCGGCGGTTGCGCGATGTAGAGATAGCCGCCGTCGATAATCTCGCGCATCTGCCGGTAGAAAAACGTAAGCAGGAGCGTACGAATATGGGCGCCGTCAACATCGGCATCGGTCATGATGATGATCTTGTGGTAGCGTAGCTTGTCGACGGTGAATTCATCCGCGCCGATTCCGGTGCCGAGTGCGGTGATGAGCGTGCCGATCTGTTCGGACGATAGCATCTTGTCCATGCGTGCCCGCTCAACATTGAGGATTTTGCCGCGCAGCGGCAACACAGCTTGGAATTCGCGATTGCGACCCTGCTTGGCGCTGCCACCGGCTGAATCGCCTTCGACGATGAACAGTTCAGATTTTGCGGGATCGCGCTCCTGGCAGTCGGCGAGCTTTCCAGGCAGCGAGGTGACGCCGAGTGCGCTCTTGCGGGTCATCTCGCGCGCTTTTCGCGCTGCTTCGCGCGCCGCGGCGGCCTGGATCACCTTGCCGACGATAATTTTGGCTTCGCTGGGATGCTCCTCCAGCCACGCCTTGAGCATATCGTTGACCACGCCCTCGACGACCGGACGCACCTCCGAGGAGACGAGCTTGTCTTTGGTTTGCGAGGAGAATTTGGGGTCGGGCAGTTTGACCGACAGCACGGCGGTCAGGCCCTCCCGGCAATCGTCGCCGGTGAGCGCGACCTTCTCCTTGCGCGCAATACCGCCCGATTCCGCGTAGCTGGTGACTTGGCGCGTCAGCGCGCCGCGAAAGCCGGCGAGGTGTGTGCCGCCGTCACGTTGCGGGATATTGTTCGTGAAACACAGCACGGTTTCATGATAACCGTCGTTCCACCACAGGGCACAGTCGACGGCAATGCCGTCACGTTCGGCTTTAATGAGAATCGGTTGCGGCACCAGCGGCGTCTTGTTGCGATCGAGATACCTGACGAACGCCTCGACGCCGCCGTCGTACCGCATCTTCTCACGCTTCTCGACCGCGTGACGCATGTCGGAAAGCACGATATTGACGCCGGAATTGAGGAAGGCGAGTTCGCGTAGCCGATGCTCCAGCGTCGCGAAGTCGAACTCCGTCATCGTGAAGGTCTTCTTCGAGGGCAGGAACGTAACTTCAGTGCCGCGCTTGTCGTAAGCGGCACCAACGATGGCAAGCGGCGCGACCGCTTCGCCGTCGCGGAATTCCATGTGATGCTCCTGCCCGTCGCGCCAGATCGTCAGCTTGAGAGAACTGGACAGCGCGTTGACGACTGAAACGCCGACGCCATGCAAGCCGCCCGAGACCTTGTAGGCATTCTGGTCGAATTTCCCGCCGGCGTGCAGCTGGGTCATGATGACCTCGGCGGCCGAGACCCCTTCTCCCCTGTGAATATCGGTCGGGATGCCGCGGCCATCGTCTCTTACGGTGCAGGAGCCGTCAGGATTGAGCGTGACGACGACCTCCTTGGCAAAGCCTGCCAGCGCTTCATCGATGGCGTTGTCGACGACCTCGTAAACCATATGGTGCAGACCGGAGCCGTCATCGGTGTCACCGATGTACATACCGGGCCGCTTGCGCACGGCATCGAGTCCCTTGAGCACTTTGATCGATTCCGCGTCGTAATCGGAGGCTACAACAGGACTAGATTTGCGGACGGCTTCAGCCATGCGAGGAGCTTTCGAATCGTTTGCAGGAGCGCGAATGAATCGCTGTTTTCTTGTACACGAAAACCGTGCTGCGTACAGCGCAAAGTGCCTAGTAATAACATATTGTCAGGTAATGATTTTTCAAGGATTTCGTCACGCCCCGTGAGACCTCCGAATCGACGTATTTCGATGCTGCCCGAGCAGCCCGTTGCGATCGCTGCGGGGCGCGAGAACCGGGCTCGATTGGGGTGGAAAAAGCCGACGGCGAATGGAACAAAAGTGTGATGCGGAAGGGTCAGACGCTCACAACGGCGGGTGTGTGGGCTCGTCCTTGCGCGATGATGGCAGCAGAAATCGGTTGTCCAACTGATAGTCCGGGACCGGGCGTTGGAAACAACCGAGCGCGGTTGTCCAAAGTTCCACGCGATCCAGGTCCTCATGCAGGCGCTCGAGCGCTTCGATGAGATTGCGGACAATCATGTCTTCAGCCGGCTCCGGCATTTTTCAGGCCTTGACCGTACAAAACGTTTCCTGCTCCTCCCCACGATTAAGATCGTTCTCGCGCTCTGGTTCCGCCGGTGCCGAATGCCTGCATTGCCGTATCGGTCGCAACAATTTGGAACTTTTTTGCCGGAAGCGGCCGGCCCAACCTAGGGCTGCACCGTCCTCAGTTGGCCAGAGCGGACTTCGACGATCGTGACCGCACTGTCTTTAATTTCCGCAAAGAGAGCCGGATCTGCGCCGGTCATCCAGACTTGCGCGCCAAGCTGTGCGAGTTCCAAGTACAGGTCGACGCGTCGATCAGGATCGAGGTGTGCCACAACTTCGTCCAGGAGAAGGACCGGGGCAAACGTTGTCATTTCTGCGAGCAATCGGGCATGAGCGAACACTAGGCCGATCAGGAGAGCCTTCTGTTCCCCAGTGGAGGCGTCGCTCGCGGCAATGCCCTTGGACGCATAAGTGACCCTCAAATCGGTCAGATGCGGGCCATCGACGGTACGTCCTGCAGCGGCGTCGCGGTCGCGATTGTCCCGCAATACCGCGCGGTACCGCTCCTCTATTTCGCCGGCAGGGTGCATCGGGATGAGTTTTTCCATCCAGCCCTCGAGCGCGATCTCCGCGGGCGGAAAGGGCAAGCCCTTGCGGCCGGCAAGCACGTTGTCGAGCCTGCGGACCGCCTCGACGCGCTGTCCTGCCACCGCGACCGCCAGTTCTGCAGTCTCGTGTTCGACCGCATCGAGCCAGTGCGTGTCCGGCCGTGTCTCTTCCAGAAGCCGGTTGCGCGAGCGCAACGCACGTTCCAGCGCGTTGACGCGGCTCGCGTGTTCCACATCGACTGCAAGCACAAGTCGATCGAGAAACCGGCGCCGCTCTGATGGCGCACCGACAAAGAGAGTGTCCATCGCCGGAACAAGCCAAACCATGCGCAGGTGATCCGCAAAGGCTGCCGCCGAAGAGACCGGCTCGCGGTCAATACGAAATTTGCGTCCCAGCGTGGCGCCCTCTTCAACGGGCCGCTCAACGCCTGTGCCAAGCGTAGCGAGCCCCAACGCGCCTTCGATCTCCGCTGCGACCGCCCACGAACCGTCGCCGTCGCTGAAGGCCACCTCGTCGAATGTTGCGCGTCGTAGCCCTCTGCCGGGCGCCAGGAACGAAATGGCCTCGATTAGATTGGTCTTGCCGGCGCCATTCGGTCCGACGAGCACGATGGTGTCGGCGGCGGCTTCGAGCGAGGCGTCGTGATAGTTGCGGAAATTGGTCAGCGTTATGCGGCGGACGCGGGCGATTGTCATGGCAAATCGCTTGTAGTCTCATGGCCGGGTTTGTCCGCGCCAAACATCCACGGGTTATTTCGAACCGTTCCTAGAGACGTGGATGCCCGGCACATCGGCAAGCAAAAGCGATGCCGTTCTTCAAACGGCTATGGCCAAGCATGACGTAATCTAGCAATGCGAACTGCCTACACACGCATCGGCATCAGCACATAGAGCGCGCCGTGCGGATCTTTGTCCTGGATCAGTGTCGGCGACCCTGGGTCAGCAAGCTTGAGAACGGCCGCCTCGCTCTCGATCTGCGCTGCGATATCGAGCAGGTAACGCGAGTTGAAGCCGATGTCGATTGGCTCGGCCTCATATTCCACCTCAAGTTCCTCGCTGGCACTGCCGGAATCGGGATTAGTCACCGACAGCGACAGGCGGCCGCCCGCGATCGACAACTTGACCGCACGGCCACGCTCGCTCGATACCGTTGAAACGCGATCGACTGCGGCTTCAAATTCCTTCTTGTCAACGACGAGCTCCTTGTCGTTGCTCAGTGGGACGACGCGTGCGTAATCCGGAAATGTTCCGTCGATCAACTTCGAGGTCAAAATCGTCTCGCCGACGGTGAAGCGAATTTTTCCGGGCGATAGCTCTACGGCGACTTCGGCCTCATTGTCCACCAGGAGGCGCTGCACCTCGCCCACGGTCTTGCGGGGCACGATGATCCCCGGCATACCCGCGGCGCCTTTCGGCAGTTCCAGTTCCATTTGCGCCAACCGATGGCCGTCAGTCGCAACTGCACGCAGTGTTTGCGCCTTTGCACTGCCGACAGCATGGAGATAGATGCCGTTGAGATAATATCGCGTCTCCTCGGTCGAAATGGCGAATTGAGTCTTGTCGATCAACCGCCTGAGATCAGTGGCCTTGAGCGAGAACTTGTGTGTCATTTCCCCTGCGGCAAGGTCGGGAAAGTCGCTCTCCGGCAGGGTCTGCAGAGTAAAACGCGAGCGACCGGCGCGAATTGCCAGCGTGGCACGGTCCCCAGAGGATTCAAGAATAACCTGGGCGCCCTCAGGCAACTTGCGCACGATGTCAAAGAACATGTGGGCGGGTACAGTCGTAGAGCCGGCGGGGCCGACCTCGGCGGCAAGCGCATCCGTTACCTCAACGTCAAGATCGGTCGCCTTGAGGCTAAGCTTCGAGCGGTCCGCGCGCAAAAGGACGTTGGCGAGGATCGGAATTGTGTTGCGCCGCTCTACCACGCGATGAACATGGCCCAGCGATTTCAACAATTCGGAGCGCTCTACGGTGACCTTCATCGCGAATCCGTTCACAATGCGGATAATGAAAGTGGCGAAGCGAGCGGCTTTCGGCAAGTGTGGGCCGCGATCAAAGCCGCCTTTTCCCTGCGTTTCACAGCTTCCCGGGTGGCTAGGCGGTGGCCGGCGATGCGCAGGACAAGGGCCCTTGATCGCCAATGCGCCGACCGTACCGCTGATCGACCTCCCTTATCTGGCGCCGCCATGCGTTGTGCTCAGTCTTGAAGCTGGCGTTTGAGCGCCTCAATTTCCTCGGCGAATGCACTGTCGTTGCCGGCGAGCGCCTCGATCTTGCGCACGGCGTGCAGGACTGTGGTGTGATCGCGGCCACCGAATCGGCGGCCGATTTCGGGAAGCGAGCGCAGCGTCAGGACCTTGGCGAGATACATTGCGACTTGGCGCGGCCGCACGACATTGGCCGTGCGTCTTGATGACAGCAGGTCGGCTCGGCTCACGTTGTATTGCCGCGCAACGACACGTTGGATGTCTTCAATTCGCACGCGCTTGAGTTCGGCCGGGCGAATCAGGTCGCGCATCTCGCGTTCCGCCATCTCAAGCGTCACCAGTTGGCCGGTGAGCTTGTTATGGGCCAGCAATCGATTGACAGCGCCTTCAAGGTCGCGTCCGTTATGCGTGACCGATTTGGCGATGAAACTAAGCACCGGTGCCGGTACCTCGAAGCCGGGATGATGAATACGGGCGGCGGCAATGCGACTCTTAAGAATTTCGAGTCGCAGCTCCTCGCCGAGCGAACCGATCTCCACAACCAAGCCTCCGGCGAGCCGCGAGCGGACCCGGTCGTCCAGGGTCTCAAGGTCCGCCGGCGGGCGGTCGCTGGCGATCACGACCTGACGGCCGGCGTCGATGAGGGCGTTGAGAGTATGGCAGAATTCGGCTTGCGTCGAACGACCTTGCAGGAACTGTAGATCGTCGATGACCAGCACGTCGATGGTGCGCAGCGCTTCCTTGAAAGCAAGCGTTGTCTGGGTCTTCAGCGCCGAAACGAAGCCGTACATGAAGCGCTCGGCCGTCAGATAGAGTACCTTGCGCTCGCCCCTGTTGCCGGCCCAGGTTATTGCCTGCAGTAAGTGAGTTTTGCCGAGACCCACGGCCGCGTGGGTATAAAGCGGATTGAACATAAGCTGTTCGCCGCGCCGGCTGGTCGCCACCTGTCGCGCTGCAGCGTGCGCGAGCGTATTCGAGCGACCAACGATGAACGTCTCGAAGGTCAGCCGGGGATCGAGCGGAGAACCACCAAGCGCCTCGTGCACCGTCATGTAGGGGACGCTGGCACGCGTCTCGACCCCGTCGATCGCGGACTCACGCGCTTCACGCGGTATTGTCGGGGGCTCCGACGGCTTGAGCTTTGGGACGGGGGGACGAATTGCCGCCGAGCGAACGCTCAGCTCCAGGCGAGTGACATTGGGCTCTTCAATCCGCCATTTGGCGAGCACGCGCTCGCTATAATGAGACTGAATCCAATTTCGCAGGAAACGTGTCGGCACCGACAGTCGAATAATACCCTTGTCGGTGCCTTCGATCTCCATGCGCCCAAACCAACTTGAGAACACGTCCTCGCCGAGTTCGGAGCGCAACTGCTCCTTGATCCGCTGCCAGCGCTCCTGATCAGTGCTCGTCATCGTTGGTCTGCTTTTTTCGTCGGAGGAGGGACTCAACCGAGCAACTCAGGCGAGGTACATCCCACCATGCCCGACATCGGGAAGACGCAACGCACATATCAAGTGGTGGTTTTTTGACGGGTACGGATGAATCAAACGCAGCCGCCAACCGCGGGCGAGGTCGGATCAGCCGCTAGGCTTGGAGGTCGAACCGCGGCAGCGACGAGGCGCCGATGGAAGTACGAACGCATTGGCGTCGCGAAGTTCATCGCGGCCGTGAAAATTTTCGTGCGTCACGGTAGCCCGAGGCAGCGTGAAAACTATCGGCCAAGAAAATCTGGCAAGAGAAATCCTGGCTGCTTCAGCCGATTGGTGAATGATCGTCATCTTGTCCCCGCCCCATCGTCTTAATTTCGATGGCCTTCATGAGCGTTTTAGCGGCGCTCCATCGAAACTCTCGCGGACCGACTGATACCCCGCGTGCTTCTGCCGGCTCTGTGAACGTTATAAGCAGGCTGCTCTCGTTACAGAATTCTCCACGGCCGCACTAAACTAGGCACAACTCTCCCACACTCATTCTTGATGAGTTTCGGTTCGACCGTTTTTGAAGACCTCCGGAAACCGAAGGGAACTAAAAGCTAGCACGCGGTTCCCAGTCGGCAACCGCAAAAACAGCTCACGAACATTGGGTTTCCAGAACTGCGCGCATGGCGACGCCTCTTGCGCACGTATGCAAGGCCTTGACTCAATTTGATGAATTACAATTCGATGACAATCCGAAATGGCGCGAATCGGGTGAAATTGCGCACCGGAGCAAATAGAACCGCGGGCAAAGGATTCTCTGACGATTCAAAGTCCAAATTTCGCGTGACCAATAAGTCTTTCATTGCGCATCAATTCTTCTGTTCGGAATCATTGGGTAGCCGTCGCGGGAGGGGGCGCGGAGCAAATAAAAATCGCCGTCGGCGACGGCGGCCGACGACGAAAGTCGCACTTTTATCTACTTTTGCGTGATGTCGTGACAATTCTGCAACAGATTCATGCCGCTCCGATACGAATGGGAGTCTTGTCGACTGGGATGGGGCACGACGTGCTTCAGCCGGGTAGACCGGGTTGGTCTGCCGAACGGGCAACGGGTCGGGCCGCGATGAGCTATCCGGAGGGCTATTGACCGAGCTTTGCGATGCGGTGGGTCAGCCTCGAGACTTTGCGACGCGCGGCATTGCGGTGAACGATTCCGCTCTGCGCCGCGCGAATGATGGCCGGTTCGGCTTCGGCCATGGCGGCGAGGGCGGCGCCGCGATCGCCCGCCGAAATCGCCTCCTCGACTTTCCGCACAGCGCTTCGCACGCGCGTGCGGCGCGATTTATTGATCACGGTACGGCGGGCGATTTGCCGCGCCGCCTTTCTGGCGGATTTGGTGTTGGCCATCAGTTATCGGACCATGACTTCTCGGACGAGATCCTGTCGAACGTGTGTTGTCGTGAGCAAGCACAAGCGAAACTTGGTCTCGCGTGCGTGGCGCTTATAGGGGCGCGAGGCGCCGCCGTCAACGCCGAGGACGTCGGTTGGTAGCATCGGTGGGGTCAGTAATTGTTTCGGATCAAGGCCGCCTAGACCGGTTGTCTCGCCCGCACGGCTTCATAGCCCGCCACGACGCCCGCGCGGTCCGACGCGGGGAAGGGTGACAGCGGCGGGGTGACCCTTGCCCATTGCGGCTGGTGATGGATGTGGGCGAGGAGCGCCTTCACGCCTGGGACCAGCGGCTTGCCGTCGAACAATCGACGGATCGCCACCGCTTCGGCGAGTGCGGCCGCGTCGCCGGTGCGATAGGCGCGCGCACAGAGGTCGGCGTTCAGGTTGGCGGTCGCCGAGATGCAGCCGGCGAAAGGGCCGGATCGGGCTTGCAGCAGTGCCGCTTCGGTCGAGGGGAAGACGCAAAAACGCGGTGCGATGCCCGCCGCCTCGCGCGCAAAGGCCATGTCGCCGGAAGAATCTTTGAGCCCGACGATACGTTCGCCGAAACAATCGAGCAGGCGATGGATCAGCGCGACGTGCCAGTGCAAGCCGGATTGGGCCGGAAAATGATAAAGGTAGATCGGGATCGGCTGCACGGCGGTCGCCTTTACGATCGCCTCGATCCCGGCAACGAGCCCGTCATCGGGCACGCCCTTATAGTAGAATGGCGGTAGCACGAGCGCGCCGGCAAAGCCGAGCGCGGCGGCGTGTTTGGTGAGCGCGATGGCGTCTGCGAGTGCGGCGGCGCCGGTCCCGACCATCATCCGGTCAAGCGGCAGGCGGCTTTCGGCATATGCGGTCATGACGCGGCAGCGCTGCTCGAGCGAGAACGAGGTCGCTTCCCCGGTCGTGCCCAGAACATTGAGGCCGTCGCAACCGTTGTCGAGAAGGAAGCGAGCTAATGCGACCGAGCGCGCGCTGTCGGGCTCGCCGTTCTCGTCAATCGCCGTTGCGATAGCGGCAATCACGCCGCGGAGTGTCTTTGCGGGGGCCATTAGGACTCCAGGTCCGGGGCTTGTCGAGGCTGCGTCAATAGGCGTTCCAGTAAATCAAGCCGCGCCGATGTTCAATGCAGGTTGCTTGCCGGTCGATCCGACAGTACGACTTTGCCGCCCCACTCGTCATACGATCAGGAGTACAAGATGCATGAAATTACCAGCGATCATTGGCACGAGCCGGAGGGGCTGAAGAACGCGGGCGTCGGCGCATGGAAGCGGCCGAATACACCCTACGACGATTTCATGGAGGCTCAGGGCATCCCTATCTTCCGCGGCATCGGGGTTCGGCGCGTTCAGGACATGCCTCTCAAGCCATGGCCGCGGACGGGGGGTCGCGGCACCTTCATCCAGCTTTACGGTACCGAGGGTAGGTGGGGCTGCTATGTGGTCGAAGTTCCCGCTGCGGGCGCGCTCAATCCCGAAAAACATATGTACGAAGAGATCATGGTCGTGGTCGAGGGCCGCGGCACCACGGAGATCTGGGCTGACGGCCAAGCAAGGCCGCATACTTTCGAGTGGCAGCGCGGCTCGATGTTCTCGATTCCGCTCAACACCAAGCACCGCATCATCAACGCGGCATCAAGCCCGGCGCTGATCCTGGTGGCGAGCACGGCGCCCAATGTGATGAATCTGTTCCGTGATATCGACTGGATTTTCAATTGCCCGGCTACTTTCCCATCGCGTTTTGACGGCAGCCAGGACTTCTTCAAGCCGAAGGACGACATTGTGCCCGATCCGCTGCGCGGACTGGCGCTGCGCAAAAGCAACTTCATCCCCGACATCATGAACGCCGATCTTTACCTCGATAATCGCCGTTCGCCCGGCTATACGCGGGTTGAACCGCACATGGCGAACAACGTGTTCTATGGCTTTGTCGGCGAGCACAAGACCGGGCGCTATTCCAAGGCGCATGCGCACATGTCAGCTGCCGTCCTCGTTTGCCTCAAGGGTAAGGGGTACACCTACACTTGGCCGCGCGCCGACGGCATGACGCCGTGGAAGGACGGCAAGACGCAAAACATTTACCGGCAGGATTACGAACCGGTCGGTCTCGTTACGGCCGCGCCATATGGCGGTGATTGGTTCCACGCTCACTTCGGCATCAGTAAAGAGCCGCTGCGGTTGATTGGCTGGTATGGCCCCAACAATCATCGCAAGGACAAAGCGGGCGTGCCCGGCGAAAAGGACACTGACGAAGGCGCCATCGACGTGACCGAAGGCGGCACTGCGATTCCGTATTGGCTGGAAGATCCGTTCCTGCGCAAGGAATACGAAGAGACGCTTGAGAAGGAAGGCGTCACGTCACAGATGGGCGAAGAGCTCTATCGCGAGCCGGCCGGCTATCGTGAAACGGTCGTTGTGTGAGGACCGCCGCGCGAGCCGTTGTGCTGACGCGACTCGTATTGGTCGCGATATTGATGCTGGTTGGCCGCGCGGTTTGCGCCGAGGATGGCGCAACCTTTTATTCCGGCAAAATAATGAGGTTCATCGTCGGAATGCCGCCGGGCGGAGGTGCCGATGCCTATGCAAGGCTGGTACAGCGCCATCTGGCGCAGCACTTGCCAGGCGCACCGTCCATCGTTGTGGAGAACATGCCTGGCGCCGGCAGCCTGAAATCGGTCGAGTACCTCGATTCGCAGCCTGACGACGGAACCGCAATGGCGACTTTCAGCTCGGGCCTTCTGACGGAGTCGGTGGCTGCACCTAAGCGCGTCAAGGTCGATTTCAGGAAATTCGCTTGGATCGGAAACGTCAGCGAGGACGTTCGGGTCTGTTACCTCTGGCACACGCTGGGAGTGCACAACTGGCACGACCTGCTGGCGCGGCAGCAGGTGGTTTTCGCGGCTTCCGCGACCGGGACCGCGGGCAATGTTGAAAGCGCCATGCTGCGCGACTTATTCGGCGTCAAGCTGACGCGGGTGCAGGGTTATCCTGGCAGTGCCGCCAAGCGGCTGGCGATCGAAAGGGGCGAAGTCGAAGGCGATTGCGGTGGCTGGACGGAGATACCGGAGGATTGGCTGCGCGACCACAGAATTGATGTCTTGGTCCGCTTGTCGTCGCTCCTCCTGCCCGGCATGGATGCGAAAGTCCCGTTCGCCGGCGATCTCCTCAAGTCTCAGCGCGATCGCCAGGTTTTCAACTTCCTGATGGCTCCGGAAAAGCTTGGTCGGCTGTTCATGGTGTCGGGCCGCGTACCGGCGGACCACGTGGCCGCGCTGCGCAAAGCGTTTGACGCCATGGTCGCCGATCCGCTGTTTCGCAATGACGCGAATAGCCTTCGCCTCACCGTCACTCCCATGCAGGGGCAAGAAGTCGCACGCGAGGTTGCGGCACTTTATGCGGCGCCGCCGGATCTCGTGGCGAGAGCCAAAGCAATTTCTGGTGAATAGGCATGCCGCGGCGCGCCTCGTCTCACGGAACTGCCGCTCGCCGTATTCGTGGATGACCCGCGCTGTCATCGTCAATTTGCCGAAGCAGCCCGACCAGACCTTTGCGATGCCGTCATTCGATCTGTTCAGCATCGGCCATTCCAATATTCCGATTGCGCGCTTCATAGCGTTGCTGCAGGCCTCAGGCGTGAATGCGATCGCCGACGTGCGCTCGACGCCGTTCTCGCGGTTCTGTCCGTGGTTCTCGGGCAAGCCGCTGACTGCGACTTTGGCGCAGAAGGGCATGAGCTACTTTGCCTATGGCGAGGCCCTTGGCGGCCGGCCGCGCGACGCGGCATTTTATTGCGACGGCATCGCCGACTATGAGGCCATGGCGCAGCACGACGAGTTCAAAGCCGGGCTCGATCGCCTGCTCGCCGATGCGGCGCAGTCGCGGCTCTGCCTGATGTGCGCGGAGCGCGAGCCGCTCGACTGCCACCGCTGCCTGCTGGTGACGCGGGCGCTGGCGGCGCGCGGCGTCGCGGTCGGCCATATTCTGCACGACGGTGCGATCGAGCCGCATGGCGCTACCGAGCAGCGGCTGCTGGCGCTCGACGGCGCGGCCAGCGACCTCTTCGCAACTGGACACGGTGAGCGACTCGCGGCAGCGTATCGCCGCCGCGCCGGCGCCGTCGCCTATCGCGCGAAGGCGCCGCAAGGGGGCGGACCGTTGGTGAAAGGTCGATCATGATGGCCCCGTTACGCGTGCTTCTCGTCGTGGTGCTCATCGGGATCGCTCCGGCGCTCGCGCAGGAGATCCAACAGCAGTTCGGGCCGGTGCCCGATACCGACACCCGCGATCCGACGCCGCCCGGAACGCTCAATCCGGAACCGCTGCCGCCGCTCGCAAATCCCAATTCGCCGCCGACGCCGGCCAAGGAATTGTTTGCGCGCAAGACCGAGCCGCTCGCCGGCCCCGCGCGCTCGATTGGCTCCTATGCCGATGGCTGCCTCGCCGGCGCCGTACCGCTGCCGATCACCGGGCCGTCCTGGCAGGTCATGCGGCTGTCGCGCAACCGCAATTGGGGCAATCCGAAACTCGTCGCCTTCATCGAACGCGTCGCCAACAAGGCCAAGAAGGTCGGCTGGAACGGGCTTCTGATCGGCGACATGGCGCAGCCACGCGGCGGCCCGATGATCAATTGCCATTCCAGCCATCAGATCGGGCTCGATGTCGACATCTGGTTCATGGCGATGCCCAATCGCGTGATGTCGCGCGCGGAGCGCGAATTCGACAACGCCGTCGATATGGTGTCGGAGGACGGCCTCGGAGTTAACCCGAAGGTCTGGACGCCGACGCGCACCGCGCTGGTCCGCACCGTGGCGCAGGATCCCGACACCACGCGCATCTTCGTCAACGCCGCGATCAAGAAGGAGATGTGCGAGGAGACAGCCGGCTCAGATCGCAAGTGGCTGGCAAAAGTGCGGCCATGGTGGGGACACGCCGAGCATTTTCACGTCCGCATCAGTTGTCCGCCCGACAGCAAGCAATGCAAGGCGCAGCCGCCGGTGCCGCCTGGCGACGGCTGCGGCCACGCGCTCGATTACTGGTTCAAAAAGTCAGTGCTGCATCCGCCGCCGCCGAAAGTGCCGTCCAAGCCGGCCCACGCAATGACGCTCGCCGCCTTGCCGGCCGCGTGCCGCGCGGTGGTGAAGGCGCCGTGACGACTTGATCGCCTCACTTATCCGGCTCTGTCGTTCGACAGCAATATTTCCAAAAAACCGGCGCTTGTCCTATTCAAGCCACGCGGCGTTGCGATCACGCGCTAAATGCCGATCGTGCCGAATACGGCGCGCTGAGCGGCAGTGGCGGCGTAAGTCAGCACGAACGCGCAGACGACGACCGCGATCGTGTAGATTGGGGCTGTCTGCGCCGACGGTTTCATCAGGCGCGGCAGGCCTGTCGAAAGAACGTAGGCGCCGAAGAAGCCGGTGAGCACGAGGAAGTGCAATCCCGGCAACAACAGAAAAATTCCGGCGAGCCAAACCGGCGTATAGGAATAGACCGCGAGCTTGAATGCACTGGCAAAATCTTTTTGGCCGCCGAATAACGGCGCAGCCAAGTTGATGATGAGCCCAAGCAGCAGCATGATGACGAAGCTTTCCGCATAACCGAAAATTGCGCCGAGCAGTCCATCGAGGATCGGCGCCCGCACGGAACCCACTCCGGATACCTGCGCGCCAATGAGGCTTGAGCCGATGAAACCAAACAGCGCCGGGACGAGACCAAGCAAGGCGACGTAGCGACTCAACAGAAAGGCCGGATCGCCGGATTCTTCCTCGATCAGTTGCCATTCCGTGAGCGGATCGATGAGCATGGCCGTTGCGCGGATGGTCGCGTTCATGACGACGACCTTCTGGCGTCATCGCGTACCATCGCGGCGCCCTTTTCTGCGATCATCATCGTCGGAGCGTTGGTATTGCCGGACGTGATCGCCGGCATGACGGAGGCGTCGATGACGCGCAGCCGATCGATTCCGGCGACGCGCAGGCGCTCATCGACCACCATGAGCGGATCGCTGGCAAGTCCCATTTTCGCGGTGCCGACAGGATGGAAAATGGTGGTGCCGATGTCGCCGGCGGCCTTTTCCAGCGACTGCTTGTCGTCGGGCACCTGGGTGCCGGGCAAATATTCGTCGGGATGATAGGGCGCCAGTGCCGCCTGTGCGGCAATGCGGCGCGTCAGGCGAATGGCGCTCGCCGCGATGCGGCGATCCTGCTCGGTCGAGAGATAATTCGGCCTGATGACCGGTGCATCGGACGCGTCAGACGAACGCAGGTGCACGAATCCGCGGCTGGTCGGCTGCAGGTTGGCGACGCTGGCGGTGAAGGCGGGAAACTTATGCAGCGGCTC
>JASHQI010000038.1 GCA_030037645.1 Xanthobacteraceae bacterium
TTCCTGGCCAACGCCTCACTCGCTCGTAGATTATAGGGACTTAGATCGTAGGGGCGGGTCTCAGACCCACCTCTACGGTTCGCGCGGGCGCACCCATTTTTACCTGTTTCCGTCGGCCAGCGCTTTGGCGCGGATTTTTGCCAGCGTCGTCACCGGCGTGATCGCCTCGGGATCGATCTTGAGGCGGATGATCGCCGGCTTGCCGCTCGCCTGCGCCTGTTTGAACGCCGCCGGAAAATCCTCGGTGCGCTCGACCGCGGCGCCGAAGCCGCCGAAGGCGCGCGCGTAAGCGGGGAAATCCGGATTGCGCAATTCGGTCGCCGAGATGCGGCCGGGATATTCGCGCTCCTGATGCATGCGGATGGTGCCGTAGAGGCCATTGTCGGCGATGACGATGACGAACGGCAGATCGTATTGAACGGCGGTCGCGAATTCCTGGCCGTTCATCAGGAAATCACCGTCACCGGCGATACACACCACCGGCCGATCGGGATGCAGCCGCTTCATGGCGACGGCCGCGGGCACGCCATAGCCCATGGAGCCCGAGACCGGCGCGACGTGCTGGCCGAAGCGCCGCATGCGAAAGAAACGGTGAATCCAGGCCGCGTAGTTGCCGGCGCCGTTGCAAATGATGGCATCGGCCGGCAGATATTCGCGCAGCCACACCATGATCGCGCCGAAATTGACCGAACCCGGCTGCTCGGTCGGCTTTTCGGTCCACTCAAGCCAGTCGGCATGTGCGGCTTTGCCATCGCCGTGCAACGTCTGCGGCAGATCCAGAGTCTCGAGCGCTGCGGCAAACGCCGTCGGCGTTGCGTGGATCGCGAGATGCGGGCTGTAGACGCGTCCGAGCTCTTCGGCGCCGGGATGCACGTGCACGAAAGGCAGTTGCGGTCGCGGAATATCGAACAGCGTATAGCTCTGCGACGGCAGTTCACCAAGCCGCCCGCCAATCAGAATAACGAGGTCGGAAGTTTTGATCCGTTGCAGCAGTTTCGGATTGGGTCCGATGCCGAGATCGCCGGCGTAGCAGGGATTGAGCGAATCGAACAAATGGGCGCGGCGGAACGTGGTGCAAACCGGCAGCGAATATTTTTGCGCAAAACGTCCCACCGCATCGCAAGCCGCCTGCGACCAACGGCTGCCGCCGAGGATCATGATGGGCGTGCGCGCCGCAGCGAACATCCGCGCGAATTTCGCCATCGCCGCGGGACCGGGCGCGGTCTCGATCAGCGCGAACGGCGGCGCGTCCGGCACGGCGACGCGTTCGACCAGCATATCCTCGGGGATCGCCACCACCACCGGCCCAGGCCGGCCGTTGGCGGCGGTATGAAAGGCGCGCGAGACGATCTCCGGCACGCGCGCCGGATCGTCGATTTCGGTCGCCCATTTGGTCATCGAACCGAACACCGCACGATAGTCGAGCTCCTGGAATGCCTCGCGCTCGATCATGTCGCGTCCGACCTGGCCGACGAACATGACCAGCGGGGTGGAATCCTGGCGCGCGATGTGGATGCCGTGGGAGGCGTTAGTCGCGCCGGGGCCGCGGGTGACGAAACAGACGCCGGGACGGCCGGTGACCTTGCCGATCGCCTCCGCCATCATGCAGGCGCCGCCTTCCTGACGGCACACGGTGACGGCGAGGTCGCTGTCGTGGAAGGCGTCGAGCACCGCCAGATAGCTCTCGCCCGGCACGCAAAACACATGGCGGACGCCGTGGACACCCAACTGGTCGACCAGAACCTCGGCGGCGGTTCGCATGTTGTCCTTACCGCGCATGGGCATCTCCTCGGCGCTGACGTGACGTATCCATAGCGCATGTCCGGTAACATCGGGAACCAGGTTTCGGAGTTCATGCCCTCGGTGAGGAGAACAGGAGCAGCCGATTGAACGACAACGTGCAAGACCAGGCCGAAGTGCTGCGCTTCCTCGGCGATCCAGCAAGCCACCGCGGGCGAAAAGTGCAGCGCATCGACACCCATGCCGCATCGGTCTTTCTGGCCGGCGATCGCGTGCTCAAGGTCAAGCGCGCCGTTCGTTTTCCATTTCTCGACTATTCGACACTGGAACAACGCAAGGCCGCCTGCGAGGCCGAGCTTGCCGTCAACGCCCCCTATGCACCGCAAATCTACCTCCGCGTTCTGCCCATCACCCGCGAGCGCGACGGCAGCCTTGCGATCGGCGGATCCGGCGACGCGGTCGAATGGGCGGTCGAGATGCGGCGCTTCGACGAGACCCGCACGCTCGACCGGATCGCGGGCGAGATCGACGAGGCGCTGGCCGACGCGCTCGGCCGCGCCGTGGCGGCGGCTCACGCGAAGGCGCCGCGGGTCGAAGCGGCACGTTGGATCGAGGCGCTCGGCTCTTATATCGACGAGCATGTCGAGGCGTTCGCGGAGCACCCGGAAATCTTCTCGCTCGCCGAGGCCGAGGCGCTCGCGCGGGCAAGCCGCGCCGCTTATGCGCGCATCGTTCCATTGCTGCGCGAGCGCGGCGCGCGCGGGCTGATACGGCGCATCCACGGCGACCTTCATCTCGGCAACATCGTCGTGATCGACGGCAAGCCGGTTTTGTTCGACGCGATCGAGTTCAGCGACATCATCGCCTCAGGCGACGTTCTCTACGACCTCGCCTTCCTGCTGATGGACCTGCTCGAACGCGGCTTGCCGCAACCGGCAAATATCGTGCTCAACAGATACCTTACCGAAACGCACCGCATCGAAGACCTCGACGCGCTTGCGACGCTGCCGTTCTTCCTGTCGATGCGGGCCGCAATCCGCGCCAAGGTCACAGTCGCGCGCATGGGACGAACGCCCGCGAAGGAACGCGCGGAAATCGCGCGCGCCACGCAAGCCTATTTTGCCTTTGCCTTGCGGGCAATCGCGCCACCTGGCCCGAAAATCATCGCCGTCGGCGGCCTTTCGGGCACCGGCAAATCGCTGCTGGCGCGTCAATTGGCGGCCGATATCCTGCCGATGCCCGGCGCCGTCATCGTGCGCTCCGACGTCGAGCGTAAACTGCTGTTCGGCGTCGTCGAAACCGACAAGCTGCCTCGGGAGGCCTATGCGGTGGCAGCGAGCGAACGCGTCTACGCCGTGGTGCTCGACAAGGCGCGTCGCATCCTCGCAGCCGGACATTCCGCCATTATCGACGCCGTGTTCGCACAGCCGCAGGAGCGGGCGAGCTTCGCCGCAGCGGCAAAGTCGGCCCATGTGCCCTGGCACGGGCTGTTCCTCACGGCGGACTTGGCTATCCGCCTCGCCCGCGTCGGCGGCCGCGGGCCGGATGCCTCTGATGCCGATGCCGGGGTGGCGCGAGCGCAGGAGCGCTACGAGCTGGGCGCGCTCGATTGGGCGCCGATCGATGCCTCCGGCACGCCCGCCGAAACCCTGCGCCGGGCGCGGCAGGCCCTCGCGTGACGGCCGTTGCGGCCGTGTGACCACTGCCAAGGCTTGATCAGGCCGCCGCTCGACCGTAATGACATGTGCACAATTGCTTCATTGACGAGACGTGCCGCAGCGCCACATAAAGGCGCTGGCCCGTCGCTCCATCCCGGGCGACCAAAAAGGACTGACTAATGGCTGACAGCGCATCGACCACAGCACCCGGAACCCACCTCGAAGACCCCTCACGCCGCGATTTCCTCTATATCGCAACCGCCACAGTCGGCGCCGTAGGCGTGGTCGCGACGTTAGTGCCGCTCGTCAGTCAGATGAATCCGGACGCCTCGACGCTTGCCGCCGGCGGACCGGTCGAGGTCGATGTCAGCAAGATCGCGGAAAATTCGCAGATCGTCGTTTACTGGCGGCAGCACCCGATCTTCATCTTTCATCGCTCGCAGCAGACCCTGACCGAACTGCAGAGCAGTCAGGATACATCGCTGTTGTCCGACCCGAATTCCGAGGAACCCCAACAGGCGCCCTACGCCACCAACTGGCACCGTTCGATCCAGCCGCAATACGGCGTCCTGGTCGGCATCTGCACGCATCTCGGCTGCATCCCATTGTTCTATCCGAGCCCGAGCTCCACCTCGCCGGTGCCGAACTGGCCGGGCGGTTATTTCTGCCCCTGTCACGGCTCCAAATACGACGCCGCCGGGCGCGTCTTTGCCGGCGTGCCGGCGCCCTACAATCTGGCGGTGCCGCCGTACAATTTCGTCAATGCCACCACGATCAGGATCGGCGACAACCCCGCCAATTCGACCTGGGATTTCGGTTCGATCCTTCAGCTTTGAGCGAACGATTGCGTTAGCACGGCATGAAATTCAGGCTGCCGCAGCGGATCGGGCTTCTCCGACTGTCGCTGCTTGCCATCGTTGTCGGGCTGGTTGCCGGATTCGGCGCCGTCGGCTTTCGCGCCCTGATCGGCATCATCCACAACGTCGCCTTCCTCGGTTCATTCGCGATTGATTACGACGCCAGCGCGTTCACGCCGCCGAGCCCATGGGGCATGCTAGTGATCTTTGTTCCCGTGATCGGCGGCGTGCTCGTCACCTTCCTTGTCACCAATTTTGCCCCCGAGGCGCGCGGCCATGGCGTGCCCGAAGTCATGGACGCGATCTATTACAAAAACGGCGAGATCCGCCCAGTGGTGGCGGTGATCAAATCGCTCGCGTCCGCACTCTCGATCGGCACCGGCGCCGCGGTCGGCCGCGAAGGCCCGATCATTCAGATCGGCGCTGCGATCGGCTCAACCCTCGGCCAGATCATCCGCATGGCGCCGTGGCAGCGCATCACGCTCGTTGCCGCCGGCGCCGGCGCCGGCATTGCGGCGACGTTCAACACCCCGATCGGCGGCGTGATGTTCGCGATCGAGCTGATGATGCCGGAATTGAGCGCACGCACCTTCCTGCCGGTCGCGCTCGCCACCGGCACCGCGACCTTCATCGGCCGCATCTTCTTCGGCATTCACCCATCGTTCGCGATCCCGGCGACATTGTTGACGTCGCAACACCCGGCGACGCTGCCTTCCCTGCTGTTGTTCGCGCTGCTCGGCTGCATCATTGGACTTGCCGCGACCGCATTCATCCGCGGCTTGAGCTTGGCGGAAGAAATCTTCGAGTACATCAAAAATCCGTATCTGCGCCATGTCGTCGGCATGTTGGCGCTCGGCATCTTGATCTATGTGCTGCTGCGGACGGCAGGGCATTACTACGTCGAGGGCGTGGGTTATGCGACGATCCAGGCCATCCTCACCGGCGGGCTTGCGACGCCGTCGCTGCTTGCGGTGCTGTTTGTCGCCAAGGTTTGCGCCACCTCGACGAGCATCGGTTCGGGGGCGTCGGGCGGGATATTTTCGCCGTCGCTGTTCATGGGTGCCACGATCGGCGGCGCCTTCGGATCGCTGATCGCGGCCATCCATCCGGCCGCGGGCGTCACGGCGACCACCAGCGCCATCATCGGCATGGCCGCCATGGTCGGCGGCGGCACCGGCGCCGCCATGACCGCGGTCACGATGATTTTCGAGATGACGCGCGACTACGATCTGGTGATGCCGAGCATCGTCGCTGTCGCGCTTGCCATCGGCGTCCGGCGCCTGCTGTCGTTGGAGAATATCTACACCGTCAAGCTTGTCGGCCGCGGGCACTTCGTGCCCAGGGCGCGGCACGCGAACATGTTTCTGGTACGCCGCGCCGGCGATGTGATGGAACGCGACGTTGTAGTCGTCGCGTCTGACGCGGATTTCGATGATTTCCTGCGCAAGCACGGCGATGCCGGCGCGCTGAAGCACGTGGTCGTGACGCGGGGCAAGCACATCGTCGGCGTCGTCAGAGTCAACACCAAGCTGCGGCGCGGTATCGAAGCCGCCTATACCGGAATCAGCATGGGCCAAGTGGCGGAGCGTAGTTTCACATTGGCGCGCGAAAATGACATCGTTTTCGACATCGTGCAGCGCATGGCACGCCACAACTCCAGCATGGCCGTCGTGACGACGGCGCAGGGACGGTGGCACCCGTCGCAGATCGTCGGCGTGATCTCCAAGGAGCACCTCGCCGACTCCGTCGCCGAAAGCATCAAGCCGTTCGGCTGACGGCTCCTGGCCGGTGCACAACACGCCGCACCCGGCTTGGCTTGTTTCTCAAACGCTCTTGGTCCACGATTTCAAAAAGCCGAGCTCATCCGGGTCCGTGGGGCCTTGGTATCCGGGTCAGCGCGCCGGCTGCCGCTCGCGACCCCGGGCGATCGCCGGCATCAAAAAGCAATGCAATAGACGCCAGAGGAGGAAGCCATGTTCGAAAAACTGTCGCGCGGCCCCTTCATTGCCGCGCTCGCCATCGTGCTTGGATCGGCCGGTTTCGCGCCAACCGCATCGGCGGCGACCATGTTGACCGTGGGCAAGGCGGCGCCGAACGCCGACCCGATCATTCCCGTCGATGTCGGCAACCAGCTCGGCATCTTCAAGAAACATGGGCTCGACCTGAAAATCATCGATTTCACCGGCGGCAGCAAAATGGCCACGGCCATGGCGGCCGGCAGCCTCGATATCGGGGATGGCGCCGGCACGGAAATGGCGCTCGTTGCCAAGGGCGTGCCGATGACCGCCATTTGTGAAAGCGCGGGGCCGATTCCATTCATCGGTATCGGCGTGCCATGGGATTCGCCCATCCACTCGATCGCGCAACTCAAGGGCACGAAAATCGGCTTCTCCAGCGCGGGGTCGTTGACGGATTGGCTGACGAAGGAGCTTGTGCGCAAGGAGGGTTGGCAGCCTCCCGGGGTCACCGGTGTCGCGATCGGCAACGGGGCCAGCAGCATCATCGCCGCATTCCGCGCTCACCTCATCGATGCCGATATCGCCGTGACCTCGCTGTTCCTGCAAATGGAAGACAAAAAGACGGGCCGCCTGCTGTTCCCGGTGACGAAATATGAAGGCAACCTCGCCGCCGGCACGCTCTATGCCTCGAACAACCTGATCAAAACCAATCCCGACGCGGTCCGCGCTTTTGTTGCCGGATGGATCGAGACGATCAACTACATCCGCGCGCACAAGGCTGAGACCGTAAAGATCGAGAGCAAGATTACCGGATTTTCGCCGAGCGTAATGGCGAAGGATTACGATCTGACGATCGGCATGTTCAGCAAGGCTTGCGAGTTCGACGCCGAATCGCTTGCGACGCTCAAGCGCTCTTTCGCCGATTTGAAACTTCTCGCGACCCCGCCGGATATGTCCAAGCTCTACACCACGGCGTTCCTGCCGAAGTGATCGCGGCGGCCTGAAACTGCCGACGAGTGCATTTGCGTCGGTCGTCGCTCATAATGGCGCATGGCTTTTGACCGTCGCAGCTTCGCCGTGGCCACGGCAGGCTTTGCCGCCTTCGTCAATCTCTATTCGCCGCAGGCGCTGCTGCCGCAGATGGGGCGCGAATTCGGCGTCGATGCCGGCGATATCAGTTCGCTGATGACGGCCGGCACGGCCGCTATTGCATTGACGGCGCCCTTCACCGGGGCGCTCGCCGATGTGGTCGGCCGCAAGCGCCTGATCACGGCCGCGATGTTCGCCGTGGTGGCGCCGACCGTCATCATGACGTTTGCCGCAACCGTGCCCGAGCTCGCATTCTGGCGCTTCGTGCAAGGGCTGCTGCTGCCGCCGATCTTCACCGTGACGGTTGCCTATATCGGCGACGAGTGGCCGCCCGCTGACGTTCCCCGCGTCGCCGGGCTCTACATGTCGGGCACGAGCATCGGCGGCTTCAGCGGCCGCTTCATTCCGGGAGTCTTGACCGATGCGATCGGCTGGCGCGCCGCGTTCGACGTGGTCGCGTTCATCACCCTCATCGCCGCCATCGTCGTTGCACTGACGCTGACGAGCGAACGAAGCTTTGTTCGTTCCGGCGGCCTGCTCCGTTCGCTGCTGCAAATGCTGCGCCACTTGCGCAACCGGCGGCTGGTGGCGACCTACGCCGTCGGCTTCGGCGTGCTGTTCAACTTCATCGCCACGTTCACCTATGTGAGCTTCCATCTGGCGGCGGCGCCTTATTTGTTCTCGCCGACGCTGCTCGGGGCGCTGTTCTTCACTTATCTCGTCAGTAGCCCGATGCTGCCATGGGCGGGACGCGCCATCGCGCTGTTCGGGCGCCGCCGCTTTGTGCTCGGCATCATCGCCGTGTGGATTTTGGGAGCGCTGCTGATGCTGGCGCCGCGGCTGAGCGTGATCCTGGCCGGGCTGACGCTGTGCGCCGTCTGCGGCATGCTGTGCCAGACGGTGACAACCGGCTATGTCACAATGACCGCCGCGGAGGGCCGCTCATCCGCCGTCGGCCTTTATGGTTCGATCTATTATATCGGCGGCAGCGCGGGGGCGTTCCTGACCGGACTCGCCTGGAACGGCGCGGGCTGGAGCGGTTGCATCGCCACGATCGTCGCCATGCAAGCGATCATGGCGGTCATCGTCGCGCTCGCGTGGGAAGGATAACAACGGGGACATGCCATGGTGTCGGACAGCCAGTTCAAATTTCTGCGGTCGATCGACACGCCGACAGTCTGCAACCTGATCGAGATCGTGGCGCCGGAACGGCGCGGCGCCGGCTATACGGCGAGCCATCTGCATTGTCCGTTTCCCGATCTGCCGCCCATGGTCGGATTCGCCAAGACGGTGACCATCCGCGCCCGCGACAAGGTCGGCGGGCCGAGCTACATGCAGAAGCGGATGGATTATCTCGATTACGTCGCGGCCGAACCGCGCCCAAGCGTGGTCGTGATCGAGGACAAGGACGAGCCGGCCGGCTACGGCGCGTTCTGGGGCGAGGTGCAGACCAACGTGCACAAGGCGCTCGGCTGCCTCGGCACCGTAACCAATGGCTCGATCCGCGACATCGCAGCCGTTGCCGGAGGCTTTCAGATGCTCGCCGGCTCGATTGCGCCATCGCACGCTTACGTGCATGTCGTCGAGTTCGGCATCTCCGTCACCATTCACAGCATGGAAGTCAAAAGCGGCGATCTCATCCACGCCGACCGGCACGGCGCCGTGGTCGTGCCGATCGACAAGATCGACGCCATGGCGTCCGCACTCGATGGCCTGATGAAACAGGAAGCCCGCATCATCGCTGCCGCGCGCGCGCCCGACGCCACGGTCGAGACCATCAAGGCGGCGTTCCGCGGCTAGTCGAGACGGCCGGCAGGCTCACGGCGACAGGCGGGATTCCCGGCCGATGGAGCTCGCGATGATGTCGCGAGCCTACTCCACCTTGATATTCGCCTCGCGTATGGCGCGGCCGAACTCTTTATATTGCTTGTGCAGATAGGACACGAACGGCGCGCCACACGCGCCGGCGACGGGGTTGATCCCCTCCCCGACCAGGCGCGATCGCACAGCGGGCACCTGCACGGCCTTGGTGATCCAGTCCGTCAGCCGGGCGATCGCCTGCTGCGGCGTATGGGCGGGAGCAAATGCGCCGTACCAGAGCTCGATCTCGAAGTCCTTGTAGCCGGACTCTATGAGCGTCGGCACGTCGGGCATCCAATCGATCCGGGCCGGCGAGGCGCTGGCAAGGATCCGCAGCTTTCCCGTCTTCACCAGTCCCTCGGCGGAGGGATAATCGACGAACGCCGTGTCGATCTGTTGACCCAACAGAGCGTTGATCTGCGGCGGCGTGCCGTTGAAGGGAACGAGCGTCATCCGAATGCCGGCGCGATGCAGCAGCATCTCGTAACTGACATGCGACAGGGCTCCGGGGGAAGCGCCGAAGGTCAGGCCGCCGGGTTTGGCGCGCGCCGCGGCAACGAGATCGCCGAGCGTGCGATACGGCGATGCGCTATTGACGAGGACGACCGTCGGCGTCGTCGCGACATTGCAGATCGGCTCCAGGCTCGAAAATGGATCGTAGTCGACCTTGTGCAGGTTCGGCAGAAGCAGCAGCGAATTGTTGGTGAACAGCAGCGTGTCGCCGTCCGGCTGCGCGCGCACGACGTCTTCGGTGCCGATCAGCGTGCCCGCACCGGCGCGGTTCTCAACCACCATGGTCGGTCCGTGCAACTTGTTGCCGATCGCATTCGCGACGACGCGAGCGACCACGTCGGCGCCGCCGGCCGGCGGATAGGGCACGATGATCCTGATCGTTCTGCCCGATTCCGACCGAGCGCCGGAGATCGGCGCCAGCGCGGCGGCGGTCGCCGCGACGACAGCGATGAAAGTGAACCGCATGCGCATTGCCAGAATTTTGCTCAGCGGCTGTCGAGATTGGAAAATTGTTTATACTCTTGCGGCGCGGGTTGCACGAAGCCGCCCGCCTCTTTCACCGCCTGGGTGAGCGCGTTGCGGTCGAGCGCTTCGTCATGCTTGTAGACGTCGTCGCGGAATTCGACGGTGCCGTCGCGCGTCACCCAGCCGGTGAGATAGACCCAGGCGACCGGCATCTTGCGCGGCAGCGGGATGACCCGGCTTTGGCCGGTGGCGATGGCAGCGTCGACGGCGGCGCGATTCCAGCCGGGAGGTCCGTCCTGGAGAATCCAGGCGGCAAGATCGCGAACATTGTCAACGCGGGTGCAGCCGTGGGAATCGAAGCGGTAATCCGTGGCGAACAGCTTTCGCGTATCGGTGTCGTGCATGTAGACCGCGTAAGGATTCGGCATGTCGATCTTGAGATAGCCGAGCGCGTTCCAGGCGCCGGCGTCCTGCCGGACGAAGAAATTCGGCGAACGGTCGGACGACCAGTCGATGCTGCGCGGATCCAATTCGGTGTCGTGCGGGCCGATCACGCGCATATGCATGCGGCTGAGATAATTCGGATCCCTGCGCATGCGGGAGAATATTTCGTTTTTGGTGATCGATAGCGGCACCGTCCAGGTCGGATTGATATCGATCGCGGTGATATAGACCGACAGCGTCGGCGACGGCTTGTCGATCTTGCCGACGATGACGCGATAGCGGCGCTCGACCTTGCCGTTGGCGACAGCCTCGACAAAGGCGGCCGGGATATTCACCACGACGTAGCGCTCGGCAAAGACGAAATCCATGCCGAGAAGGCGATCGAGCGACGCTTCGAGTTGCTTGATCCGCGCGCCGACCGGGACGTTCATCGCCTGAAGCGTCTGCGGGCCGACTGTGCCGGTCGGATCGAGCCCGTGGCGCAATTGGAAATGCTTGACGCCGTCGACCACGGCGGCGTCGTAGACGTCACCCGCTTCCTGATTGGCGGGCAGGTCCTCGTTGATGACGAGAAACCGGCGCAGCAGCGCCACATCCGAGCCGCTCGCGCCGGGCACGAG
>JASHQI010000245.1 GCA_030037645.1 Xanthobacteraceae bacterium
CCGATGCGTCCCTGCCAGGCCGCGCCCGCATTGGAGACGACGATGTCGACGCCGCCGAACGCCGCCGTGACCGCTTCGAACGCCGCGCGCACCGAAACCGCGTCGGTCACGTCGCATTTGACCGGCAAGGCCGATGCGCCGACCGCCTTGGCGCGTTCGGCGGCCGCGGCAAAGTTGACGTCGAGCAGGGCGACTTCAGCTCCTGCTGCGGCAAACGCTCTCGCCGTCGCCGCGCCGATCGCGCCGCCGGCGCCGGTGATCGCGGCGATCTGTCCGGCCAGCGGCAATTCCTTGCGCGCGCCGAGCTTGGCCTGTTCGAGCGGCCAATACTCGCAATCGAACATGTCGGCCTCGGAAATCGATTCGAACCGGCCGACGGCTTCGGCGTCGCCAACGCCTTCGACCCAGGCTTCGGCGATATCGGCGGCAATCAAGGCATCCTGCTTCGAGCGCCCAAGTCCGAACAGACCGAGGCCGGGCACCAGAACGACGCGGGGCAGGGGATCGAGCTCGTGCTTGCCGCCGCCGGTGCGCCTGTTGTGGTGCTCGAAATAGGCGCGATAGCGCGCGGCGAATTCCTTCGCTGCATCGCGGACCACGCGGGCAAATTCATCGCGCTTGTCGCGCTCCGGAAGCGGCAACAGCAGCGGCCAGTTTTTGGTGCGGATGGTGTGATCCGGCGTCACCACGCCCAACTGGCTGACGCGGGCCAAATCCCTGCCGTTGACGAAATTGCGCACCGCATCGGTGGCGCGAAACTCGAGAATGAGACGGCGCCAGGCGCCTTCGGTTTTCTCGTCTCTCGCGCTGCACGCTCCACGCACGATCGGCGCAATCTCGGCGACGGCGGCGGTGTTGCGCGGCGGCGGCGCGGCCGCGACGCTCTTGCGACGACGGGCGATGAAATCCTCCGCCAGCGACACCATCTCGATCATGCGCTCGTAAGCTTCGCGCGCGCTGTCGCCGAAGGTGACGATGCCGTGCTTCGAAAGAATAAGCCCGTCGCTGGGGTTCGTGCGTTCGAAGACCTCGATCGCCTTCTTGCCAAGCCCGAAGCCCGGCATGAGGTAGGGCACGAATGCCAGGCGCTCCCTGAAAATTTCGGCACACTTTTTGTCGCCGTCCGGCTGGTCGATCACGCTGAGCACGGCCGTGGCATGGGTGTGATCGACGAATTTTTGCGGCAGAAAGACGTGCAGCATCACCTCGACGGAGGGCAAAGGGGCCGCAGGGTCGATCAGGTTGGCGCGCTCGATGCCGACCAGCTCCTCATCGCCGAGGCGATCGAGCGCGCGCAGCTTGCGCATGGGGAAGAGCCGCACCGCGGGCAGGCCTGCGGGCTCGATCGTCGCCATGTCGACGCCGGTGGCTTTGATGCGCAGCACGTCGATATCCTCGCCGAGGCGGTCGTGCATGCGGCTCTTGAGCGAGGTGTTGCCGCCGCCATGCAACACCAGCTTGGGATCGCGGCCGAGCAGCCGCGTCGTGTAGACGCGAAGTGCGACATCGGGGTCAATTCCCGATCGTGCGCCATGAGCGACGATGGTCTCCGCGTCGCGGTCGACCCATGCGCTTTTCATGCCCCGCTCCCCGCGCGCAGGGCGGGTTAGCCGGAAGCGTAACCCGCCGCTTTATGTCCTTAGTGGAGCATGATCTTTTCGGAAAACCGGTGTCCACTTTTCCGGATCATGCTCAAAGTCGATCAGCCGCCGGCAAAACGGCGCGACCACCAGCCGGTCCGGCGCGGCCGATCGGTATCCTCGGTCGTTTCATCCTCGCTCGTGACCGGCTCCGGAGCGACCTGCGGTGTGACGGCTGCCGGCGGCGCGTCGGTGCCGCCCGCGAACGGCACCGGTTCTCGAACCGTCGAGCGACGCCGCGGCGGCTCAGGCTCGGCGGGCGGAGCTTGTGGCGCCTCTGCTGTGGTCGGCGCAGGCGCCGAGGGCGCAGCCTCAAGGTCGGCGACGGCTTCCTTCAGTTCGGGCTCAGCGGCAGGTGGCTCCTCGGCCAGCTCGTCGGCCGGCGCGAAAGCGTGCTGCGGCACGTGCGGCTCGCCGCCGTTGCGCTCGTGCCGATTGCGCCGCCCGCCGCGGCGACCGCGCCGTCGCCGTCGCCGCTCGCCGTCGCGCTGAGGTTCGGCTCTGTCCTCGCGCTCGCCGCGCTCGCCATGTTCGGCGCGCTCGCCGTGTGCGGCCGGGGTTGATTCGCCGTGCTGTTGCGCAATGTGCGCTTCGGACCAAGCCTCGTCACTTGCCGTGAACGGCTCATGCGTCGGCTCGACATCGAACCCGCCGGGCTGCTGGCGCGGGGCGTGTTCGCCGCCGCCGTTGCGACCGCGCCGCCGCCTGCGCCGCCGCCGTTGCGAGCCACCTTCGCTTTGCTCCGGCGCGAGGTTCGCCGGCGCCGCCTCGATGTCCTCGGCCTCCTCGGCGTCTACCTCTTCGAGGTCGTCTTCTTCCTCCAGCGGTGCGGTGACCGGCTGCGCCCGTTCGGCGAGCGCCTTGGCCGCTTCGAGTGTATGCACCAGTTCGCCGCGGTCGATCACGAAGGCCTGCGGTGCGACCACCGTCTCGTCGGCGACGATCGTGATGGTGATGGCGAACCGCTCTTCGAGCGCGCGCAGATGGGCGCGCTTTTGATTGAGCACATAGAGCGCCACATCGCGCCGCGTCCGCGCAATGAGATTGTGAGTGGCGCCCTTGATGAGGTGTTCCTCGAGTGCGCGGAGCACTTGTAGAGCCAGCGACGACACCGAGCGGACATGGCCGCTGCCGCCGCAATACGGGCATTTCTCCGTCGAGCTTTCCAGCACGCTGGCGCGGATGCGCTGGCGCGACATCTCCAACAGGCCGAAATGCGAGATGCGGCCGACCTGGATGCGGGCGCGGTCGTGCTTGAGACACTCCTTCAACCGGCGTTCGACCGAACGATTGTTGCGTTTCTCGTCCATGTCGATGAAGTCGATGACGATCAGACCGGCAAGGTCGCGCAAACGCAATTGGCGCGCGATCTCTTCCGCCGCTTCCAAGTTGGTCTTGAGCGCGGTGTCCTCGATATGATGCTCGCGCGTGGCGCGGCCGGAGTTTACGTCGATCGCGACCAAGGCCTCCGCCTGGTTGAGCACGATGTAGCCGCCCGACCGCAATTGCACGACCGGAGAGAACATGGCGTCGAGCTGATTCTCGACGCCGTAACGCGACAATAGCGGTTGGGTTTCGGCATAGAGCTTCACGTCCTTGGCATGGCTCGGCATGAGCATGCGCATGAAGTCCTTGGCCTCGTGATAGGCCTCGGGTCCCGCGACCAGCACATCCTCGATGTCCTTGCCGTAGAGGTCGCGGATCGAGCGTTTGACCAGCGAGCCTTCCTCGTAGACGAGCTTGGGCGCCGTGGATTTCAACGTCAGGTCGCGCACGGTCTCCCATAGCCGCAGCAGATATTCGAAATCGCGCTTGATCTCGGTCTTGGTGCGACTCGCGCCGGCGGTGCGCAGGATCACGCCCATGCCTTCCGGCACTTCAAGATCGTGGGCCACCTCTTTGAGGCGACTGCGATCTTCGGCATTGGTGATCTTGCGACTGATGCCGCCGCCGCGCGCGGTATTGGGCATCAGCACCGAGTAGCGTCCGGCCAGCGACAGATAGGTGGTCAGCGCCGCACCCTTGGTGCCGCGTTCCTCCTTGACCACCTGCACCAGCATGACCTGCCGCCGCTTGATCACTTCCTGGATCTTGTACTGGCGGCGGTAACGCGGCGCACGGTCCGGGACTTCCTCCAGCGCGTCCGATCCACCGACGGACTCGATCGCCTCTTCGCCGTCTTCGGCGTGCTCTGTGCTCTCGCTGTCCTCGGCGCCATCGGCCGCGCTGCTGACCTGATCACTCGTTTCGACAGCGGTTTCGCCGGCTTCTTCGATCGTCTCGCCGGACTCTTCCGTACCGGATTCGCCCATCGCGGCCGTTGTCGCCTCAGCGATGGCCGGATCGGGCTCTCCGGGTTCAGCCGCGTCCGGCGCCCCCTCGTCCGGCAGCGATTCCACCGTCTCCGGCGATGTTTGCAGCTCAGAAATTTCCGGCGTCGCTATGTCGGCTATGTCGGCTATGTCGGCGCTCAAATCGGGTGGCGCAAATGCATCGGAGTGAGCCGGCGCAATGGTGTCTTCATCTGCGCCGGATGGCGCCGCCGCGACCTGATCTGCCGCAGCGGAATCCTCCTCCGGACCATCAGAGAGTTCGCTGCGCGCGACCTTTTCCTCGCGACGCGCGGCAGCCGGACTTGAGCGATCGCGATGCCGGCGCGATCGACGGTCGATCTCGTCATCGGCAGCGCGCTGGGCGCGCTCTTCTTCGTCGATCAGCGCTTGGCGGTCGGCAACCGGGATTTGATAATAGTCCGGGTGAATTTCCGAAAACGCGAGGAAGCCGTGGCGATTGCCGCCGTAGTCGACGAACGCGGCCTGCAAGGACGGCTCGACGCGCGTCACTTTCGCCAGATAGATATTGCCGCGGAGTTGCTTACGGTGTGCGGATTCGAAGTCGAATTCTTCGACGCGGTTGCCACGCAAGACCACCACCCGGGTCTCCTCCGGATGGGTCGCGTCGATGAGCATTTTGTTGGCCATAGTCTAATCTCATGAGGGCCGGCATACCGCTTTCTCCGCGCCGCATCGGCGACGGCGAACGGTTTCCTGCCCGATTGTCAGTGAAGGGAACGGATCGGAAGCCACAAGCGCGGCCAGCGGGAACGATGCGTGAGCCGGCAAGCGCCGCATGCACGCTGCCGCTTCGACTGGATCGAACCTCGACTGGCCCCTCGAACATGAATTCCAAACCGTGATGGACGGCAGCGCTCGGCGCCGCCGCGATTTCTTGTGCTCACGGCATCGGCGCGACGGCGTTCCAGCGGTACGCTTCGCTGCTGGCACGCGCATCACGCGGCGAGGCTTCGGTTGTCCTCTTCCTCAGAGGGCATCGGCGTCGCTTGCTCGTCCCGCCGTCATAGGCGCCACATGGTTGGTAACCGTGGCGCCGACCCGGCCCGAAAGCGACTTCCGCCGTGGTTCCCGTCGTTGCTCTGGGAGCCACTCCGTACGGATGTGCCGGATTCCCTAACGCGACACAACCGGAACCTGTCACCGTCAGCGTGTCCTTCTTAGAGCCGCGCGTGGTAAATTGGCAAGCCATCTGTGGGGCGGGCCAGATGATGCCACTATCTTGCTGTTCTGCTGCGGCTTCTGGACCGGGTTAAGTTACGATTAACCACGCGTCTCTTATGAGTTAACGGGGCACGAAGGGGTTCCAAACCGATGGCTGTCCGGGCGGCGATCTGGGCTTTCTTCGGTGTCCTCCTCACCGCGGCCGGTTGGGCCGCCGATCGGTCGATGGCGGCGCCGGGCGAGTCGTTTCCGGTCGCAACCGCCTTTCGGCTGGGCGGCGACGAATCCGACACGCGGTTCGTCATGGACCTGAGCCGCAAAATCGAGTTGCACGCTTTCACTCTTGCCGACCCCTATCGGGTCGTTCTCGACATCCCCCAGGTGACATTCGCGCTTCCGCCCAAGGCCGGCGAACAGGGCCGCGGCCTGATCAAGGCCTTTCGTTTTGGCTTGATGATGCCGGGCGGCTCACGCATGGTGTTCGATCTCTCCAAGCCGGTGCGGATCGAAAAGGCTTTTGTCATGGCTGCCGCGGACGGCGCTCCGGCGCGGCTGGTCCTCGAGTTGACGCCGACCGATCGCGAAAGCTTCTTGCGCAGAATTGCGCTCGATGAAAAGGCGATGCATGTCGAACTACCGCCCCGCCACGAACCAAAAGCCGATACCGGTGACTCGCGGCCGCTCGTGGTGCTCGATCCGGGCCACGGCGGCATCGATACCGGCACCGAATCGCCAGGCGGCGTAATGGAGAAAAACATCGTACTGGCTTTCGCCAAGCGCCTCCGCGATCGGCTCGAAAAATCCGGCAAATACCGGGTCGTGATGACGCGCACGGACGATACCTTCGTTCCGCTCGGCGAACGGGTGCGCATCGCGCGCGACGCCGGGGCCGCATTGTTCATGTCCATCCACGCCGATTCGATGCCGCACCACGAGGGCGATGCGCAGGGCGCGACCGTCTACACGCTTTCGGAAAAAGCCTCGGACCCGGAAGCCGCCAAAGTGGCCGAGGAGGAAAACCGTGCCGACGTCATCGCCGGCGTCGATCTCAAGACCGAGCCCGACGACGTCGCCGGCATCCTGATCGATCTCGCCCAGCGCGAAACCAAAACCTTCTCCGTGCAGTTCGCGCACGATCTGGTCGGCGAGTTGAAAACGGCGACACGGTTGCATCAGGACCCGATCAAATCGGCCGGCTTTCGAGTCTTGCGGGCGCCGGATGTGCCCTCGGTCCTGGTGGAACTCGGCTATGTATCGAATCAGGACGATCTTAAGTCGCTCACTTCCGATAGCTGGCGCGATCGCACGGCAGATGCCGTTGCCAAGGCGATCGACGTGTACTTTGCAACCCACGTTGCCGGCCGTCGGGCCGGGCCGAACTAGCCGTGGATGCGGGCCGAAGCATGCACTTACGGCCTCAGTTTGAACAAAAAACAGAGCGACGACACGCGCTGAGCAGGGGGCCCCGCGGTGTGGTGGATTTCAAGTCCGATTACATTGCCGCAAATCTCGCGCCGGACCTTGGAATCCTAAAGCCGGACCGGAATGCTAACCTGCAATGTCTGCGTGATTTCGAAGTTGGCATGAGAGTATCCGCAATCGCGTGCCAACCTCGGCGCTGTAATACTGGCGATCCAGCGTCAATGCTGTCAGAGTGCGCCGTCACCTCGTGGCGGGGGGTGGATCGCCGGGGCGCATGTGCCGACCGAGGCGGGGCGGGACGTTCGCGATGAAACTGTTGTTGCGCTTCTTCGGCTTTCTGTTCGCTGCGGGATCCATCCTGTTCCTCGCCGGCGTGGCGGCGGCTGCGTTTGTCATCTGGGATTTTTCCAGGGATTTGCCGGACTACACGCAACTCAAGAACTACGAGCCGCCGGTCATGACGCGCATCCACGCCGCCGACGGCACCTTGCTCGCCGAATATGCCAAGGAGCGGCGGCTTTACCTGCCCATCCAGGCGGTGCCCAAGCTCGTCACCAACGCTTTCGTCGCGGCCGAGGACAAAAACTTCTACACGCACCCCGGCATCGACGTCGAAGGCATTATGCGGGCCGGCCTGTCCTACATCGAAAACTACGGCAGCAATCGGCACCCGCAGGGCGCTTCAACCATCACCCAGCAGGTGGCCAAGAATTTTTTGTTGAACAACCAGGTTTCGTTCACGCGCAAGATCAAGGAGGCGCTGCTGGCGCTGCGTATCGAGCGCACCTATTCGAAGGACAAAATTCTCGAGCTCTATCTCAACGAAATTTATCTCGGCTTCGGTGCTTACGGCGTGGCAGCGGCGTCGCTGCTTTATTTCGACAAGTCCGTGCACGAGCTGACGATCGCCGAAGCCGCCTATCTGGCCGCCTTGCCCAAGGGTCCGAACAATTACAATCCGTTCCGCCACCACGACGAAGCCGTGGCGCGCCGCAACTATGTGATCGACCGCATGGTCGAGGACGGCTACATCAGCGCCGCCGCCGGCGAGGACGCGAAAAAGCAGCCGCTCGACGTCACGGTGCGGCCGCCGGACGCGCATAGCTACGCGGCCGAATATTTTACCGAAGAGGTGCGGCGCTACATCGTCGACAATTATGGAGAGAAAAAGCTCTACGAGGGCGGGCTCTCCGTGCGCACCACGCTCGATCCGAAGCTGCAAATCCTGGCGCGCAAGACCATGGTCAATGGTCTCGTCAATTTCGACGAGAGCCAAGGCTATCGCGGTCCAATCACCAGGATCGACATCAGCGGCGACTGGGGGCTGAAGCTCGCCGACGTCAAATCGCTGGACGATATCCAGCCCTGGCGGATGGCGGTGGTGCTCGCGGTGAACGATCAGTCGGCGCGCATCGGCTTGCAACCCGGGCGCGATCCCGGCGGCAATGTGCTCAAGGACCGCGACGTCGGCAATGTGCCGCTCGAAGGCGTCAAGTGGGCGAGGCCGGCCAAAGGGCCGGCAAAACCGGTCCTGCGCGTCAGCCAGGTGCTCTCTCCCGGCGACGTCATCTATGTCGAGCCGCTCGGCAACGAGCCGGGCCAGTACCAGTTGCGTCAGGTGCCGGAAATTTCCGGCGCCATGGTGGTGATGGACCCGCATACCGGACGTGTGCTGGCGATGGTCGGCGGCTTTTCGTTCGACGAGAGTCAGTTCAACCGCGCGACCCAGGCGCTGCGGCAGCCGGGCTCGGCGTTCAAGCCGATCGTCTATGCCGCGGCGCTGGATAACGGTTACACGCCCTCGAGTATCGTCCTCGACGCGCCGATCGAGATCGACATGGGGCCGGGAGGCGGCATTTGGAAGCCCGTCAATTACGGCGGCAAATTCTACGGGCCGTCGACGTTGCGTTTCGGCCTCGAACAGTCGCGCAACGTCATGACGGTGCGGCTCGCCCAGGACATCGGCATGCCGCTGATCGCCGAATACGCCAAGCGCTTCGGCGTCTATGACAATTTGCCGCCGTATCTGTCCTACGCGCTTGGCGCCGGCGAGACCACGGTGCTGCGCATGGTCACCGCCTATTCGATGATCGACAATGGCGGCTGGCGGGTGACGCCGACATTGATCGACCGTATTCAGGACCGCTACGGCCACACCATCTATAAGCACGACACGCGCGAGTGCATCGGCTGCAATGCCAAGAGCTGGCACGATCAGCCCGAGCCGACGCTGATCGACCACCGCGAACAGGTGATCGATCCGATGACCGATTACCAGATCACCTCGCTGATGGAAGGCGTCGTGCAGCGCGGCACCGCTTCCGTGGTGCGCCAAGTCGGCAAGCCGATCGCCGGCAAGACCGGCACCACCAACGACGACAAGGACGTCTGGTTCATCGGGTTTTCGCCGGACATCGTGTGCGGCGTGTATATGGGCTACGACAAGCCGCGTGAGATCGCGCGCAACGCGACTGGCGGTCATCTTGCGGCGCCTATCGTGCGCGATTTCCTCAAGGTGGCGCTCGCCGACAAGCCGCCGATCCCGTTCCGCGTCCCGCCCGGCATTAAGCTCATCCGTGTCGATGCCAAGACCGGCATGCGCGCCGTCGCAGGCGACCCGCACGTCATTCTCGAAGCCTTCAAGCCCGGCACCGCTCCGCCCGACAGCGAATCCGTGATCGGCACCGAGACGGCCAATGGCGTGCCGATGCCGGTTTCAGCGCCGATTTCGCCCGACGCCGATCGCGCCATCGTCCGCGGCAGCACGGGCGGGCTGTACTGAGGACAGGGATCAGGAGTCAGGCATCAATGATTGACTCCTGATGCCTGACACCCGATATCTGATCGCTGATATGCGCGCAGAAATCACGGCCATCGTTGAGGAGATCAAGCAGTCCTTGGGACTGCTGAGGAGGCATCTTTGACGTCGACGAGGCGCGCGGCCGGCTCGCCGAGCTGAACCGGCTGGTCGAAGAGCCCAATCTCTGGAACGATCCGCAGCGCGCCAGCCGGCTGATGCAGGAGCGCACTGCGCTTGAGGATCAGCTCAACGCATTGTCGCGTATCGACCAGGAACTCGACGATCAGCTCACCTTGATCGAGCTCGGCGAAGCCGAGAACGACCAAAAGGTGGTCGCCGAAGCGGAAGCAGCCCTGCACAAGCTCAAGGCCGAGGTGGCGCGGCGCGAACTCGAAGCGCTGCTGGCCGGCGAGGCCGACAGCAACAATGCCTATCTCGAAGTGCATGCCGGCGCTGGCGGCACCGAGAGCCAGGATTGGGCCAATATGCTGATGCGCATGTATGTGCGCTGGGCCGAGCAGCATGGCTACAAGGTTGATTATATCGAGGAGACCGAGGGCGAGGAAGCCGGCATCAAGTCGGCGACGATCGAGATCAAGGGCCGCAACGCCTATGGCTGGCTGAAGACCGAGAACGGCGTGCATCGCCTGGTGCGAATCTCGCCGTTCGACGCCAATGCGCGCCGCCACACGTCGTTTGCCAGCGTCACTGTTTATCCGGTGGTTGATGACCGCATCACCGTCGACATCAAGGAGGCGGATGTGCGCGTCGACACCATGCGCGCTGGCGGCGCCGGCGGCCAGCACGTCAACAAGACGGAGTCGGCGATCCGGCTCACCCATATCCCGACCAACATCGTGGTGGTGTGCCAGAATGATCGCTCGCAGCACCGCAATCGCGCTCAGGCCTGGGCGATGCTGCGTGCCAGGCTTTACGAGCGTGAGCTGAAGAAGCGCGAAGAGAAAGCTGCTGCCGAGCAGGCCGCCAAGACCGACATCGGTTGGGGCCATCAAATCCGCTCTTACGTGTTGCAGCCGTATCAGATGGTGAAAGATCTGCGTACCGGCGTTTCGACCTCGAACACCGCCGCCGTGCTCGACGGCGACATCGATCAATTCACGCAGGCTGCGCTGGCGCAAAGGGCTTTCGGCGGCGAAGCGAAGGCCGTCGAGGACGTTGAATAGCGGCTGCAAATGGCGCGCTCGGCAACCCGCCGGCATCGACAGCGTAACTTCAATCCTGGAATTCTTTTCGCTCGGCCCGGGCGATGGGTTGCCCGCCGAACAGCTTGGCGCCGGCGGTCAGGAACTTTTCCGGGTCGACGGCCGTGCCATTGATGCGGGTTTCGTAATGCAGATGCGGCCCGGTCGAGCGTCCGGTCGAACCGAGACGGCCGATCACCTGGCCGGTTCGAACCGTCTGACCAACCGTAACGTCGATCTCCGACAGATGACCGTAGCGGGTCGATAGACCGCCGCCGTGATCGATCTCGACCATTTTGCCGTAGCCGCCGCTCCACCCGGCAATCGTCACTTTTCCGGCAGCCGTCGCGTGAATCGGCTCGCCATAGGCGCCGCGGAAATCGATCCCCGTGTGCATGGCCGCAACATGCTGGAATGGATCGATACGCACCCCGAACGGCGACGTGATGTCGACCTCGCCGGTGATCGGCACGCGCAGCGGCACCGAAGCAAGCTCGCTGTCGAGCCGCTGTGCTTCGGCGCGGACGATACTCGTGCGTACCAGTTCACGCTCGAACGGATGGCTTGCGGGCGGCAGCTTCACGGGAATGAAAGGACCGCCGCTCGCATCCGAGCGGACGTTCGGATTCAACCCGAGTTGGGCAAACACCTCGCGCGCCTTTCGGACTTCGTTTTCGTAGCGACCTTCCATATTTGTCAGCGCCGTGGACTGGCGCTGTTCGATGCGGTCGAGCGAAGTTGCGATGCTCCCGAGCTTTGCCCCGACATCGGCCGTTGAGCCGAGCGTCCGCGCCGCAGGTTGCGGGGAGGGTTCCAGCATGGTCTCACGATCCAGGCGCAACGGCGTCGTCAGCAATTCAGCGCGCGGTTTGATCGACCCGGTCGTCGTCGGATCGGCTATTCCACCTAATGCGGCGGCCCGCGACTCCAGCGTGGTCTCGCGATGCAACAGATCGTCGAGCTTCTGCTGAAACTGCTCCCGGTCAAGCAATTGCCGGCTGACATTGCGGTCGATTTGATCGCGCAAGTCGGCAATACGATCTTCGTAGGCATCCTGCTGCGCGGCTTCGCGCGCCATGAGATGCTTGATCACATCGTCATGAAAGGCGAAATAGGTTGCGGTGACCGCGGACCAGCTCGCCATGATGACGAGACTGCCGACCGCAATCCAGAATGCAACGGGTCCAAAGCGAATCTGCCGTCCGGCAAGCGCGATGGTGTAGCCCGCGCCGCGCGTCGGTTGCCGCGGTCGTGCGTCGGCCTGGCGGACTGCGGCGCGTGCGGCTCGTTGCGTGCGGGCAATCTGCTGCGATTGAGACGCCGACAACTGCGACATTG
>JASHQI010000246.1 GCA_030037645.1 Xanthobacteraceae bacterium
AAGAGCGAGGTCGGCTCCGGCGTGCCCAAAAACTTCGTCGGCATCCACCATTTCGGCTTCCAGTGCGACGACCTGCCGGCGCAGCAAAAGAAGGTCGAGCAGGCCGGCGGCGAATTTTTTTACGATCTCGGCGAGCCCGAGGACGAGGGCTTTGAGCGCAAGTTCAAGGACCCCAACGGCATCGTCTTCGATCTCAACTGGAAGGGCTGGCAACTCACGCGCGGCAAGATCAAGAACGCGGTCGGCGGCTTGCGGCCGGCCAAAAGGGCCCCGGCGCGCAAAAAGTCGGCGGCAGCGCGAACAAAGATCGCGGCGGCGCGCAAGGCGATCAGCAAACGCAGCGCGTCAATCCGGGCGAAGCGGGGGAAGTAACCCGGTCTCGCCTCTATCAACCGTTCCGGTCTCACGCTTCATCCCGCCCGGGCTCCGGACTGAAGGGGGAAAGCCATGCGCAGAATTCTGGCTATCGCGGTGCTCGCTGCAGCGTCCGCCGTGCTCATCATCAACCCCGCCGATGCGGGGAAACAGGACCATAAACAGGCGTGCCTGGAAAAATGCCGGGCGGTCATGCGAGCGAAGCCCGGGTTTGTGCAGAACCGGTCGAACATCTATTACTGCAAGGACAAGTGCGGCATCCCGCACTAAGTCCATCGGCCAACGCCAGCCGTGCCAGAGCGCAGCAAGATCGCGGCGGCGCGCAACAAGGTGGATCAGCGCCGCGCGGCTGGAGCGCAGCGCCATCCGAGCGTCCGGCAAGTCGCTCGGACGAAGCGCAGCAAGTAAGCCGAGGTTGCGCGTCGCTCCATCTTTCCCTCTCCCCTTGCGGGAGAGGGTGCCGAGCGAACGCAAAGCGTGAGCAAGGCCGGTGAGGGGTCCACGAGCGAAGCGAGCGGCATTGCCCGCACCCCTCACCCGGCTCAGTCTCGCTACGCTCGACTTCGCCACCCTCTCCCGCAAGGGGAGAGGGGATGCCGCGCGTGCATCAGCCCGAACGGGACTCGCTACCCCGCATCGATCCGCACCACCTGCCCGGTCGCGGCGGCGCGCTCGATGGCGTAGGTGGTTTTCAGATTAAGCATCGCCTGCTCCGGCGTGGCGTGGATGCTCGGCCGGCCGGTTGCGAGAAAATCGAGCCAGGCGCGCGTTTCGTTGCCGAGCGGTCCCCAAAAGTCGCCGACCGCCCAATCGCCCGCCGAATTGCTGCCGAGGAACGCCAGATCGACCGTGTGGCCGGGAACGTAAGGGTGCGGGATGCCCTTTTCGGAAAAAATCAGGTGCTCCATGTGGTCGTCGTCGATGATCATGGTGCCGTCGGTGCCGAGAAGCTCCACCCGGTCGGATTGTCCCTGCGTCGGATAGTTTGCCGGCAGCGCATAGCTGATGCCGAAATTGACCACCGCGCCGTCGGCGAAAGTGACCAGCGCCCAGGTGACGTCGTGCGCGCTATAGCCGGCGTCGCGGAAAATGCCGGACTGGCCGCGCGCCACCACTTCGACCGGCCGATTGCCTTCGAGCAACCAGCAGATCAGGTCGACGTAATAGGTCAGCACGTCGAGCACCGGGGTGGCGTGCGGATCGCGCTTGAGAATGGCAAAGGTTTGGGCGCGCGAATTGTAGACCCGCGCCAGCGCGCCGCTGACCTTGCCGAGCCGGCCGCAAACCATCTGCTCCTTGGCGCGCAAAAAACATTCCTTGAAGCGGCGACTGTAGCCGACGCGAAGCATGCCGCCGGTCGCTTTGAGCGTCTTGAGAATGGCCTCGGCATCGTTGAGCGACAACGCCAGCGGCTTTTCCACCAAGACCGGCTTGCCGAGCTCCAGCGCCTTGCACACCGGCGCGGCATGCTCGCCTTCGGGCGTCGAGACAAACACGGCCGTGACGTCCGGCCGCGCAATGACCTCGTCGTTGTCGGCAGAGTGGAAGTCGGCGCCCGCCTCTTTCGCCAGCGCTTGCGCGCGCGCCGGATCTTTGTCCGAGACGGCGAGAAAACGCACCGCCGGATGCTTTGCCGCCAGCCGCGCCCGCAACGTGCCGATGCGGCCGGAGCCGATGACGGCAATGCCGAGCTCTTTTGCCGTCACGTTTTGCTCCCCCGAATTGTGTTAGGCTCGCCGTAAACCGGAAACAGGGGATTATACATGAGCAAACGCGCCGTCGAATTCGTCGAGACCTGGGTTGAGGACAAAATCGAGGAGATGGGCGATCCGGCGAAGGCCGACAGAGCGCGGGTCAAAGCGCTGGCGGCGCAATGCGTCAAGGCGGCACGGGACAAGGGTATTTCGGAATCCGAGATCAACGACGCTTTCGATGACCTTGCGGCATTCATAACGGGCGAGATTGAGGAGGCCCGGAACAAAAAGACACGTCCGGACGAAGGAATGATGATGGTCGACCGCGATGATGAGCGCGTGATCGAGGAAGCCGAGGACGACGCAAAGAACGATAAGAACGGCTAAAGCATGATCCCGAAAAAGCCTGCCCTCGGACTTGATCCGATGGGGGCCCGGTTTTCGGACAAGATCATGCTCTACGCCACTTTTCTGGCGATGACGTCACGCTGCCAGCGCCGCACCCGATGCTCGTCGACCTCGATACCGAGCCCGGGCCGGTCCAGCACGTCGATGTAGCCGCGGTCGATGCGAAGCGGCTCGATGACGACATCCTCGGCAAGCCCGGGGCTCGTCAGCGTCAACCCCCACGCCAGCTCGGGCGCAACGGCGGCGACATGCAGCGCCGCAGCCGACGCCACGCTCGATTCGCCGGTCTTGCAGGAAATGTTAGCCTTCATGCCGAGCCGCTCGCACAACCGGCTCGCCCCCAGCACCGCGCGCAGGCCGCCGAGCTTGATCGCCTTCAGGCTCACGCCCGCGGCGGCTTTGGCGAGGTGATGGCGCTCGATGTCGTCGCGGCAATGAATGCCTTCATCGGCGCCGATCGCAACATTCGTTGTGGCGGCGACGCGCGCCATGGCCGCCAGGTCGTGGGCGGGCACCGGCTGCTCGAAAAAGCCTAATCCGGAATCGGCGACGGCGCGCAGATAACGCTCGGCCTGCTCGGCGTCCCAACCCTGATTGGCGTCGGCGGAAATCAGGCAGCCCGGCCCGAGCGCCCGGCAGACTTGGTTGGTGCGTTCGGCGTCGGCCTCGGGCGAGCCGACCGCGACCTTGATCTTGTAGATGACGTAACCGGCGCTCCGGCGCTGTTGCGCTTCACGCACATCGCCGGCGATGTCGGCCGTCCCGATCACCGCCAGGATCGGGATGCGGTTGCGCTGTTTGGCGCCCAGGAGCGCATGCACCGGTCGCCCGCAGGCGCGGCCGAGGAGATCGTGCAATGCGATCTCAATGGCGGCCTTGGCGCCGCTGTTGCCGTATATCAGCGCATCCATCTCCACCATCAGGCCGGCCATGTCGTCGGCGGGACGGTTGACGAGGTGCGGCGCCATATGGTTCACCGCCGCCATCATGCTGGCGACGGTCTCGCCGGTCATGGTGGGGGCCGACGCCGCTTCGCCCCAGCCGACGACGCCATCGTCGGACTCGATCCGCACCAGCACATTGTCGGCGCGCGCCACGGTCTCGCCGGCCATCTTCACCGGCTTTATCATCGGCAGGCTCACCGCAATCGGCTCAATCGCTTTGATCCGCACGTCCGCCTCTATCGGTCCACTCCGGTTCCGCTGTCCGATTTATACCAAGTTTTTGCCCCCTTCACCTCATCCTTCGGTAGCTTGGCGCAGGCATACTGTTGAGTGTCGAGGCGGGTTTTGGCTAAGTTCGGCCGTTCGACAGATTGGTTGCGTCGGCAGTCGGACAAAATGCTTGCGCATGGGCGTAGGGTATAACCATGTCAGTCGCAATCGACGCACTGGCTCGATAGTGTGAGCCTCGATTTCGAGATTGAAAGCTTGAAGCGCTGAACTCCGGAGCTCGAAGATGCGGGTCAAACTCGTCCTATGTATCGCAGCGATGATGTCGCTCACGGCCAGTCGTGCCATCAGCCAAGCGCCCTCGCCCGTCGGACTTTGGCAGGCGGTGGACAGCGACACCAAGCAGCCGACCGGCTGGTTTCTCATCAGCAATCGTGACGGCGTCTACAACGGCATCATCGCCAAGATGTTCCTCAAGCCGGGCCAGGATCCCAACGTGGTATGCAGCCAGTGTACCGACGACCGGCATAACCAGCCGTGGCTGGGGCTGCAGATCATCCGCGGCATGCAGCAAGAGAGCGACGACAAGTATGGCGGCGGAACGATCCTCGATCCGCGTGACGGCAAGATCTACAAGGCGATGATGACGGTCACGCCCGATGGCCAGACGCTGGTCGTGCGCGGCTATATCGGTTTCGCGCTGTTGGGCGAAAATCAATATTGGACGCGCTTGCCGGATTCCGACTACAGCATGCTCGATCCGTCCATCAATCCTGCCGCCAGTCCGAACCCAGCCGCGCCCTCTCACGGATCGAAAAATATCTCAAATCCGGAGAATTCCGCGCAGCGCTGAATTCGCGCGCCTTACGGATTTTCCTGCTGTTGACGCGGCTTGCCCATCAGGATGGGTTGGAACAACGCCGCCGCCGCCATTGTCGTCATGAGCGAGATCGCCAGCAACTTGCCCATGCTGGACGTGCCGGGGTGGCTGGAGAACCACAGACTGCCGAACGCGGTCGCGGTCGTGCAGGCACTGAACGTGACGGCGCGCGTGAGCACCGACTGCAACAGGTTCGTCTGGCCCTCGCGCCAAGCCATGATGTAATAGATCTTGAATGCCACGCCGACGCCCAGCAGGAGCGGCAGCGCGATGATATTGGCGAAATTGAGCGGCAGCCCGATCAGCACGCAAATTTCGAGCGTGACAACGCCGGCCACGAGCAGCGGGATAAGTGTCAACAGCACGTCGCTGATCCGCCGCAGCGTGATCCACAAAATGATGGCGATCGAAATAAGCGCGCAGGCTCCCGCTTCGACGAACGCAGTGACCACCAGCCGGCGCGCCTGAAGAATCGAAATCGGCCCCTCGATCGCGTCGGGCGCCACGGACAGAACGGTGTTCGCGAATTTGCTGAGAACATCGTTATTGCTTTGGTCGCCGCTCGGCGCGACCTCTATCCGTGCCCTGCCGTCAGGCGTGACCCACTGCTGCGCGAGGTCCTGCGGAATATTATCGCGGGTGATCTCCTTGGCCGTGAGCAGATCGCGAAGATCATCGAGCGTCGTCCGCAACGGTTGGACGAACACCGTTTCGGCCCGTTGCCGCACCGCTGGATCCGCTTTGGCAAGCGCGGTCATGGCGGCAGCAAGGCGCCTGGCGGCGACCGCGCCCGTGCCGGTGCCTTTTCCGGCGAGGCTGTTCAGCGCGCCGACCGTTGAATTGATCATGCTGACGGTCTGCGCGTCGGTCGGCGGCGCAGCCAGCTTGGCCGGATTAAGCGCGGCATTGAGCGTATTGGCAGCATTCTGGATCAGCGCCAACTTTTCGTTCTGGTCGTCCGGGATGAAACTCGAAAGCGTGGTGACGCGCGCCACCTGCGGCAAGGCTCTCAGCTTGGCGGCGCTTTGATCCGCTGCGGCGAGCGTCGGTGCCATCACCTTGACGTCATTGGCGCCGCTCTCCGGATCGTTCTTCAATTCAAGATAAGTCGCAACCGACTCGACCTTGGGGCTGCGCAGGTTCATCGGATTGAAATCGAACTGCAGCCAGTAGAGCAGCGGCAATCCCGCCGCGATGACCAGAAGGGTCACGATCAGGATCGGCATGCGATGTCGTTCGAGAAATTGATCGACCGGCGCCAGCACCGAGTAGCCCAGCGCCACAGGCTCGCTTGGCGGCTTGAGACGGCTCAACAAGGCAGGCAACAAAGTGACGCTGATCACGAAGGCGATCAGCATGCCTATCCCGGCAATCAGGCCAAGTTCCGACACGCCCTTGTAGTCCGTCGGCAGGAACGACAGAAAGCCCGCGGCGGTGGCGAGCGCCGCCAGTGTCAGGGGAGCGCCGGCGCGTCTGCCGGACTCCAGCAGCGCCGCGCGCAAGTCGTCAACGTTGTGCCGCTCGGCGCGATAGCGGACGCTGAATTGGATGCCGAAATCGACGCCGAGACCGACGAACAGCACGGCGAAATAGACGGATATCAGGTTAAGCGTGGTCACCATCATCAGCCCGACCGCCGCCGTGATGGAAAGCCCGACGGCAAGACCGACGAACACCGCGACAATAATTCGGACCCATCGCAGCGCCAGCCAAAGGATGAACAGCACGATCACAATCGTTATGCTGGCATTGAGCCCGGCGTTCTCCTTGATCGTGGCAAACTCGTCGTCAGCCATCGGGACAGGGCCGGTCAGGCGCAAGCGCGCCTGATATTTGCCGGCAAAGTTGAGGTCGGCCGCGGCCTTGCGGATGGCATTGCTGGCTTTCAGCCCGGGCTCGAGCTCGGAGTAGTCGAGCACCGCCTGAATGTTGAGGAAGCGTCGTAGCTCGCTGGGCGTCGAAGCGCGACCCTGAACGAGGTCATGCCAGGAAAAGCTCGCCGGCTGGCCGGCGTTCACCTTTTCGATCGCATTGGCGCCGAGCGTCAGCGGCCACGTCATGCTGTCGAGCGTAATCCGGCCACCCTGCACGCCGATAAGCCCGAACTGCAACGCCTGCAGCACGCCACGCAGGCTGGGGTCGGTCGCCAGCACTTGCACCAGGCGCTGCGCCTGGGTCAGCATTTTCAACTGAGGCGCAAGCTGAGCCGTCGCCTCGAACAAGAAGCCGTTCTGTTGGAAGAAGGGACCGCCTTGGGCCTCCTGGATGGAGCGGAAAAAGTTTTTCTGTTTCGACAATTGCTGCGTCAGGGCATCGGTCGCCTCGTCGACCAGCTCCGGAGTAGGCGCATCGATCACCGCCACGATCGATTGAAACTGCGGAAAGGCCTTTTCGAATGCCAGCTCCCGTACGCGCCACGGACTGGTCGAGGAGATGAGCTGATTGATGTCCGTCGTGATGGCGAAATGCTTCGCCGCGTACCACGACGACAGAACTGCAAGCACGAGCGCCAAGCCGATAACCGGCCACGCAAATCGAATGCAAAAGGCTATCGCGCGAACGACGAGATCGGAGATCGTCTTCATGGGATGGTCGGGGCGATGGGATGGTCAGCGAAATTGAAGGAGTGCCATGGGCTGCCGTTTGAGGCGTTAAGAGAAAGGCGAAATGGAGGCACCTCGTTTGGTTTCCTTGCCGTCCCGACCTGACCGCATCCCACAACCCCATGCCATGTATGCGGCATTGCCGGCTGCAAAAGGAGGTGCAGCACGTCGGATTTGAATTCCCTGCCGCTCGGCGGCAGGTCGGATCGAGACGTCAAACCGAAAAATCGCGCTGGAACCATCACTTTGCCGGCGCCTTTTCGATTCCGAAGTTGACATAAGCGCGTGCGGTCCACGCTTGCAAACCTCGGAATCGGGGCACTGGATGCCCCAAAATGCCGCAAAAGTGAAAATCGTGGATATTTTCCTAGCATCCGACGGGCATTAGCCAAAGGCGCAGCATCCCGTCGCCGGCCGGATGATACCGGCGCCACGGCCTGGACAACGCGCTCATTTCCGCTCAATGGTGACCGCAAAGGAGTACCAATTAAATCGACTGCCCGGCGGTTGTTTATGCCGGGCTTGATTGTCACGGCGGCGACGCCAAACTATCTGGGCATAAAGCAAATGGCGGCCGTCCGGCGTTCTTGCGGCGCATCGCCGCAGCCGGCGTCGGCTGGAGGTTTTGATGAAAGTAATCCTGGCTCAACCTCGCGGCTTCTGTGCCGGCGTCGTTCGCGCCATCGAGATCGTCGAGCGCGCCCTGCAAAAGTTCGGTCCGCCGGTTTATGTACGCCATGAGATCGTGCACAACAAACATGTGGTGGAAAGCTTAAAGGCCAAGGGCGCGCGCTTCGTCGAGGATCTTTCCGAAGTGCCGCCCAACGCGGTGACCATCTTCAGCGCCCATGGCGTCGCCAAGAGCGTGGAGGAAGCGGCGGCAGCGCGCGAACTTCCAGTGCTCAACGCGACCTGCCCGCTGGTCACCAAGGTGCACAACCAGGGCAAGCGTTATGTCGGCCAGGGTCGCCGGCTCATTCTCATCGGGCACGCCGGCCATCCCGAGGTCGAGGGCACGATGGGTCAGATCGCCGAGCCGGTGACCTTAGTGCAGACCGAAGCCGACGTTGCCTCCCTCGATATCCCCCCGGACACGCCGGTTGCCTATGTGACGCAGACCACGCTGAGCGTCGATGACACGCGCGGCATCATTGCGGCGCTGCATAACCGCTTCACCGACATCGTCGGGCCGGAGACGCGCGACATCTGTTACGCAACCCAGAACCGGCAAACTGCGGTCCGCGAACTCTCCAAGCTGGTCGACGTTATCCTGGTGGTCGGAGCGAAGAACAGTTCCAATTCCAATCGGCTGCGCGAGATCGGCGAGGAGGCCGGAACACCGAGCTATCTGATCGCCGACGGCAGCGAGGTCGAGCCGGATTGGTTCTCCAGCGCCGAAACCGTGGGCATTACCGCGGGTGCCTCGGCGCCCGAGGTGCTGGTCGAGGACGTCATCGACGCGCTGCGTCGGCTCGGCCCGGTCGAAGTCAGCGAATTGACCGGCCGCCAAGAAACCATCGAGTTCCGCTTGCCGCTCGAATTGACCGACGGCATCACCGCCAGCCGCGCGACGGCAAAAGTCTAGATCGCCGATCGGCGACATAACCAGAAACCGAAAGAAAGGCGTCGATTGTGACTGTATCTCTCAGACAGCAAGCGGCCGTCGGGTCGTATATCCTGCGACAAAAGCTGAAAGGCCGTAAGCGCTATCCGCTGGTGCTCATGCTGGAGCCGCTGTTCCGTTGCAATCTCACCTGCTTCGGTTGCGGCAAGATCGACTATCCCGACGCCATTCTCAACAAACGCCTGTCGGTCCAGGAATGCCTCGACGCCGTCGACGAGTGCGGAGCGCCGATGGTCGCCATTCCGGGCGGCGAACCGCTGATCCACAAGGAGATCGGCGAGATCGTCAAAGGCATCGTGGCGCGCAAGAAGTTCGTTTCGCTGTGCACCAACGCGCTGCTTCTCGAAAAGAAACTGCATTTGTTCGAGCCGTCGCCTTATCTGTTCTTCTCGGTCCATCTCGACGGCATCAAGGAACATCACGACAAATCGGTGTGCATGGAGGGCGGCTTCGAGAAAGCCGTGTCCGCGATCAAGGCCGCCAAGGCCAAGGGCTTTGCCGTCAACGTCAACTGCACGATCTACGACGGCCATCCGGCCGAAGACATCGCCAGGTTCCTCGATCTTGCGTCCGAGCTTGGCGTCGGCGTCTCGATCTCACCAGGCTATGCCTATGAGCGGGCGCCGGATCAGCAGCACTTCCTGTCTCGCCGCAAAACCAAGGAACTGTTCCGCAAGGTCTTTGCGCTCGGCAAAGGCAAGACATGGAATCTGACGCATTCCGGCATGTTTTTGGATTTCCTCGCCGGTAACCAGAAATTCCACTGCACGCCATGGGGCATGCCGACCCGCAACATCTTCGGCTGGCAGAAGCCGTGCTATCTGCTCGGCGAAGGCTACGCCAAGACCTTCGCCGAATTGATGGAGACCACCGACTGGGACGCCTACGGCACCGGCGCCTACGAGAAGTGCGCGAACTGCATGGCGCATTGCGGCTACGAGGCGACGGCGGCCGACGCGATGATGAAACATCCGCTCGAAGCGCTGGCGATCGCGTGGCGCGGCGTCAAGACCGAAGGACCGATGGCGCCGGAAATTCCGCTCGACGGCGCGCGCCCGGCGCAATACGTGTCCGACAGCAACGTGCAACTGACGCTGTCGCAGATCCGCGCCAACGAGGCGCGCGAGAAAGCGGCCAAGGCGGCAAAAACATCGGCCAGCGCGGCGTGACACCGTCGCAAACTGGATCGTATCCTACGTCTGCGCAACGACCCAGGGATTAAGAAGCGCAACTCCGATCGGCTTGAAATCGGCGACGTTGCGCGTCACCACGGTCAAACCGTGAACCATCGCCGTCGCCGCGATCAGGGCGTCGCGTTCCATCCGCCGATTGGGAACGTGAAGCCGGGCGCAACGCTGCGCCACCACTGTATCGATCGGCAAGATGCGACTGTCGAATCGAGGCAGTATCTGATCGTCGATCCAAGCGCGCAGGACAGCGCCCTGCGCGGCGTCTTTGCGCGCGATCTGCAGCGCACCCAATTCGATCTCCAGGATCGAAATTGCCGAGAGAAAGAAACTCGCAGCCGGAAGTGCGCCGGCCCAGGCCACGACATTGCTGTTCGCCCTCTCCGGCCGCCTGAGTTCAGAGATGACGTTGGTGTCGAGGAGAAACATCAACCAAGATTGGCCGGCTTGAGGACGCCGCTGATGCGTGGCGGCTTGAATTCAAAATCGGCCTCGCCCGGCTGCGCGAGCGCCTCCGCAAGGCTCATGTTACCGCCAGCCAGCCGCCGATAGTCTTCGATCGTCAGCAGAACATGCGCGGGCCGCCCGCGATCGGTAATAAAGACAGGGCCCCGCCGCGTCGCTTTCTTCGCGCCGCTCGTATCCTGATTGAATTCACGGCTGGTCAGAGTTGTTGCGGTCATAATCTCCACCGGGCATCGTGCCGTCCTTGCGCGTGTGGCGAGACTATATGTAGTTACGTTGCTACATTCAAGAGGGTTGCGTGCCCACGATGATCGCCTGAAAGGGAGTGAAGACCGAAGGACCGATGGCGCCGGAAATTCCGCTCGACGGCGCGCGCCCGGCGCAATACGTGTTCGACGGCAACGTGCAACTGACGCTGTCGCAGATCCGCGCCAACGAGGCGCGGGAGAAGGCGGCCAAGGAAGCTGCCAAGACGGCGGCCAAGACCTCGGCGAGCGCGGCCTCGTTATCCGTCACCCTGAGGTGCGAGCGAAGCGAGCCTCGAAGGGCGACGGCCCGAACGCTTCAGCCGCATTTTTCGAGGGCCGCTGCGCGGCCACCTCAGGATGACGGTAACTTGTATCGCTCATGCTAACGTCGCAGCGGCGCCTCACGCTCGGCCGCGCTGAACTCTTCGAACAAACCAAAAAGGCCCCGGCAATCGGCCGGAGCCCCTTTCTCGAAGCTGAACGTCCGCCGCCAACTACTTCGTGACCATCGGCGCCGGCGCCGGGCCGGCCCAGTTGAACCGGTAGTTCACACCTGCCCTGACGATGTCAACGCGCTCGCTGTCGTTAGCGACAGTGTTGTAGATACCGGGATCGAACGGCGGTACGTTGACGAATGGGTACGTGATATTTTTGCTGCCGAAGCTCATGTGCTGGTATTCAAGTTTGACCGACCACTTCGGCATGAATGCATATTCGATGCCGGCGCCGATCGTGTAGCCGGAGCGATCGTCGCTGAAGGCCGCAGCAGGGCCGGGAATGCCAGAGACGACGCTCGTCGCCGTGTAGTCGTATCGCGCCCACGCGCCACCGCCTTTGATATACAAAAGCGCGCGATCGAACGCCCAACCGAAGCGACCCGTCAGCGTGCCGAAGTCGCGAAGACCGGTACTGCAGTTGCCCGAAGCTCCGCCGAACGACGCAACAATGAACGCCTTGTCACACGCGCCGGACCCGTCGATCCGTGCTCCACTCCAATCCCCCTCGATGCCGAGCACGGCCTGATTGATTTGGTAATTGTAGCCCGCGGTCACGCCACCAAACGCTCCGCTGGTTGACGTGTTCGCCAACGGGATGGGGGGAGTTACCGTGGTCGGCGCGTGACACGTCCCGCCAGTCGGACAGAAATAGTAGGCGTCGTATCCAGGTGATGAATCGCCCCAACCGCCGCCGCCCTGCGCACCAATGTAGAACCCGGTCCAGCTCCATACCGGCGCCGCCGGCGGCGGTGGCGCTTTGAGCGCCATGTCGGCGGCAAATGCCGGAGCAGCGATCAGCGCGGCTAACGCCGCAATGCCAATGCAAAACTCTTTCATCGAGGCTCCGACAACGCGATGATTCGTCTTGTTATGAGCGTGCATAGGTCCTCGCGGCTCAAACTCCTGTGCTCTGGCTGCCACAGTGGATAAGATTCGACTGTCTGAAAACCGACGTCTTTTGACGCGCCGGACGATTGACAAAAGCCGCGATATTCCCAGGCCGCGCACCAATTCTCACGGTCTTACAAAGATATGCCGGCGCCGTTCGACACCGGCCAGCTGACTACATCCCCCATGCCACCGCGCGCGTGTTGTCCTTGAGATTGCGGTGGGGCGCCATCGCCCACAACGGGAAGAATTTCGAATAGCCGTGGTAGCGCGGATAGAACACGCGCGGAAAACCCGTTGCGGTATAGCGCCGCTGATTCAAGAAGCCATCGTCGCCCTGGTGGTCGGTGAGATACTTGATGCCGCGCCGCAGCGACACACAGGCCGCAGTGCAGTAGCCGGCATAAGCGGCAGCAAGATACTCGCCCCGGGTCTCGCTCCGTGTATCCCCGATGCTTGCCAAAACAGAACAGGCCCCGGCATTGCCGAGGGCCCTCATCCCTCGCTTCCGATGTCGCGCCGCCAGCTACTTCGTGACCATCGGCGCCGGCGCCGGGCCGCCGAAGTTGAAGTGGTAGTTGAGCCCAGCGCGAACGATGTCGTCGCGATTCGTGTACCGGTAGGTCAGGCTGGAGGTCGGGAAATTTCCGGTGATATCGCGCCACATCACATCGGTGCTGCCGAGATCCACGTGAAGATATTCGACCTTGAAACTCAAGTTCCGCGCAAACATCCATTCAGCACCGGCCCCCGCTGTCCAACCTGCCCTGGTCTGCGTCGCGGCACCAACGAAATTGCCCCCGAGTACAGGGTTGCTTGGATTGACGACAGAGCCAGTGTCCCGCACTTGGCCGTAGGCCAATCCACCTGTTGCGTAAAGGAGGAACGAATTCCACGGCGTAATGCCGACGCGCCCGCGCACCGTGCCGAACCAGTCGAGTGCCTCGCTACCAGTCGATATTGTCGAAACAGGCGCAGTCCCTAAATTAATAGTCGTGCTATTGCGAATACCGCTTCCCTGAAGATCGGCTTCAAGACCGTAGACGAACATGTTCGACTGCCAATTATAGCCGATCTGGCCGCCGCCGATCACGCCGCTTGGTCGTAGGCCGAGAGTCGCAGGAACGACACCTGCTGCGATAGCTACCCCGAGACCGGAGGCCGCCGTTCTATAGCCGGTGCTCTGGCCCCAACCGCCGCCGACGTTGGCGCCCACATACCACCCGCACCAGATGCAAGGTGGCGGAGGCGGCGGCGCCTTGAGCGCCATGTCGGCCGCCAAGGCAGGTGTACCACCTAGTGCCGCGAGGACCGCACCGGCGATCAAGACTCTTTTCATAACCTCCCCCCAGCCAACCTCATTCTCCAGCAACACCCCGCATCCTAATGCACACATGGCTGCGAGGGCTGTGGCGTCATGGCCACAGTGGGTAAGAATCCGCGGCCGAAGCCCGTCCAATGACCGTGGAGCGGCGGCGCCGGACGACTGCCGGATGATCCCAAATTTGTCCCAGGCTCCCAACGGGATGGAGCGGTGTTGCCGTTTTTGAGATTGCGTCGCGCGCGATCGTTCACAGCAGAAAGAAATTCGAAGCGCCGTTTGACCTGGTTTTTCGTATCCGCGTACAGGCTCAATGATGACCGGCGACGATCGCGGCGGCGCGGTTGCCTGATCGGATCGCGCCTTCGATGGTGGCCGGCAAGCCGGTATTGGTCCAATCGCCGGCAAGGGCGAGATTGCGCCACGTCGTCTCGGCCCCCGGCCGCCTCGCATCCTGCGCCGGCGTGGCGGCGAAGGTCGCGCGGCGCTCGCGCACGATCTGCCACGGCGGCAACGCGGCGGGCAGCCCGGTCGCGCTGGCGACGTCGCTCCAGATCGTCTGGGCGAGCACATCCCGTGCCGTGTCGAGCAGCCGATCGCCCGCGCTGATGGTGACCGAGAGCCGCCCGGGGAACGCGAAAATCCACTCGACTGTGCCGTTGAGCACGCCAAGCATCGGCGGTTGGTCGGCCGGCGGCTCGATCCGGAAATGCGCGTTGACGATGGCGCGGAATTCGAGCGGCACGGCGAGGCCGGGAACGAGCGAAGCCGCGGCGTAGGGCGGCACCGCGAGGATGACCGCATCGCCGGCCGCAAGCGCGACGGCCTCGTTGCCGAAATCGAGAGCCTCGACGCGATCGGCTGCAACACGCAAGCCACGCAATTGATGGTCCATGCGCACCACGGCGCCGCGCTGAGCAAGCCGCGCCAGCGCCGGCTCGATCAAAGTTGCGCCCAGTCCCGCACGGGCAATCAGCGGCCGGCAAGCGCGGCCGCCGGCAGCGAGCGTTTCGCGAATCACCGCGGCCGCGAGCCGCACCGCTCCTTGCGGCGGATCGATGTTGAGCGCCGCCAGCAGCAGCGGCCCGACAAGGCGATGATAGGCCGGCCCGTCGCAGCGAATGACTTCGCCGATTGCTTTGCCCGGACGCGCCCACAAAAGCTTCAACAGCGGCACGTAATCGAATGCGCGCGTGCCCGGCGCTCGCCTGGCGGAATTGAACAGCCAAAGCGGAAGCAAGCCGTCATTAAGACGCAGCGTCCAGCGTTCGCCGCTCGCGAGATCGATGAACGGGAATTCCGCCGTGCGCGGCCCGACCAGATGCTGCTCGGCGCCGATGCTGCGCAAATAGTCGAGAGCTGCGCGGTTTCCTGAAAGCAGCAGGTGATTGCCGTTATCGATCGTCATGCCCACTGCGGCATCGTGATAGGAGCGGCACCGACCGCCTGCGAACGCCGTGGCCTCGTGCACGACAACGCGGGTTCCCCGCTCGGACAGCTTGAGCGCGGCGGACAATCCGGCAAGTCCGGCGCCGACAATATGGACTGTTGCCGCCATCACACGAGATTGCGCAGCACGATGAACAAAAGCCGCAGGCGCGGCAGGCGGACCGGCGGACGAGGCGGCGTAAAACCGCGCGCGACCAGCTTGTCGAGAATGATGCGATAGGCCTCGCCCATGATCCGCGGCGCCCGCACGATGCGGCGAGGATTTTGCGCCATGATCTCGCTCGCGGCGTCAAAGTGCGCTTCGGCCGCTTCGATCACGACCGCGCAGGGTTTGCCGATCGCCGGATGCGCAAGCACCGTCGCCGGGTCGGTCGCCGCGATACCCGCCGCCTGCAATGCTTCGCGCGGCAGATAAAGCCGGCCAAGCCGCGCATCCTCATCGAGGTCGCGCAGGATGTTGGTGAGTTGCAGCGCGCGGCCCAGATGATCGGCAAGCGGCAAGCCCGCGTCGGGCGCCATGCCGAACACGCGCACCGAGAGCCGTCCGACCGCACAAGCGACGCGGTCGCAATAAAGGTCGAGCGTGGCGCGGTCGGGGGCGCGGATGTCGGCAACCACGTCCATCTCCATGCCGTCGATCACGGAGATGAAATCCTCGCGTTTGAGCTTGAACTTTTGCACCGCCTGCGCCAGCCCATTGAGATGGCGCGGCGGCGCGCCGCCATAAAGCGCGTCGATATCGGACCGCCAATGCCGTAATTGTTCGCGCCGGGAGTCGCGTGGACCGGGGTCGTCGGCGATATCGTCGACCGCGCGGCAGAACGAATAGATTTCGAACATGGCCTCGCGCTCGGCGCGCGGCAGAATACGCATCCCTCTGTAGAACGAGCTGCCGGAGGCGCGCTCGGCGGCCTGAGAGGGCTTCTTCACCTAGGCGCCCCGCGGCTTCTGCGATGTTGCCAGGAAACGTCGGCCGAACCGCCGCGACGCGCCGCTCAGGATACCGACGATCGTCAGGCCGGCGACGCCAGGCACATGAAGATGCACGCGATCGCGCAGCGGATCGCGCTGCGCCAGGATTCGTGTCAGGCGATGGGCGAGCGTGTTGATCACGGAGACTTCCAGGCCCAGACGCCAGTCGCTGACGAGCGCAGGAAAGACATCGCTTTCGTGCAGCAAGCGCTCGGTCCGTTCGGCGAGCTTGTGCAGGCATTCGAGCAGCGGCGGCGACGAACGCAGCTCGCCGAGCGCCGCTACCGCTAACCCGCGCGCGGCGAGCGCATCGAGCGGAACGTAAACCCGATCGAGATTGAGATAATCGCTTTTGCAATCCTGCAGGTGATTGATGATTTGCAAAGCGGCGCACAGGGCGTCGTTGGCCGGCCACGTATCACGGCTTTCGCCGTGCACATCGAGCACAAACCGGCCGACCGGCATGGCCGACAGCGAGCAATACGAGATGAGATCGTCCCAATCGCGGTAGCGCAGCTTGGTGACGTCGAGCCTGAATGCGGCAAGAAGATCTTGCGCATGCTTGGGCGAAAGATTGCGCTCGGCGAGCGCGGCGCGAAGACGCACCGCGACTGCGTCCTCGTTGCTTGCACCGGCAAGGCCGGCATCGAGGCGATCGAGCAGCGCAAGCTTTTCTTGCGGCGCGAGCGTGGCATGATCGGCGATATCGTCGGCGGTACGCACGAAATTGTAGAACGCCAGGATCGCGGCGCGGTGCCTGGGATGAACAAGCCAGGAGGCGACCGGGAAATTCTCGTCCCGATGGCCCTTGCCGGACCGCAATGCGCTCGCGTCGTTCATCGTAATTCCGAAGCGTTGGCCTGGGCGCGGCCTTTCCACATGCCGCCGCGCCCGCGCGCATGCTGATAGGCGGAATCAACCGTGAACGCCATATACATGGCCGCGATCGCCGGCAACGCCAGCCCCCATAAGCCTGAGACGCGATAGAAACGCAGCGTCCGCCGCAGCGCGAGCGCCATCAACAGCCAGACGAAAATCCCGACGAATTGCGCGCCACCGCCGGCGAAAACGGCGAGCGCGACCGGAGCAAGATAAGTCAGCGCCAGAGCCAAAATGGTTCCGGCCAGAAGAAGCGGCGAATAGCGCAGCTGCGCGTAGGCGGTGCGCGACACCATGCGGCGGATGTCGGCTATGGCCGGATAGGCGCGGATGCTGTGGACGCGTTCGGTCAGTCCGATCCAGATCGATCCGTAATTTTTGAGTTTTTTTGCCAGCGCACAGTCGTCGATCAAGGCGTCGCGAATGGCAGCCATACCGCCGGCTTCGCGCAAGACGTCGCGGCGCACCAACATGCATCCACCGGCCGCCGCAGCCGTGGCGCGACGCGGATCGTTCGACCACGAGAATGGGTAGAGCATCTGAAAGAAGAAGATGAAGGCGGGAATGAACATGCGCTCGGCAAGACTTTTGCAGCGCAATTTCACCATCAGCGAGGTGAGGACGCAGCCGCTCGACTGCGCGCGCGCGATCAGATGGCGAAGCGCATCGGCGTCATAGACGATATCGGCATCGGTCAACAGCAGGTAAGTCGGCGGCTGCGGCGCCTGCTCGGCGGCCTCGATGCCCTGGTGTTGCGCCCACAATTTGCCGGTCCAACCAGCCGGCACGGCGCGGCCGGCAAGCACGGTCAGGCGATCGGCCGCGACGGCCGCAGCGGCGGCATCGCGAGCGACCTGGGCGGTGGCATCGCGGCTCTGGTCGTCAACCACAATCACGCTGAACGCGCCCGGATAGTTTTGCCGCAACAGCGAAGAAACCGCCTGGCCGACGCATTCGGCCTCGTCCCGGGCGGGAATCACGGCGACCACAGCGGGCCAAGTCGCCGCTACGCCCGGAGTGTCGTCGTCGCGCTGTCCCGTTAACCAGAACGCTCCGCGCCCGGCCAGGAGGTAGAGCCAGATTGCCAGCACCATTGACGCTACGAGGTCGTTGACCACAGATTGCACCCTGGGGCTAACGTTCATCGACACCAATGCGGAAGAGCCGCATCGGATCGCCGGCATCGTTATCCCGCAAATATAGGACCGAATATAGGAGCCCCCCGGCGCCGTTTGAACGTCGGATAACGACGCGATGAATGCCAAACAGACACCTTTCCTGTCCCGCCTCGACGCCGTCGCTGCCGAGACGGAGGCGCTGCTCGACCGGCTTTTGGCGGCAACGCCAATTGACGGCGAAACCAGCCGGCCGGCGCGGCTCATCGAAGCCATGCGCTATGCCAGCCTCGGTGGCGGCAAGCGCTTTCGGCCCTTTCTGGTCGTGGAAAGCGCCGCTCTTTTCAACGTGCCGCGGCAGAGCGCCCTGATGACCGGCGCGGCCCTGGAATGCGTGCACTGCTATTCATTGGTGCACGACGATCTGCCGGCGATGGACAATGATGCGCTGCGGCGCGGACAACCGACGGCACACAAGAAATTCGACGAAGCCACGGCGATCCTCGCCGGCGACGGACTGCTGACGCTTGCTTTCGATATTCTGTCACGCCCACAGACACACTCCGATGCGGCGGTTCGCATCGAGCTCGTCACCGCGCTGGCGCGCGCTGCGGGATTAGGCGGCATGGTCGGCGGCCAGATGCTTGATCTTGCCGCCGAAGGTCGTTTTGCCGGGACTGGGCCGCAGCGTCTCGGCGAGACCGACGTGCGGACTTTGCAGGCGATGAAAACCGGCGCGCTGTTGCGCTTCGCGTGTCAGGCCGGTGGTATTCTCGCTTCCGCGACCCGATCGCAGCGCGAGGCGCTTGAGCGCTACGGGTCGGCAGTCGGCCAAGCCTTCCAAATCGCCGACGATCTGCTCGATCTCGAAGGCGATCCGACCCTCGTCGGCAAATCGACCGGCAAGGATGCCGCCGCCGGCAAGGCGACAATGGTCGGCGTGTTGGGCGTGTCATCGGCGAAAGCGCGATTGAACCGGCTGGTTGCGGAAGCCGAACAGGCACTGGCGCCGTTTGGGCCGGCGGCGGCGATCCTCATTGAGGGGGCGAAATTCGTGGCCGATCGACATGCTTAAGCCGGCATGTGACAATTGAGTGAATTCAGAAGATGCGAGCAGAGGACCGCAGTGCCGGGCTGACACCCTTTGTTCGCCAATCCCATTCAGCCCGATTGAAGTTTTGCAAAGAGTCGTCATATTTGCTCGGCGTCACCGGGCAGAATTGATTGTTGACCGGAGCGGAATGGTCCCCTTCGACGCTTTCAGAATGCCGTCCCGTCATGAACATTAAAGCCAAATGGTATGCATGGATGGCGGCCGCCCCAGTTGCCGCCTTATTGGTGCTGTGGGTCCAGGCACAATCCGCAGCGCAGCCGGCAGCGCAGGGCTCGAACGTCCCGGCCACGATCACGCCAGGATCGCAGCGGCCTGTGCGCCCGCGTACCAGGCAGTCCGCAAAGAAGCCGCCGGTTGCGGCGGCGCAACCACAGCAACAGCAGCAGCAGCAGCAGCACCTGCCCGCCCGTGTGCCATTCACCGCCGCCGATGAGGCGGCCGCGGCAATTCCCGGGATGCCGGAGGCGCGGTTCTGGGCGGATTCGACTGCCGATTTCAAGGCGGCGCTGCCGGCGCAGCCGGGGCCGTGGCTTGTCCTGTCGAGCGGCGGCGCGGATGGCGCATTCGGCGCCGGGCTGCTCAATGGTTTGACGGCAGCAGGAAAACGCCCGAACTATTCGGTCGTCACCGGCGTGAGCACGGGCGCGCTGATCGCGCCGTTTGCGTTTGCCGGTCCGCATTATGACCAAGTGTTGCGATCCGCCTATACCAAGATCACCGCCGCGGATATTTTCGAGGTGGGCTCGACCGGCGAAAGCTTCCTCGATAGCTGGCCGCTCAAGGACCTCATCGCCAAAGAAATAACGCCGGCGTTGCTCAGCGACATTGCCGCCGAATACAAACGCGGGCGGCGTTTGTTCGTGGTGACGACCGATCTTGATGCCGAGCGCTCCGTGGTCTGGAACATGGGCGCCATCGCCGCTCACGGCGGCGACGAGGCGGCGAATTTGTTTCGCAGCGTGCTATTGGCATCGAGCGCCATACCGGGCGGCTTTCCGCCGGTGCTGATCAATGTCGAGGCGAACGGCAAGCGCTTTGCCGAGATGCACGTTGACGGCGGCGTCGGCGGACAGTTCTTCGTCGCACCGGCGGCATTGCTGGCCAGCACCAGCAACTATCAGCTTCCGGCGACGCAGCTCTATATCGTGGTCGACAGCGGGCTCGATCCCGCTTTCGACGTTGTCGAGCGCTCGACGCCTGCGATCCTCGCTCAAGCGGTTGATACCGCCGTGAAGGTCGATACCCGACTGATGCTGGACCGCAGCTATATCGCTGCAAAGCGCAGCAATATCGGTTTCAATGCGGCAAGCATTCCGCAAGATTTCAGCGCGCCAAGTCGCGGGCCGTTCGATCCCGACTACATGACGGCCCTGTTCAAGGCCGGTTACGACCAGGGCCGAAGCGCAACGCCGTTCAGCAGCGAACCACCGGCGTATCCGGGACCGCCCGAGATTCATTCAAGCGATAAAGCGGGAGCCAAGTGATGAGCAAATTGCGCGGCATTGCGACGGCAGCCGCAGTTGCGTTCATGCTGGCGGGGAGTGGTGGCGTCGCGCTGGCCGATCCGGCCACCACCAATCAAGTTGCTTATCCGGCGACGCATGTTGCTCGTCCGGCAAGGCGCGTTGTTCGTCCGACCAGGCATGTTGCTCGTCCCGTCACGCATGTTGTTCAGCCGGCCACGCCTGTCGCTCAGCCGGCGCCGCATGTGGTGCGGCGGCGCGTCGCGAGGCCGACCAGAGCTTTTGACGGGCTGTGGAGCGTCGCGATCTTCACCCGGTCCGGTCCCTGCGACCCGAGCTATCGTTATCCAGCCCGCATTGTCGCCGGGCAGGTGCTGCAAGCGGATAACGATTTCAGCTATCAGCTCGTCGGCGCCGTCTACCGCAATGGCGCGATCAGCGTCACGGTGAGCAAGGGCGGCCAGAGCGCGACGGGCTACGGCCGCCTCTATGCGTCACGGGGCGGCGGGCTGTGGAGCGCCGCCGGCGGCCAGTGTTCCGGAACATGGAGCGCATTGCGGCGCCGGTAATCGTCGCGCTGCGGCTGAATTCATCCCGGCCGCCGCCCTAGCCGGTTTTGCGGGCCGCCACGTTGGCATTCCACCACGGGCACACGTCGCGGGCGCGCAGGTAATTGCCGTCCATCACATTGACCGGGACACGGCCGCCGGCCTCCGCCACACCGACGCGAAGCTTGCGCGCATCTTCGCGGCCTTCTTCCGTCAGCCACATGCGGTCGTGACCCCACAGGCTCGGGCCTTCGGTGCGCTCGTGCGGCGTCCAGTTCCCGGTCTCGATGGTGCGTCCGCCCCAGCCGTATTCGACCAGAAACTTCGACGGCGACCACGAATAGAACGAGGTGACGTGGTCGTTGACGTGGCGGCCGAGCGTGGTGCCGATCATCTCCGGCTTGCGCAGCGCCAAATCGTAGCCCTGCCCGACGTCGTCGAGGTAGCACAGCTCGACCATCAGATGATGGATGCCGTTCTTGCCGGTATCGATGAAGGCGAGGCTGTGGTGGCGCGGATTGATATGGAAGAAGTAGGCTTTGAACGGCTTGAGGATGTAATCGGTCGGCTTGAAGTTGAGGATCTCCGTGTAGAACGGAATGACGTCATCGAGACGCTCGGCGGTGAGCACGGCGTGACCCATGCCCAGCGGGCCGGTGCGATAGCCGGAGATCGAGCGGCCGGGCTTGAACGGGTCGGTTGCGATCTC
>JASHQI010000247.1 GCA_030037645.1 Xanthobacteraceae bacterium
GGCGGCGGGCCATCTTCGAAAACATGGCCGAGATGACTGCCGCAGCGGCTGCAATGCACCTCGGTGCGGACCATGAAATAGCTCCGATCGGTCGAGGTCTCGACCGAGCCGGGCACCGGATCATTGAAGCTCGGCCAGCCGGTGCCGCTCTCGAACTTCTGCTTCGAGGCGAATAGCGGCTGGCCGCAGCCGGCGCAAGAAAAAGTGCCGGCGCGCTTCTCGTGATTGAGCGCGCAGCTTCCCGGCGGTTCGGTGCCGTGCCCCCGCATGATTCGAAACTGTTCCGGCGAAAGCAGCTTCTTCCACTCTGCCTCGGTGTGAGTCACGGGGTACTGTTTGGTATCCATGGCCTTGCCGCCCGTTTCATGGTGGGATCGCCATAAAGGTAGTTGCTACGCCGCAAAGCGCAACCCGCAGCGGGGAGAGGCCATGTTTCAAAAACCGAGTTTTTCCGATTTGCGGAGCGCGGCACAACAGCTCGGCATGAACCCCAGCGACGACTATCTGCGCGCGGTCGATGAGATCACGGCGCCGATCGCTGCAGCCTATGCCGCGCTTGACGCCATGCCGGATGAACTGCCGGCGGTGAAATATCCGCGCCGGCCCGGTCACCGCCCAACGGGCGACGAAAATCGCTACGGCGCCTGGTATGTGAAGACTTCGATCACGGGCAAGCCGGGCGGCAAGCTCGCCGGCCGACGCATTGCACTGAAAGACAATATCTGCCTCGCCGGCGTGCCGATGATGATCGGAGCGGACGTGTTCGATGGCTATGTGCCGGACGTCGACGCCACCGTCGTCGAGCGCATTCTCGACGCCGGCGGCGAGATCGCCGGCAAGGCGGTGTGCGAATATTACTGCGTATCCGGCGGCAGCCACACGTCTTCGACCGGACCGGTCCAAAATCCGCGCAAAGCCGGATACACCACCGGCGGTTCGTCGTCCGGCAGCGCCGCGCTGGTCGCCGCCGGTGAGGTCGACATGGCGATCGGCGGCGATCAGGCCGGCTCGATCCGTATCCCGGCAAGCTTTTGCGGCATTGTCGGGTTGAAGCCGACGTTCGGGCTGGTGCCCTATACCGGCATCGCACCGCTGGAAATGACCATCGACACCTGCGGACCGATGACCGCCAATGTGCGCGACAACGCCTTGCTGCTCGAAGTCATCGCCGGTCCCGACGGCATCGATTCGCGCCAGCGCGGCGTCGCTGCCGGCAGTTATACTGAAGCGCTCGACGGCGGCATCAAAGGTTTGCGCATCGGCGTCGTCAAGGAGGGATTTGGCCATCCGAATTCCGAGCCCGATGTCGACGCGCGCGTGCGCGGGGCGGCACAGCGCTTCGGCGGTCTCGGCGCGATCGTCGAAGAGATTTCAGTGCCGGCACACCATCAGGGCTTTGCGGTGTGGGCGGCGATTCGCGGCGACGCTGCCTGCGTGACACTCCTGGAAATGAACGGTGCCGGCATCAACCACGAGGGACTTTATGTCACGAGCCTGATGGACAAGGCGATGGGCTGGCGGAGCCGGGCCGATACTTTCGCGGACACGATCAAGATCGCGTCGATCTTCAGCAGATATACGCTCGACCGCTATGGCGGACACTATTACGGCAAGGCGCAGAACATCAGGCGGCGGCTGCGCGCGGCCTATGACGTCGCGCTTGCATCGCATGATCTTCTACTGCTGCCGACGACGCCGATGAAGGCGACGCCGATTCCGCAAAAGGGCGCGCCGCCGCGCGAGATTACGCGGCGGAGCTGGGAAGCGACCCGCAACACCTGTCCGCTCAACGTCACCGGCCACCCCGCGATCAGCGTGCCGTGCGGCATAGAGGACGGCCGCCCGATCGGCATGATGCTGGTCGGCCGCCATTACGACGAAGCCACAATCTATCGCGCCGCCGCAGCATTCGAGAGCGCCGGCGACTGGGCAACTTTCTGACCGGATCAGGCGTTTCCGGCGATGAAAACGATCCCGACTCGCGCCTCAGTCGCACTCGCCGTCGTCGCCATCGAGCTCGCCGTGACGTTTGTCGGGGCGATTTTGCCGACCCCGCTCTATCCGCTGTACCGGCACGCGTTTGGATTTTCTCAGGTCACGCTGACGCTGATTTACGCGGTCTATGTGCTCGGCAACCTCGTGGCGCTGCTTCTGCTTGGCCGCCTGTCCGACCAGATCGGGCGGCGCATCGTCACATTACCGGCGATCGGCGTCGGCATCGCCAGCGCCCTCACCTTCGCCTTTGCCAGCGGCACGCCATGGCTGTTCGCAGGCCGCGCGCTAAGCGGCTTCTCGACCGGGCTCGCTTCCGCGACGGCCACTGCCTGGATCGCCGAACTTCACGACGATCGCGGCGCCGCGTCGCGCATCGCTGCCGCCGCCAATTTCTTCGGCTGCGCGGCCGGGCCCCTGCTCGGCGGTCTGCTCGCTCAACTCGCATTCTGGCCGTTGCAGCTTCCCTTCTACATCTATCTGGTACTGCTCTGCGGAGCAGCCGGCGCCATCCTCTTCGCGCCTGAAACAGTAACGAACCCAAAGCGCAGTTTCGGCGAAGTTTCGCTCAAGCCGCGGCTTGGCGTGCCGCGACGCATTTGGTTGCAATTCATTTCGCCGGCGGCGACCGGCTTCGCGACATTCGCGTTGATCGGCTTTTATTCCGCCCTGATCCCGAGCCTGCTCGGCGAAAGCCTGCATCTAACCGCGCCGGCGGTCGCCGGCGGCGTGGTGTTCGAACTGTTCCTGATCGCGGCAGTGACAATCCTGGCGAGCGCCAGACTGAAAAGCCAAGCCGCCATGCTGAGCACGCTGGCGCTGTTGCCGCCGAGCCTCTGGCTTCTGGTGATCGCCGAAGTCGCCCAATCCATGCCGCTGCTGCTCGCCGCGGCGGCGCTCGGCGGCGTCGCCGGTGGATTGGGCTATCGCGGCAGCCTCGAAATGGTCAACCGCATCGCACCTGCCGACCGGCGCGCCGAAGTCGTGTCGAGCTATCTGATTGCGCTGTTTGCCGGCAATTCCGTGCCGGTGATCGGCATTGGATTTTTGTCGGCTGCCACATCTCCGACGCCCGCGCACGTGACGTTCGCCGGCGTCATCACCGTGCTTGCCGGTATCGCGACCTGGGCCGGGATCAGATACGCGCCGAGCCGGTAACCGTCGCTTGATCGCCGGCGGATTGCCCGGGAGCCTCAGGCGTCATGCTTCCTGAGAAGATACGTGTCCATCACCCATCCCTTCCGCGCCTTGGCCTCGGTCCGTAGCCGTTCGATGTCGCCCTTACGCTCGCGAAGATTTCCCGCGACGAGGATTTCATCGTCGGTACCGACATAGGCGCCCCAATAAATATCGAATCCTGAATCGCCGAGCGCTTTGAACGAGCAATCGGCGTCCAGCATCACGATCACGTCGTCGATGTCGTTCGGCAGACCTTCCGCGACCTTGCGGCCCGTCGTGATGTGAACGGACCGCCCGATCCGGTTGAGCACGATCCTGTGTCGTGCCGCCAAAGCCTGAATGGCGCTGATGCCGGGAATGACCTCGTATTCGAACGCGACGTTGGCTCTGGCGATGATTTGGTCGATGATTCGCAAGGTGCTGTCGTAGAGCGACGGGTCGCCCCATACAAGGAAGGCGCCGCACTCGTCTTCGCCGAGTTCTTCGCCGATCAACCGCTCGTAGATGCGGGCTCTTTGCTCATGCCATGTCAGAACCGCCGGCTCGTAGGACGAAGCTGTTCGATCCCGCGGCGGGTCGACGGTCTGCATGATCCTGTAGGACTTGTCTTTGACGTAGCGCTCGCAGATTTCCTTGCGCAGGCGCACGAAGTCCTCCTTCTCTTCTCCTTTGTCCATGATGAAAAAGACATCGACCTCGTTAAGCGCATTGATCGCCTGAACGGTGACGTAGTCGGGGTTGCCCGCGCCGATACCGATAACGAAGATTTTTCTCATGATGACTCCGCCGTCCGGACGTCGGCTGGGTGGAATTATTCGGTCCGGCTGCATGACCGGCCGTCAAGCGCGCAATAGACCGCAACACCGAATTGCGTGATAGCTATTTCTTTGGCGCAAGGCCCAGCACAGACGCGATGTGAGCGACTTGAGCATATTGCTCCTTGAGTGCGGCGGTGTACGCGTCGAGGCCCATTGGCGTGACCGGCTGCCCCGTGAGCGCCAATCTTTCGCCGATCGTCTTGTCACCGAGCACTGCGACGACGTCCGCCGCGATCCGCCGACGCAAATCGATCGGCATGTCGCCCGGTCCGAGCAGGCCCAGGACCGGACTGGCGAGCAAGGACGGGAATCCTTCTTCGACCACGGAAGGAATGTCCGGCGCGATAGGCGACCGCTCGCGGTCGTTGATTGCAATAATCTTGATCTTGCCGGTCTGCGCATAGGTCCGCATCGCGGCATAGGATTGCATGGACAACTGGATTCTGTTTTCGCCGAGATCCATTGGCGACTTGGTGATGTCGCGGTAAGGAACCTTGGCGATCGCAAGTCCGTTTTCTTTGACGAACCCGTCGAAGACAAATTCGGAAAAGCCCGGCGCGACCGCGTAGCTCGTCTCGCTCGGCTTGGCGCGCGCCAGCGCCACGAATTCGGCCAGTGTCGAGATACCGAGATTCGTCGGCACGGCTACGGCGATCTGCACCTTGGCCACCCCCGCGATCGGCGCGAGGGCGGTCTCGGGATCGAACGACATGTTCTCGTGCAGGTAGCGTTGCACGACGAAGATGCTGCTTGGTCCGAAGAATAGCGTATAATCGTCATTTGCCGACACGACGGTCTGCAGCGACAGCAAGCCATCGCCTCCAGGCTTGCCGTCAATGATGACGGGTTGGCCCCATTTCTGCTGCAACTTTTCGGTGACGAGCCGCGCGGCCGTGTCCGCTCCGGAGCCCGGACCGAACGGCAGTATGAAGCGCACCGTATGTGTGGGCCACTGCTGGGCGAGACTTGCAGTCGTGGCGATGGCGTGAACCGTCAGCGCCAGCGCGACCACAATACCGAGGCGGAACCAACCGTTGCGCATGACTCCTCCCGGGACGTTCGGACTTGTGTCCGGCGGCGCGAGCGGTCGGCGCCCGCCAGCGCGATCCGCCGTGGTTTGGACCATGAGAAGCCGTATTGTCCAGTACGTCGGTGCTGGTCCGCGCCGAAGATGTGATCGGACAGGTCCGCCGATGTCCGAACAGATGAAACCGCAAATGCCCAATTCAGCCGCAACACGTTGCAATTTGGCACTTAGCGATGACGCCGTCGGTCACTTGATCGCCAGCGGATTGGTCGGCGAGCCGACCGCGCCGGTGATCGGAATGGCCGGCGCCACAAACATGAATTCGTACACGCCGTCAGCGGCGCAATCCTCGGCGAGGTCTTTCAGATAGAAAATCTCGCCCATGGTCATGCCCATGATCGGGATGGTGATCCAGTGCCACGGCTGGTTGATGCCGCCCTCGGTGTTGTTCGGCCGCACCTCGCAGCCCCAGGTGTCGCTGGCGAGCGCCGCGAGTTCGGTGCGGGCGACGAATTCCAGGGTCTCGAAGGCAAAGCCCGGCGCGTCGCCGCCCGGATAGCCATCCCAGCTTCCGGCCTTGAGGCACCGCTCCATCTGGCCGGTGCGCACGATGATGTAGTCGCCGCGCTTGAATTCGACTTTCTGCTTTTTCGCGGTCATGTCGAGATCGTCGCAGGTGATACCGTAGCCATCCTCGAGGCAATCCTTGCCGAGCGCGCGTGCCACGTCCAAAAAAACGCCGCGGCCGACCATCTTGGCCTTGGTCTTCTCGATGCCGCATTTCTGCGCGCCGAACGACGATACTTCGCGGCAATCGTAGCCGTTCCACATATTGTTCTCGTAAAAGACATGGCCGAGGCCATCCCATTGCGTGCCGCATTGCAGCGGGATCACCACCATGTCGTCGGCGGCGCGGATACCGCGCTTGTCGAGCACGCCCGAATAGGCATCGGTGCCGGTGCGCAGCATGGTGTGCAGCGGATTGATGCGGCCGAGCGCCGGATAATTGGTCTTGCCGCCCTGCGGGCCGTTATTATCGAAATTGAGCGCGAGCGAAATCACCTTGCCCTTCTTCACAAGGCGCGCTGCGGCGACGATGTCCTCCGGCTGGGCGTAGTTCAGCGTGCCGATTTCATCGTTCGGGCCCCACTTGCCCCAATTCTTGTACTTCTCCGCCGCCACGCGGAGGTCGTCCCGTGTCACTTTGCGTCCGGTCATTGGCTTTTCCTGCTTCCTCGTCCGGTGAGGGGAGCCTCTCATCATGCCCGCTCCCGTGAGCGACGGGCTTCATGATAGCATCGCGCTCGGGAGGGTCCATTGCGCATCGTCGACATCCGCGAGACCGCGATCCCGCTGAACTCTTCGCTCGCCAATTCCGGCTTCAATTTCTCGGAAATGACGACGTCGGTGGTCGCCGTCATCACCGACGTCAAGCGCGAAGGCAGGCCGGTCGCGGGTTTTGCGTTCAACTCGACCGGGCGCTATGCGTGCGGCGCGCAAATGCGGGCGCGCTTTATCCCGCGTATTCTCAAAGCCGATCCGAAAACGTTGTTGGATGAATCCGGAGAAAATTTCGCGCCGGAAAAGATCCTCGCCGTGACGATGCAGAACGAGAAATCCGGCGGCCACAGCGAGCGCTCGATCGCCATCGGCACCATCGAGGTCGCGGTCTGGGATGCAGTCGCCAAGATCGCGGAAAAACCGCTGCATCGGCTGCTCGCCGAGCGCTACAACAAGAACAAAATCGCCGACAAGGTCTTTTGCTATGTCGGCGCCGGCTGGTACGCGCCAGGCAAGACCACCAAGGATTTGCAGGACGAGATGCGCGGTCACCTCGACGCCGGTTATACCATGGTGAAGATGAAGGTCGGCGGCATGCCGCTTCGCGACGATTTGGCCCGCATCGAGGCGGTCGAATCGATCCTCCCGCGTGGCGGCACGCTTGCGGTCGATGCCAACTCAAAATTCCGCCGCGAGGAGGCGTTGGCCTATGCGCGCGGGCTGCAGCCATTCGGGCTGCGCTGGTTCGAGGAGCCATGCGATCCGCTCGACTTTGCGCTGCTGTCCGAGATTGCGGGCGTCTACGATCCACCGCTTTCGACCGGCGAGAATTTGTTTTCAACGCAAGACGTCGAGAACCTGGTGCGCTTCGGCGGCCTCAAACCGCAGCGCAACGACGTGATCCAGGTCGATCCGCCGCAGGCCTACGGCATCGCGCAATATGCGCGCACGCTCGACATGCTCAACCGCCACCAATGGCCGCGAAGCCTGCTGTTCCCGCATGGCGGCAATCAGATGTCGCTCGCGATCGCCGCCGGCTTCGGGCTGGGGGGCGCAGAATCCTATCCGGGCGTGTTCGGCGATTTTGGCGGCTTCGCCGACGATGCCGAGCTGGCCGACGGTTATCTAAAATTGTCTGATCGACCAGGCATCGGCTTCGAAGGCCAGACGCGGCTCTATCGGATCATGCGCGAGCTCGCCGCCTAAGTTGTCCGCAGGCCAGGTGTCCCGATAGACCTTTGTCGTTCGCGTCCCGACGCTATGCCTCACTTCTCGCCGATCTCGCGCAAAATCTCGGCGCTGTGTTCACCCAGCCGCGGCGCCGGGCGCTCCGACGCCATCGGTGCGCCATCGAGCACGATGGGGGCACGGATGCCGGGAATCTTTCCGCCCTTGGCGGCGGTGCTCGGGAGTTCCAGACGCATGCCGCGGTGAACCACCTGCGGGTCGGAAAAGACCTGGTCGAGATCGTTGATCGGGCCCGCGGGCACGCCGACAGTCTCCAGCTTTTCCAAGAGATCCTGGCGCCGCATGCGCGTGGTCAGCGCACAAAGCTTGCCGACCAGCTCGGCGCGATGTGCAAGCCGGCCTTTGTTGTCCCGATACGCGGGCACGTTCGCAAGCTCCGGTTCGCCGAGAATGCCGCACAGCTTGACGAACTGGGCGTCATTGCCGGTCGCGATGATGATGTGACCGTCGGCAACCGGGAAGACCTGATAGGGCACGATATTGGGATGCGTGTTACCGATACGCTTTGGAATCTCGCCGGAGACGAGATAGTTGAGCGACTGGAACGCCAGCACTCCGACCGTCGAATCGACAAGCGCGGTGTCGACATAGCCGCCGCGTCCGGTCTTCTCGCGCCGCGCCAATGCCGCAAGAATACCGACCACCGAATAGACCCCGGAAAAGACATCGGAGACCGGGATCCCCGCCCGCATCGGCTCGCCGTCGGCGTTGCCGGTCAAGCCCATGATCCCGCCCATGCCCTGGGCCATGAGATCGTAGCCTGGGCGCGACGCGTACGGCCCGGTCTGGCCAAAGCCGGTCACCGAGCAATAGATCAGCCGCGGATTGGCGGGCTTGAGGCTGGCGTAGTCGAGGCCGAATTTGGCAAGGCCGCCGACCTTGAAATTCTCGATCAGCACGTCCGAGCGCGCCGCCAGCTTTTTTACAAGGCGCTGGCCCTCGGCGGTCTGGAAGTCGAGTTCGATCGAACGCTTGCCGCGGTTGGCGCAGTGAAAATAGGCCGCGCCGAGCTGGCCGCCGTCGGCGGCCGGCACGAATGGCGGACCCCAAGCCCGGGTGTCGTCGCCGCTGCCGGCGCGCTCGACCTTGATCACGTCGGCGCCAAGATCCGCCAAAAGCTGCCCCGCCCAGGGGCCAGCCAGAATTCGGGCAAGCTCCAGCACACGCAAACCAGCCAACGGACCCGCCATGAACAGCTCCTCGCGCACCGACGCGGCAAAGGTTAACCGCGCCGGCGTTTAAGTGACCCGGAAAGGCCGATCTTGTCTACAGGCCCGGCATACTGCGCTTGTCATCGCTGCCCGCGATCATTAGCTATTTGCTGCCGACTGGATGGGACCGCGCCGTGAACACGGCCTTCTTCAGCGAATTACTGCAGAGCATCGCCGATCGCGGCCGGGCGCTGATTTTGCGCGATCGGCGCGAGCCCGCGCAGCAGCGTTCGGCGGATCTCGTGGAGCTGTGCGAAGCGCTGCTTTCGGGCCGCGGCGAAGCTTCCGGCGTGGCACTGGCACGTGAGATCCTTTTACGTTACGGCGAATTGACCATCGGACCGCGCATCGCCTTTTTTGAGGCGCTGTTGACCACCTTCGGATATGACCGCGGCCGCATCGATGCCGCTGTCGCCGCCTGGCGTCAGACGCCGTCTGATGCAACCGCGGCCGAGCTTCAACGCGCCGCGGAGCCGCGCCGGCTCGAACTGTTCCGCCGGCTCAATCTCGCGCCCGGTGGCACGGCCGCTTTGGTGCATATGCGCGAGCAATTGCTCGATGCCATGGATCATCGCGACGACCTTCGCTTGATCGACGCCGATTTCGTTCATTTGTTTTCCTCGTGGTTCAATCGCGGCTTTCTCGTGCTGCGCCGCATCGATTGGTCGACGCCGGCGGCGATCCTGCAGAAAATCATCCAGTACGAGGCGGTGCATGAGATTCGCGACTGGGATGAGTTGCGCCGGCGCATCGATCCACCCGATCGCCGCTGCTACGCCTTCTTCCATCCGGCGCTGGTCGACGAACCTTTGATCTTCGTCGAGGTGGCGCTGACGCGCGAAATTCCGGAAGCGATCGAGCCGATCTTGTCCGACAAGCGCAACATCGTCGAGCCACGTCGCGCCACGACGGCGGTGTTTTATTCCATCACCAATTGCCAGCGTGGCCTTAACGGAGTGAGCTTCGGTCATTTTTTGATCAAGCAGGTCGTGGAAGACGTGTCGCGCGAGGTGCCGCGCCTCTCAGCCTTCGTGACGCTTTCGCCGGCGCCCAATTTTGCCCAATGGCTGAAACGCGAACGCGCGAACGCGGACTCGCTTGCGCTCGATGAGGACGATCGCGCCGTACTTGCCGCGCTCGATGATGCGAACTGCTGGAGCATACCGGAAATCGCCGAGCGGGTCCGCGAGCCGCTGCTGCGGGCCGCAGCTTGGTACTATATGCGGGCGCGCAACGGGCGCGGTTTGCCGCTCGATTCGGTCGCGCGCTTCCATCTCGGTAATGGCGCGCGGCTGGAACGGCTCAACTGGCCTGGGGACACGTCGGAACGGGCGCTGGCCCAATCGTATGGCCTGATGGTGAATTACCTCTACGATCTCGGCTACATCGAGCGGAACCACGAAGCCTATGCGCAGCAGCGCGCCATCGTCGCGTCGAGCGCCGTGACACGATTGATCCGGACTCCGACACGCGAGATCGCGCCGATCTTGGGGTGACGCGCACTTTCCGTTATCCTGAGGTGGCTGCGGCCCGTCTTCGTTTGCTCCGCGAACTGCGGGGATATGAGCCCGCGGAAGCGCGGAGCGCGTAAGCGAAAGCGGCCTTTGAAGGGCGACGGCCCGGTCGCCTCGGTCGTATCCTTCGAGGCTCGCTCCGCTCGTGCCTCGGAATGACGGATCAAAACTGGCGCCTCTCTATGCCCAATTTACTCGGCGTGCTTGAAACAGTGCTCTATGTCGATGCATTCGAGCGCGCTTGCCCGTTCTACGAACAGCTTCTCGGGCTCAACAGTATCCACCGCGATCAGCGCCTGTGCGCCTATGACGTCGGCTCGCGCGGCGTGCTGCTGTTGTTCCTGCGCGGCCACTCGCTCGAGACCGTGAAGCTGCCCGGTGGGACGATCCCGCCGCACGATGGTCATGGTCCGGTGCACATCGCCTTCTCAATCGCGGCCGACGAGGTTTCCGAGTGGGAGGCGCGGCTAGCCGAGGCCGACGTCGCCATTGAAGGCCGTACCAAATGGTCGCGCGGGGGCGTGAGCATCTATTTCCGCGACCCCGACGGCCACCTGGTTGAGCTCGCAACACCGGGATTGTGGCCGGGATATTGAAGCGTCCGGAAAACAGGTCAATCTAGGATTTGCCGTACACCGGCACGACCGCACCGCGGGTGACGCGATTGTCGGACGAAGCAAGAAACAGGATGGTGGCCGCCACGTCCTCGACCTTTGGCCACAGCGCGTAGTCGGCCTGGGGCATTGCCCGCCGATTGGCCGGCGTATCCATGATCGAGGGCGCGACCGCATTGACCAGAATATTGTCCTTGGCAACCTCTTCCGCGAGCGCGACCGTCAATGCCGCGACCGCAGCCTTACTCGCGGTATAAGCCGTCATGCCGGCGCCGCTGCGCCATTCCAATGCGGCACGCGCGGCGACGTTGACGATACGGCCGCCGGGCCCGGCCATTGCCGTCACCGCGGCGCGGCAGCACAGCGCACAGCTTACGAGGTTCATGTCGATCTGCTGGCGCAGCGTCGCCATCGCAGTGTCGCGCAACGGCGCCCCGGCGAAACCGCCGGCAATATGGATGGACGCCCACAGCGGCTTGATGTCCCGATAGAGACGGATCACCGCTGCCTCATCGGCGAGATTTCCCGTGACGGCGAGCGCAACGCCCCTATGCTCGCGCAGACGGAAACGCTGCGCCTCCGCCTCGTCAAGGCATGGCACGTGGCAGACGGCGCCAGCCGTCACCAGCGCCTCGACGACGGCGGTCCCCAGCGCGCCTGCGCCACCAGTGACCACGACATGACGATCGCGGTAATCCATGATCGTATCATCGCCGATTCACGGCGGGAGGCAAGGCGCAACCATCCCCTTTCGCCGCTGCGCGGGAAGAGCGGGATCGCGCCGCAAGCGCAACGACGGAGAAATCTCTATCCTGTGCCGGGAGGGAGAATCAGTGGCTGATTACGACCTTGCGGTGATCGGCGGCGGCATCAATGGAACCGGCATCGCCCGCGATGCCGCCGGCCGGGGCTTGAAGGTCTTGCTCGTCGAGCAAAACGATCTCGCATCCGGCACGTCCTCCAAATCCTCGAAGCTCATTCACGGCGGGCTACGCTACTTGGAGCACGGCGAATTTAGACTGGTGCACGCCGCCCTGCGCGAGCGCGAGCTGCTGTTGCGAGCAGCGCCGCATCTCGTCCAGCCGCTCCGATTCGTGCTGCCCCTCAACGAGGCGCGCCGCTCCGCCTTGCTGCTGCGCGTGGGACTCGTCATCTACGACTGGATCGGCTGGCGCAAGATTCTGCCGGGGACGCGCGATGTCGATCTTCTGACCGACGCCGCCGGCGCACCGTTGCGACGCTCGTTTCATCACGCCTACGAATATTCCGACTGCGTTGCCGACGACGCACGCCTTGTCACTCTCAATGCCATGGATGCCGCCGAACGCGGCGCCGTGATCCGCACTCGGACGCGCTGCGTCTTCGCCGAGCGCAGCGACACGTGGCGGCTGATCCTCAATGCACGCGGGCAGCGTGACGTGCTGACGGCGCGGGTTTTGATCAATGCCGCCGGGGCATGGGTCGACAAGGTGAGCGAGGCGGTGCTGCGGCAGCGACAAGGCCGGCGGTTGCGGCTCGACAAGGGCAGCCACATCGTTGTGCGCCGCCTTTACGAGCACGATCGCGCTTATATTCTGCAAGCCGCCGATGGCAGGGTGGTGTTTGCCATTCCGTTCAACCAGGACTTCACGCTCATCGGGACCACCGATCGCAGTTTTTCCGACGATCCGGCCGCCGTCGCGCCCAGCGGCGAGGAGATCGATTATCTTTGCGGCGTGGTGAACGACTATTTCCGTGCGACCATCAACGCGGCCGATGTGGTGTGGGCCTATGCCGGCGTGCGCGCGCTCTACGATGACGGCGCCCGCAAGCCGCAGGACATCGGCCGCGATTACACCTTGATGCTCGACAAGCCTTTCGGCGAGGCGCCGCTGCTCACCGTTTATGGCGGCAAGATCACGACCTACCGACGCCTCGCGGAACAGGCTCTTGCCCGCCTCGCAAATTTCTTCCCACCTTCGCAACCGTGGACCGCGCAGAGTTCTTTGCCGGGTGGCGACTTCAAATATGACGGTTTGGACGCGCTGATCGAGCGAACCCGGCGCACTTGGCCATTCCTGAGTGCAGACCATGCGCGGCGGCTGACGCGCGCCTATGGGACGCGGGTGTCGAACGTGCTCAAAACTGCGACCAAGCTCGACGATCTCGGGATGTGTTTCGGCGCCGATCTCACCGCCGCGGAGGTGCGCTACCTGATGGCCAACGAATGGGCGGATACGGCCGAAGACGTGTTGTGGCGACGCTCCAAGCTGGGGCTGCGCCTATCCGAAGCGCAAAGCACCGCTCTCGACCGCTTCATGAAAGAGGCAAGCGGCAATACCCGCATCCCGGCTAAACCCGTTGCGGGACAGCATTTTTCCTCACCAGAGAGTTGAAAGACCGAATGCGCCGGTCTAACAATGACGCAGGGCTTCAGAACCTGCCAGGACCGTGAGCGAACTCCACGTCCGATTGTTCGTCTCCTCGCCTTCAGACGTGAGACCCGAGCGTGACCGCGTGGTCACCGTGGCCGACCGTCTCAACGGCGCATTCGAGGGCGTCGTGCGGATCGAGGTGATCCGCTGGGAGGATGGCTTCTACAGCGCAACAAAATCATTCCAAGAGCAGATTCATGAGGCGGTCGCCGGAATGGCGGAGATCGACATTCTGGTTTGCATTCTATGGGGCCGCATTGGACTAAAGCTCAATCCGGCAATCTGGAGACGGGAAGATTCGCTGGGCTACGAGAGCGGGACCACATACGAGTACGAAACGGCGCTCGCGATGAGCCGCAAGAACAAGGGCGTGCCGGAGCTGTATCTGTTTCGCAAGTCCGCTCCGATACTCTATCGCGCGGAAAACGCCGAGGAAGACATTGAGCAGCACCGAATCCTGGAAACTGTCTGGAAACGCTGGACGCAAAGCGGCGACGGCTACAATGCCGGCGCCTATCAAATGTTTGCTCAGACCGACGATTTCGAAAAACAAATCGAAGACTGTCTGCGGCATTATCTCGAGCGCCGAGGTATATTGGTCAAGGGCCCGGTCTGGGATCGTCGGATCAGGGGTTCACCGTTCCGAGGACTCGCCGCCTTCGATAAGACCCATAGCGCGGTTTTTTTCGGTCGCGATGCGGCCGTAGCCCGCATCACCGCCAAGCTGCGCACCGCACGCTTTCTCTTGGTGATCGGGGCAAGCGGAACGGGCAAGTCGTCACTGCTGCGCGCCAGCCTCGTTCCCCGCATTGGTCGCCCAGGCGTCGTTCCAGACATCGACCTATGGCGCAGCGCCCTGATTACGCCGAGCGCGGAAACGTTCTTGGCTCTCGCGCAAGCGCTTGGCGACGAAGCCTGCTTTGGGCCGGAGCTGCAGGAGGCCGGTTGCACGATCGAGCACCTCACCGAACTGCTGCAACAAGGCGGCGACGCGGCGTTGGCGCCGATTCAGTCCGCGCTTGCCCTGGCGGCGCGAAAACGCGCTGCTGCGCGCGGTTATGAGAAGCCGCGGCCGGCGCGGCTTCTGCTTGCCATCGATCAGTTTGAGCGACTGTTCGTCGAGGCGCGTCCGGAGGACGTCCAGTCCTTTGCCATTCTGCTGCGCGATTTGATCGCCCACGACCTTGCGTACGTCGTCGCCGCGCTTAGAGGTGACGCCTACGGCAGCTTTCAGGCGGTCGAAACATTGACCGCCTTGCGCGAAGCCGGCGCCACGCACGATCTGTTGCCGCCGAGCGCAATCGAGCTCGAAGAGATCGTGACCCGCCCGGTGCTGGCATGCCACCCGGAGCTCGCCTTCGAAGTCATCGGCGGACGATCGCTTGCAGAACTGCTGGTGGCCGACACCAAAGGCGGCGACTCTCTGCCGCTCCTGCAGATGACGCTGGAGCACCTGTTCGAAGCCGAGAAGCAGCGCGGCGACGGGCTGCTCCGCTTTGCCGATTACCGCGGCATGGATCAGGCGGTCACTCAGGTCGCGTCCGAGGCCGTTGCATCGATCGATCAGTCGGCGCGAGCGAGCGTTCCGGCGCTGGTCACGGAGTTTGCCCATGACGTCGCACTGGATCCAGTCTCGGGCACCCCGATCGTCACCCTGCGTCCGATCACCCGCGCCACGTTCGAGCGCGGCCGACCCGAGCGCAGGACTCTGATCGACGCGTTCCTGGCGCATCGGTTGCTGACCGTAGAGGACATCGGCGGCGAAATCCGCGTCCGACCAGTGCACGAAGCACTGCTGCGGGTCTGGCCGGAAGCAGTGCACATTCTGACCGAGAACGAAACCATCATTCGCGTGCGACGCACGCTGGAACCGTTGGTCAGCCACTGGATCAACGCCGATCAAGCGACTAAGCGCGACTTTCTCCTGACCTCGCCGGCACTCCTGGCCGGCGCGCAGCAGCTCGTTGCGCGGCTTGGCGATGATGTTACGGCGCCCATGCGCGACTACATCGCGGCCTCGCTGTCTGCCGAAGCCAGTCGACGCGAGGAAGAACGCCAACGGCACACTGCGATCATGTCCGCGACCGGCGGAATGAGCATGGGCTCGATCCCCTACTATCGCCCGCTGGTGCTTGTGCTGTTGGCCATAGCGCTGCTCATTCGTTACGAGAATCCAAGCGTGCTCGATCAATTGCGCAGTCTTGCCTTCGACACCTACCAGCGCCTCAGTCCGGCGCCCTATAAGCCGCAGCTTCCGGTCCGCGTCGTCGATATCGACGACCAATCGCTTGCGACCTACGGCCAGTGGCCCTGGCCGCGGACCCGGCTGAGCAATCTCGCGCAGACGCTCGCCAAGGATGGCGCCGCCGCGATCGTGTTCGATTTACAATTTTCCGAGCCTGATCGTTGGTCCCCGGAACAATACGTCAAGACGCTGCCGCCGGTTCGGGCGCAGCAATTCGGGAACGCCATGGGCAGCGGTCCCGCGAATGATCAGATCTTCGCCAATACCCTGAAACAGACCCCAAGCGTCATTGCGGTCTCGTTGGACAATAAACCGCCGGCGGCGAATACCGTGCCGGCGGACGCCACCGCTCCAGTCGCGCCGGCGAAAGCGCCTGCCTCGGCAGCCGCAGCAGGACCGGCCGCGCCAACCGCATCGGCGGCGGCCGATCCGTCGGCCGCTGCCCCGCTGGCGAGCGCGACGGGCCCCGCCGCGGCAGCCAATAATGCGGCTGCAACCGCGCCCGACAATTGCCCATTGGAGGGCTTCGGAAAGGTGGGTTTTTCCTGGGCCGGCAATTGTCCTGCACCGTTCATTCCTGACTTTGCCAATGCCAGCGTGCTTGCCATCCTGGCGCAAGCTGCGCGGGGGCTGGGCGCCGTCAATTATATCGCGGATCCTGACAACATCGTAAGACGCGTCGGTCTCATCGAGCGGGAGGATGACAAGCTGGTGCCGGCGCTGGCTGCCGAAGCCATTCGTGTTGCGCACGGCGTGTCGACCTACATCATCAGTTCCTCGAACGCGAGCGGCGAAACCTCGTTCGGCGAGGCGACCGGCATCAACTTCATCGACATCGGCGATTTGCAGATTCCCACAGATGCCAACGGCGACATGATGCTCAAATTCCGGCAGAGCAATCCCGGCGCCTTTATTTCCGCGGCGGACGTACTCGACAATAAGGTCGCGGCCGCGGACATTTCCGGAAAAATTATCGTTATCGGGACCACCGCCGCCGGCGAGGTCGATCTGCACCCGACACCGGTGGACGGGGCGGTGCCGGGCGTCGAAATTCAGGCGCAGACGATCGAAAATATTCTCGGCAACACCGAGCTGGTGCGCCCCGAATACATTACCGCCGTGGAGGAATTCATCGTCCTCGCCATCGTCTTGCTGCTTGCGGTGGTCATGCCTCGCGTGTCGGCGCGCACGCTCGCCATCCTCAGCACCCTCGTCATCATCGCGTTGGTGGTCGGCGGATGGGCGGCTTACAATTATGCGAGCGTCCTGCTGGATCCGGTCTATCCGACCATCACGCTCGTCGTTTTCATTACCGCGGTCACATTCCACATCTACCGCCACTCCGAAGAGCAGCGCAGCCGCATCCGCCGCGTATTCTTTCGTTCGCCTTCCAGAGCATGATCCGGAAAAAATCCGCCCTTGGACTTTATCCGAGGGCGGGTAGCGGCCTTCCATGCCGCCGATGGCGATAGATAGTTTCCGTCTTACGGGCTGCAGAAGCCTCCGATGATAACTCCCGGCGGCGGACAGAAGGTGCCGCCACTGCTCTGACTGCTGCCGCCGGTCATGTTGACACGATCCTGTTCGGAGTCTTCCCATTGCGGATCATTGACGAAGACCGGCCAGATTTTTTCCCCAAAGACCGGGAATGGAATAACCCCGACGATTCTCTTCATCGTGTCGTCCCAGACCATCGGGCCGTCAACGTGACCGTCTTTGTAGACCACGATCATCGTGCCCGGGCGATCCATGTCGTAAGCCACATGACTTCCATAAGGCACGACCGTGATGGCGCCTTCATCGAGGACGATGACATCACGGGTCGGCCACAGCATCAGGTCGACGATGGTGCCGCGCACGGTGAGGTAGCCAAAGGGAAAATTGATGCGGGTGTTCTTCGGATTTTGCACGCCGGAGACATAACGAAATGCGCCGGCGACCGCAGTGAGCACCCTTTGGGTGGCGCCTTGTTTACCGTGATAAACGTTCTTCAACACCGCTTCCGAATCCGAGGCAATGCTGAATGTTGTTTGATCGACGAACAGAAGCTGGGCGAGACTGGCATCCCCGGTCTTGACCGAGTCATCATTGAAAACAGAGCCGCCCAAGGCGAGGCTTCGTGTTGCGCTGCCGCGGATGCCCTGGACCTGGTTCTTGACCACCGAGGCCGTCCCGATATTCGACTGGGCCAACGCCGGCAGCGGGCCGCATAAAACGACACCCGCAAGCAAGAACGCCATTGCCCAGAAGATCTTGCCCCACGCACTCGGGAGTTTGTTCGTGGCCATGTCAGAAGTTCCTGCTTGCGGTGACGGTCCAGATGTTATCGACGTACGACTTCGTCGAATCGTTCGAATCGTCCTTCACATAGGTGTAGTTGAAACGCAGCGTGTTCTGATACTGGAACAGGTGCGGGAAGATAATCGAAGCCCCCGGAGAAATGGTGGTGTCCTCGCGTTCCTCCGTGGTGCTGCCGGTCACCAGCTCTTCACGGTAAGCGCGATCGCTCCCCGAAATATTGGCGTTGAATACGACCCAGTCGTGAATACCATAGTAGGCGTCGAAGCGGGCACCGGCTTCGGTATAATCACCCGGCTGCACGCCGATCAACGGCGTGGTCGCTCCCAATCCCAATGGGCCCCTGATCGCGGCCCAGCGCAACCACGGCGCAACCGTGAAAGCCAAGTCGGGGATCGTGATTGGAAGCGTTATCTTGCCGGTCGCATCGACGTAGCCGCCGGTATTGTCGGGCACGAAGAACGAATCGTAGTCTCGCAACGCGGCGCGAATCTGCAGTGCGTCGTAGGCACCGTTCGGATAGGCCTCGAACGTCGTTTGGGCAATCGCTTCGCCATAGAACAGGTGGCTATCAAGATAGGACCCCCCTGCACCAAGCGCAGGGTTGGCCGTTATCCCGGGCAGCATCTCATAAACCGGCCCGGTCGTGGCGCCGGCATAGGCATAATCCAATGTATTTGCGACACCGTGGGCGATGCCATTGATGTCGCCGTCAGTCCGCCACTGTGTATCGCCGAGCATACGCTCATCGCGAACATTGAAATATCCGAAGAACTGCCCCTCGGGCGTGTGGCCTGACGGCAGCAAGGTCGGGTTGGTTTCGTCATTGGCGCCGACGCCAACGCGATATTGTGTAGTCGGAGGCAGAATCGCCTTGCGCACACGGTACACGCCTTCCAGCGCCGCGACGTTCTGCGGATCGTAGCTGAGAATTCGCTCATAGGCGCTCAACGCCAGCCGCGGCAGATGCAGCCGCTCGGCAAGGGCGCCGTAGCGAAGATTGAGCGCGGTATCATTGGGACGGTGGATAATTTCGGCGTTGAGCCTGGCCAGCTCGGCCGTGCCGCCACCATCGGATGAAGCCGCCATGGCGACTGCACATTGCGTTCCGAGACACAGCAACACGACCGCGCCGATGAGCCCCAGGCGCATCATTATTATCCCCCCGATTAGCGGTAACCAAAGAAGCTATGTGACGCCACGCTCTCCCGAGACCAGTTGCCGTTGCTGCACGCGCGGCAGCCGTTTACGTTGCCTCTGCATTTCGCGCTTGAGTTGACCGCCCCTCCGACAAGCCCTGCGATCATCCGCGGATTGGGGATGATAACGATTGCAACTTCGCCATTAAGATCAAACTGGCAATTTGGAGTCCATAAAATGCGCTTTATTGCCGACAAAATTCCGTCGGTGTAGCAATTTTAACACAACCCAGGTCCCGGTTTTACACAGCGCTAAGCACGGTGCCGTCGATCCTGCGCGTGTTTTCCACAGCCGCACCGACGGATGGCACGGTGACCTCGATGCCCACTCGAGCGACTCGGCGAGCGACGGAAGAACCACGGCTGTCTGCCAACGCGGTCATTCGAATTTGACCGATCCGCTTCACGTCAAAATGATGAATGTGTGGTGATCTCGCATGCGGGGATGCGGGTCGCCCGCGAGGGCGAGATACAGAGGCGTTATGCTGCCCGCAGCAAGCCAAGTCCGTCAGCAGCCGCAAGCACTCAAGGCACTCGCTGTCAATGACGAGGCGACCATGCGCCAGGCGACACGATCTCTCCTTCTGGCGATCGGCGCCAAAGAACCGAGCAGCATGCCCAGCCACAATAAGCCGGAGTGCGATCCCGGCTTGAGTGAGATCGTTCTGCTCAACTGAAAATCCACATCGTCAAACCTGCTCCGCGACCGTTGCCGAATGCCGCGCGACCGCCACAACCCAACTGCCATGCCATCAAACCTGTCGAAGAAGCAAGTCGAGGCTCTCATCCAGTCACTCGCGGTCGTGCTGGTCGACGACAACCCGTACATGCGCAGGACAACCCGCAATCTCCTCCTCAACTGCGGCGTCAAAAACATCTACGAGGCCGCGGACGGGATTACCGCTCTCGACGCCATCCGTACACTGGCGCCTGACATTGTCATCCTCGATTGGGAAATGCCGCTGCTGAGCGGCGCCGAGCTGGTGCGGATTGTGCGCTCGCCGGGGGTATTCCCGATGCCGAATGTTCCGATCATCGTCCTCAGCGGTCACGCCGAGCGCTGGCGCGTCGTCGAGGCGGTCCGGCTCGGGGTCAATGAATATCTGATGAAGCCCGTATCGGCGAAAGCACTCTACAATCGCTTGCTTGCAATCCTGACGCAACCGCGGCCTGCCGTGCAGCTCGGCGAATATTACGGCCCGGAGCCGCGCAAGCTGTCGACCGAGCCGACCGACCAGGTTCTACGCACCGCGCCGGTCGTGGAAGCGAGCGTGAATTAAGGCGTGACGCCGAGGCCGAGCGGGCCACGGCCCGAATGTTTCCGCTTCGCATCCGGATTCACGCTTGAGGCGGTTTTCAAGTTCCCGATTGCCGGAAACCAACACAGACACTTCGAAACCGATCCCGCACGAGACTCATAAATTTGCTACTGTGTGCCTGATTCCGTAGCTCGCGTTGGAGCAAACCTCCACTTTCGCGAACTTTGGAATCGAGACACAATCGTCCTCACGCGCTATCGGCGCGCGAAGATGCGTCTGGGGTAGGGATGCATTCAGTCGGATCGCAGCCTGGTTTGGCACCATCGCAAGGCAAAAAATGGCCGAACGGAACAGCCCGCCCGTTGTTGCGCGTAGAAGGCCTGAGCAAACGTTTTGATACTGTCGCTGCGGTCGATCATCTCTCGCTCGATGTCTATCAGGGCGAGTTTTTCGCTTTGCTTGGGCCATCCGGCTGCGGCAAGACCACGCTGTTGCGCTTGATCGCCGGCTTCGAGCGAGCCAATGCCGGCCGCATTTTGCTTGACGGAATCGATCTCGCCGCGGTGCCGCCCTATAGGCGTCCCGTCAATATGATGTTTCAGAACTATGCGTTGTTCCCGCACCTCAACGTGGAAGCCAATATCGCATTTGGCCTCAAACAGGAGGGCCTGTCCCGGGATGAGATCGCACAGCGCGTGGCCGACATCATGGCGCTGGTCAAGCTCGAGACATTTGGCCGGCGCAGGCCGCATGAACTGTCCGGCGGACAACGCCAACGCGTGGCGCTGGCGCGGTGTCTGGTGAAGCGGCCGCGTGTGTTGCTGCTTGACGAGCCGCTGGCAGCGTTGGACCGCAAGCTTCGCGATGAGACGCGTTTTGAGTTGATGGCATTGCAGCGACGACTTGGTCTGACCTTCGTCATCGTGACCCACGACCAGAGCGAAGCGATGATCGTGGCCGACCGGATCGGCGTCATGGATCGCGGCCGTCTCGTGCAGGTTGCCTCCCCGGTCGAAATTTATGAACGGCCGAACTGCCGCTGGGTTGCGGACTTTGTGGGCAACGTCAACCTGTTCGAGGGCCGCCTTGGCGACGACGGCACAAGCGTCGAAAGCGCGACGGGTCGATTGCGCGTGGCTGCAAAGATCGATGCCGAGCCGGGTGCGTGGGTCTGGGTCGCGGTGCGGCCGGAAAAAGTGCGCATCACGCACGAGCCGCCGCCTGATCTTGAAAACTGCGTCGCCGGAACGGTCGTCGATATCGGCTATCTGGGCGACCTATCGATCTACAATCTGCTCATCTCGGACGGCTCGCGCATGAAAGCGGCGATTGCCAATTCGGGTCACAGCACCGAGCGCACAATCAGACCGGAAGAGCAGGTGTGGCTGAGCTTTCTACCCGAAGCCGCGACCGCACTGACGCGATGAAACGATGACGTGGTGAGCGCGCCATGACGGGATCGCAAAAACGCACTTTTGCGCAAAAGCTTGTCATCTGGATTCCCTACGCGTGGCTGCTCGTTTTCTTTCTGGTGCCGTTCCTGATCGTGCTCAAAATCAGCCTCTCGCATTTCGCGCTCGCACGACCGCCCTATACGCCGGTGCTTGACTTGTCGGCCGGCTGGCACGGTATCGCCGCATTCATCGCCGGGCTGTCGTTCGACAGTTACGCGCTGATCGGATCCGATCCGCTTTACCTGTTGTCGCTTGCAAAAAGCGTGGAGATCGCGGCCTTCTCGACGCTGCTTCTGCTCGTTATCGGCTACCCCATTGCCTACGGAATCGCGCGCGCGCCACGGCGGCTGCATGCAGCCCTGGTGGTCTTGGTCATGCTGCCGTTCTTCACCGCGTTTCTCATCCGCATTTATGCCTGGATGGACATCCTCCAGCGTGACGGGCCGCTCAATCAGCTTCTGATGGCGCTCGACATCGTGCGCGAGCCGCCAGTCTGGCTCGCCACCGACACGGCCGTCTATATCGGCATCGTCTATTCGTATCTGCCGTTCATGGTGCTGCCGCTCTACGCCAGTCTCGAGAAACTCGACGAGTCGCTGCTCGAAGCTGCCGCCGATCTTGGCTGCCGGCGTTGGCAGGTGTTCTGGCGGGTGACCTTGCCGCTATCGTCGCCGGGCGTGCGGGCAGGCGCGCTTTTGTGTTTCATACCGGCGGTCGGCGAATTCGTGATCCCCGATTTGCTCGGCGGCTCACAGACGCCGATGATCGGACAGACGCTCTGGACGGAATTTTTCGGCAACAAGGACTGGCCGACCGCCGCAGCAGTCGCGGTCGTCCTCGTCATCCTGTTGGTCACGCCGATCCTGCTCCTTCAATTTCAGGCCATGCAGGCGACGGATCGAGGCTGACGATGCGAAAGCTATCCGCATTCAACCTCATGGCCCTGTTGCTCGGCTTTGCTTTTCTTTATCTGCCGATCGTTATCCTGGTGATTTACTCGTTCAACGCGTCGAGTCTGGTCGCGGTCTGGGGTGGTTGGTCGACGCATTGGTATGCCGAACTGGCGAAAGACGCACCGCTGATAGATGCAGCTTTCATCAGCATCCGCCTCGCCCTCGTTTCGGCGACCGCCGCAACGATCCTGGGCACATGTGCGGCTGTGGCGCTCACGCGTTACGGCCGATTCCACGGCCGGTCCCTTTTGGGCGCAATGATCTACGCGTCGCTCGTCCTGCCGGACATCATCACCGGGCTATCGCTGCTTCTGGTGTTCGTGGCTTTTTCGATCGATCGCGGATTTTGGACCGTCGCCGTTGCTCACACCACGCTCGCGATGTGCTTCGTCGCCGTGGTCGTCCAGGCGCGGCTCATCGATTTCGATATGGAGCTGGAGGAAGCGGCAATGGATCTTGGCGCGACGCCGCTGCGCACATTCGTTGCCGTGACCCTGCCGTTGATCCTGCCGGCGGTCGCCGCCGGCTGGTTGCTCGCTTTCGCGCTCTCGCTCGACGACCTTGTCATCGCGAGCTTTACCACGGGTCCGGGAGCGACCACGCTGCCGATCCGCATCTATTCCGCGGTTCGGCTCGGCGTAAAGCCGGAGATGAACGCGGTGTGCAGCATCATGGTCGGTGTGGTCGGCATCGCCGTCATCGCCGCATCGCTGCTTGCCAAGTTCAACCCTGCGCGCCGGAAGCGCGCGCAGTTTTGATCGTCATTGGGCGTCGATGCCCGGCCTGACGAGCTGCGCCCCAGCAACGGTTCTTACTGCGGACTCGTCGGTGGCATTGCCGTCGAGGACGGAGCCGGTGAAGGAGCGGGATTACCCGGCGGCGCCGCCAGCAACTGATCGATCACCGCGCGCACCGCCTCGCCTGCTGTGTGGCCCTTAAGGGCGTCGAGCAGCGGAGCCGCCGCCCCCGAATGACGGATCAGACTCTGCGGGTCCGGCAGCATGATCGGATCATCCCAGCGACCCTGCACGACAAACGGCAGCTCGAACTCATCGGCCGTTGCACTGGACACCAACGTTGCAACCCCCTTGAGGTCGAGATCGCGCATGGGAACCGAGGCCTGACCGGCGATCGCCAGCCGCACGGCCGGACCGTCGACATGCATATCCTCGATCGACACCAGGCCGTTCTCGATCTTGAGGTTCAGCTTGAACTGGTCGAACGGGGTGCGGCCGGTCCGGAAATCACCGTTGCCTGAGAGCGGCCGACGCTCGAGCCGGCGCAGCAATTGCTCGACATCGATGCCGGCGAGCGCACCGTCGTGGGCGCTCAGACTGGCCGTCCCCTTGAGCGTGTTGGTGACCGCCATCACGGAGTCGCCCGTGCCGCCGACATCGAGTGTCAGGTTGCCATGGCCCACAAGCCTATGCAGGCCGAACAGTTGGCCAAGACAGCTCTCAAGATCAACATCGACAAATTGCATGTTCGAGGTCGCTTCGACGCCGCCGTCGGCACTGGCGAGGCCGACCGAGCCGCGGATGACGCCGCCGTAGGCCTGCGATTCTCCGATGGTGATATCCAGCTTGCCGCCGCGCATGTTTGCGGCAATCGCCGTGTGCCCCAATTGGGCGGAGGCCAATTTGACGCTGGCCGCCGAAAGACGCAGGTCGAGGTTCAGGTCGCCAAGGCCCTCCAGCGAGATCGGCAATTGATCCCAGCTACTTTCATTGGCGGCCAACAAGCGGATTCCCGAAATGTAAGGCGTCAGATCAAGCGCATCGGCCGCGAGAGTGCCTTCGACCGCGCGATGATCGTCGGTCGACAAAGTGAGCACGCCCTCGGCCGTATTGCCGTCGAGCTCGACGTTGACGTTGGAAAGCGAGACCAAGCCGCCACCGACTGTACTTTGCGCCTTGAGTGCAAACCGCCCGAAGCCGCCGAACGGCAACTTGGTTCCCTCGGTCCAATACATGGCATCGCGGAGCGAGGAGGACTCCACACCGAGCGTGCCTTCGATTTTGAGTGTCGGCTGATAGCTCATCGCGCCGTCGAAGGCGAGTTGGAGCGGCTTGCCGGAGACCCGTACCTTCACGCCAGACCGTTGTCCCGTCAGCGCCGCCAGAAAATCGCTGAGCGTCAAGCTCGCCTCCACCTGCTCGTGATGCCACACGAATTGGCCGGTCGCGGCGAAGCTGCGGGAGATCGAGGGCCAGGCGACCTGGAAATCGAGATCGCTGAGACGCTGGACGTAGCCTTTCTCGACATCATGCACAACGACGGTACCGTCGTTGATACCGATCTCGGAAAACGACGCGGCACGACCTGCTTCGGGCTTTAGCGCGTTGGCAAGAGAATCGATCAGCCCGGACCAATTCGATTGCCCGCCAGACTTGTACGTGACGGTGATGGTCGGCCGAACCAGCGAGACGTCGGCAATTTCAATCCGTCCGGCGAGCAGCGGAAAATAGCGCAGCCGTGCTTTCAGCTCCTGGGTTACGACTGCCGGTTCGCCGGTTCTGTCGTCGCCGAGCAACACATTGTGAAAGCTCACCGTTCCGGACGGGAACAACGAAACTGACATGTTACCGCGGAAGATGGGGTCGAACCCCGTGACGGCATGGATTTCCTTGGCGACTGCATCACGCACTGCTGCTGCGGGAATAAGAAAAGACAGCGCAATCAGGGTGACAAAAGCTGCCGCAACAATCGCAGCAGCGGCAATCGCAAGGCGTTTCAAACCGGTTGCCGCGGTCACTGGACGCGTTTCCGTTTGTGCTGGGCCAGTCGAATATACCGAGTGGGAGGCAAGCTGCAAACATGCTCGCCATCTGTGTCCCTTTCGTGGCCGCGGACCCGATCGCGTGGGCGCAAATGCTCATTGCTAAAGCAGAATCTCGTTTGCTTTTCCTCGCCGGGCGTGCTCAGCGGGCCGACGCTTCCTGAGGCAGCTTGCGACCCTGGGCCACCTCGGCGATCAGCTTCTTGACGATCGCCTGGCCAAACGAGTGGAAATCCTCGGCGACCATCACGAATGAATTCGGACCGCCTATGACGTTGTTGCGGTAGTAATTGCCGAGGCCGCCCGGCGGATTGGTGTGGTCGGGATTCCATGACATCGTGTTATCGCTGAGGATGACAAGCCCGTTGATGGTAATGCCTTTGGCCACGGCTTCATCGCGCAACACCGTGACATCGCGGCCGGCATTGTTGGTGCCGTCGCCGGAAATATCGATGACGTGGCGCGCCGATTCATAGGGCGCATGATCGAGTTGGCCCATGGCGAATTCGATGGCGCCGCTGATCGAGGTGCGGTCGGCGAACGAGCGCGGCGCTTCCAGAAGGCGATCACCAAAACCCTTCGCTGAATTGGCATCGCCGATCGTGGTCCAATTGATAACCACCCGTTGCGCGCCGATGCCGGACCACTCGACAAATGTCACGCCGATTTTGCCGGTATTGCCGGATCGAATGGCCTCCAGGACGTGGGGATCGGCGATCGCGGAAGCGTATCCCTCGCGCTGCAATTGGAATTTTGTCGCATCGATGCTGCGCGAGACGTCTGCCGCCAGAACCAACATGAGATCCACATCTTCGGCAGCCATTGCGGCGGTCGGAAGCAGGATGACACTGGCGACCACCAAGCTTGATAAGATTTTGATCGTACGCATGAACGCACCTCGCCTCGGCTTGCTGCCACCTCGCTTTACCGCGCTCGGCAGACTCTATCCGATTTCGCGCCGGCCGTATTGTTGCATAACGAACGGTGGAAAGCGGCTCTATTCCGCGGCAACGCGCGACGGCGCGAAGGCAATCTCAATGAGGGTGCCGGCATTTGGTGCGCTCTTCAGGATGAAGTTCGCCCGGTTGGCCTCGGCGAGCGCTTTGGTCAGCGCCAATCCAAACCCCGTTCCGCCCGAGCCCCAACTGCCCGAGGTCGCGGTCTGACGGAACGGTTCGAGCGCCGCCTCGACGTCCTTCTCGCTCATCCCAACGCCGGTGTCGCGCACACGCAATACGACCTCGCGGCTATCCGAGAACGCGGTCGACACGATCACTTGCCCTCCCGGGCCGGTGAATCGGATCGAATTTGCGAGCAGATTGAGCACGATCTGACGCATCGATCGCTCGTCGGCAATGACCTGGGGCAATCCGGGCGCCAGCGCGGTGCGGATGATGATGCGCGCGCGGTTTGCCTGCGGCTGCATGACCGACACACATTGCTGGGTAAGATCATTGAGGCCGACATTGCCGAACGCGAGATCGAGCTGGCCGGTCTCGATCTTCGACAAATCAAGCAAATCGTTGAGAAGCGAGACGAGATGCGTGCCGGTCGCATGGATGTCTTTGAGATACTCGCGATAGCGCTCATTGCCGATCGGGCCAAAGCGCTCCGCCATGATCACCTCGGCAAATCCGGCAATGGCGTTGAGCGGCGTACGGATCTCGTGGCTGATTTTGGCAAGGAATTCCGATTTCGCCGCGGCGGCTTTTTGCGCCTCGCGCCTGGCATCGCGCAGCGCGTCCTGGATTTCGCCGTGGGCCGCGACGTCGCGGTCGAGAATCGACTTGAGTTCGCGGATTTCAGTCTCGGCGGCGTCAAGCGCAACTGTGTTCGCCCGCCGGCGATCCTCACCTTGTCCATTCATCAGCACCAGGGCAAGCGCGGATGTTCCGCTCCAGGGCACCGAAAAGAGGCGCCCGTCGACTGCAAGCTTGTCGCCTTGACGCGTCATGATCGACAGCGACTGCGCTCCGCCCGGTTCGGCAATCGTCTCGGCGCCGGCCTCGACAAACAAGGCATCCAGGCCGCCAGCCGCTGCAAGCGCGTCGAGGCCGTCATAGCCGCAGAACTCGAGAAAACGGCGATTGGCGTAGATGAGCGTGTCGTGCCGGTAGACCAGCACCGCGATCGGGATACGCTCGAGCAGCACGGACTCAAGCGATGGACCCGAACCGCCGAGCGCATCTGCCGCGCCAGAGCCGTGCCGGCCTTCAATCTCGGCAGTTTGGCGCGCTTCCGATGCGCCGGGCGAAATGACCGCCGCCGCCGACGTCACGTCAGATCGAGCCGGCACCTTAGCGGTTTCGGCTGCTTCGCCCGGCGATGGCCGCCCCCTGGACGAGGAGCTTTCGACGCCGCCTTCAGTGGCGGAGTTTGCGCGCAGACGCGCCGTCAACTCCTGCGCCAGCTCGCGAAATGCCTTGCGCTCAACCGGGCTGAGCGAGGGTGGCGCTGGAGGACCGGCTCGAAACGGCACGACGTTGGCGGACGCGGGCGTGACGCTCGGCGCAGGACGTTCATGCTGAGCTGGCGCTTCGGCAGCGTCCGACAAAGCAGTGGCCGTGCCGGCGCTCGCGGCACGGTGCGCAGTTGGCCGCTCGATGTCGGCAGTCTCGGGCCCCTGCGGCGCAGCCATGATGCCGAGCGACCGCTCGCGGCGGGCGCGCACCAATTGGTTGATGCGCATGACATCGCGACAGACGCCAAAGCCGCGATAGCCACGAAAGTTGCGCTCGCGATCGAACACCGGAAGTCCGGACAACTCGACCGGCAACCGCTCGCTGGTCTCGTCTACCGGCCAGGAAATCGTGATGCCGCTCCAGGTCTCGCGCGTCGTGACCGCGTGCGTCACTCGGTTTTCAGGGTCAAGGTTCAGTTCCGCAGCGACTTCGCTCCACAAGCGCCCGAACGCCGCCATGGTTCGCGGGCCGATGATTTTGGCGAATTCGTCGGAGCCGACAACGAAGCGGCCGGCAACATCCATTTGCCAGACGAAGCGTAGTGGATGGCGACGCTCCGTAATCGGCTCGGAAGCCGCGATTGCGTCAGCGGCCGGCGG
>JASHQI010000248.1 GCA_030037645.1 Xanthobacteraceae bacterium
GACCCGCTCGCGATCGCCGCCGCCGCGCGCCGGGCGGCGCACGCGGCTGACCCGCGTCTGCAGGACGCCGCCTATGCGCGCAACGTCCGCGGCCGCACCGGCCTCACCCAATGCGCCTTCGCGGCGCGCATCGGCGTGCCGGTCGAGGCCGTGCGCAACTGGGAGCAGGGCAAGCGCTCGCCGCGCGGGCCTGCGCGCGCGCTGCTCAAGGTGATCGAAGAAGCGCCCGACGCGGCTTTTGCAGTGCTCGGCGGCAAAGCACGCTAAGCCGCTGCGCCGGCGCGGAACGATCCCGAAGCATTCCGAAAAGCGACACGGTCATCTTCGATGGACAGGCGTGGCCTGTGGCACTTAGATTTGGCGCATCAGCATCGAGTTGCTTATTCATGGCGCAAGCTCGGATCGAACGCCGGTTGGCTGCCATCCTGGCGGGTGACGTTGCCGGCTACAGTCGGTTGATGGGTGCCGATGAAGAGGGGACGCTGGCGCGTCGTTGATTGGAGCCGTTGCGGACCCGGCAGTGAGCCGTCCTGTGCCGCACCGACGACCAATTTCAGAATGTTGATTATGGTAAGTTATCTGCCCGGGTGTCATCCGCGGCGTGAGAAAGGCCCATGAGGCGACGGGAATTCATCGCACTTTTTTGTGGCACGGCTTCGTGAGCGGCATCGGCGAAACACCCGTCATCGCCGCCAACGGGGCGGATATTCCGTTGCTTGGGCTGGGCACCTGGGAATTGCGCGGGCGCTCCTGCGCACGCCTGGTCGAGCAGGCGTTGCGGCTCGGCTACCGGCACATCGACACGGCCGAGATGTACGACAACGAGCACGATGTCGGCGAGGGGCTGCGGGTGTCGGGCGTCAAGCGCAGCGAGGTGTTCGTCACCACGAAAATCTGGCCGACCCATTACGCGCCGCGCGAACTCGAGCGCGCCGCGCGCGATTGTTTGGTGCGGCTGCGCCTGAGCGAAGTCGATCTGTTGCTGTTGCATTGGCCCAATCCGCAGATACCGCTTGCCGAGACCATGGCTGCGCTCGGCAAGGTCAAGCGCGACGGGCTGACGCGCCATATCGGTGTTTCGAACTTTACCGTGGCGCTGATCGAGCAGGCCTTGCGGGCGACCAGCGAACCCCTGGTGTGCAACCAGGTCGAATGCCACCCGTTCCTCGACCAGTCCAAATTGATCGCGGCCTGCCGCCGGCACAGGATGGCGGTGGTCGCCTATAGCCCGATTGCGCAAGGCAACGCTGGTCACGACGGGGTGCTCAAGCGCATCGGCGCCGCCCACGGCAAGACAGCGGCTCAAATCTGCCTGCGTTTTCTGGTGCAGCAGGACATCGTCGTCATTCCGCGCACCAGCAGGCTGGAGCGGCTGTCGGAGAATGCCGCGATTTTCGATTTTTCGCTGAACGAAGCGGAGATGGCCGCGATCGCCGCGCTGGCGAGCCGCGGCGGCCGGCTCATCGACTGGGCGTTTGCGGGCCGGTCGAAGTGGGACTAGGGCGTGTCCTCATAAACCCGATTCAATTTCGCTTTGCCCCCGAAAGCGGACATGGAGCGGACATCTTGAAATGTCAGCTTACTGCCAAACGCGCCATTTTTGCACGGCGAAAGATACTCATCAGAAATGGCGTCGGAACTTTTCGTCATGGCATCAACCATCATCCCTTCAACGAACTCCGCAGGCCAATTCGCCGGCTTGGCTGGCTGATGCATGATCTGGAAAAGTGGAAGTCGGTTTTCCAAAAAGATCATGCGCAAACCTGATAGCGGCGCAAAAATCGATTCAATTTGAGGCGATTTCGCTCTATTGGCCCGCCTTTCCCAGAGCGGCAATCACAAGCGGAAGCAGATGCGCCGCCACCTCGGCGTGCCCTTGCGCGGTGATGTGGGTGCCGTCAGGCTGAATATGATAGTTGGCCCAGGCATGCATGCCGGGAATGACGATGAGCTTGATGCCTCGCGCTTTCAAGCGCGCGCGGATTTCAAGTACCGTCGCATTCATGTCCACACCGCGAGCAATGCTGTTGGAAGACGCCTTGTCCAGGATGACAAGCTGCGTTCCGTCGCTGATCGCGGTGTCGAGGCGGCCCAGTTCGCCGCCCAGATCGTCCCCGCTTATGCCCGCGTTGGTGACTTCCGCATCATATCCCTTGGCGCGCAGCATCTGCTGAAGCAGTTCCGGCCAGGCGACGGATGAGCCCTTGCCTGCGGTGTTGCTGGCGCCGAGCGCGACGATGCGCAGCGTCACGGTCTTCGCTGCCGACGGTAAGGCGGCCATCGGCAGGATCGTTAACATCAAACCAATCGAGCCGAGCTTCACGGCGAATCGCATCCCAATCCCGCCGAGTCGGCTGAGAGGCCGCCGCGTACCCACGCTCTTAAGGCCCCCATTGGAACAGCAGCCCGAAGATTTTGCCGTCGGGGGCGAGCACGATTCGGGATATCATGACGCTCTTTGCGAACCTGGCCTCATAGATATCCGTGCCGGCCGAGCCGACGCCCAGAAACGAAAGCGATTGGAGCGGGCCCGCGAGCGCGAACCGACGCTCCATCCTCGGCACCTGCGGCCGTGTCGCCGCAGCCAGCTCATCGCTCATGGCGCTGAGATCGGGGTTGCCTTGCTCAATCGATTCGATCTGGTGCCGCAGCGCCGCTTCGCTGCCGGGCAGAGGCGTCTCGGCCTTGAGCCGTTTGGCGAAGTCGTCGCGCAGCTTCTGCGCATCCGCCTCATCGATCCGCGGCGCCGTTCGCTCGAGGCCGCCTTTATGGAGAACCAGTGCGGTTGCCCGGCCCTCCGGCTCGGTGATGAATGAAATCTGCGCAGCGGCCGTTTTGTAAAAGAACTTATTGGCGCTCTCGGGATAAACCTCCACGGGATCGTCAACGCCGATCTGGGTCAGGAGGTGGTTGTCCTTTCGGCTGACCGTAATGACTCTGTGCGATTGCAACAGATAATTGCCGACATAATTGCTGAGAATAGCAGGGTCGATGCGAACTTCCTGCCGGGGCTTTTTCTGCTCCTCCAGCCGCTGCCTTATAGTTTGCGGATCGAGTTGCGCTGCCGCCTGAACGGCCGCGGCTGCTCCGAGCGCGGCGAGCGCAAAGGCGCATCCGGCAAGCAGCTTGCATGCTTTGCGGCTCATCTCAGCGACCCCACTGGAAGAGCAGGTCCGAGATTTTGGCGTCAGGCGCGCCAGACTCGATTTTGCTGACATGGTGGGACCTCCCGATAGGGGATTCTCCGCGGCGTTTCGCGAGTTAAATGTTACCTTTAGTAACGCTATATAAAGTAACAGATAGAAGCCGACAAGGGGGCAACGATCTCTTGCCCAAAGTTTTCGGCAGTCGTTTACGCCGCAAGAACCCAATGGCGGGGGATCTCAGATGGTCATTCCCGCCGTTTCGGTCCGCTATGAGTACGCGCCCTGGCGCGCCATCCCGCCAAGCTGATCAGAACATCCGCCCGTCCCCGCGAAAGCGGAGACCCAGCACGTTTTTGGTGCAAAGCTGGATTCCCGCCTGCGCGGGAATGAGTGGCGAATGGGTCGGCACGGTCGGACTTTGCTCTGAGCTTCAGGCCGCCCGGCTCTCCGACGCGATGGTCCGCTTCATGAAATCGGCGAACACGCGGGCGATTTCATCCTCGAACTGGCCGTTGCCCCATTCCGGATAGGGAATGAGCGGCACGTCCTGATCTTCGATCGGAAGCTGATGGAATTCGCTGCCGGCGATCATCTGGTGGGCGATCATGCCGCTCTTGCTCGAATGCGTATTGTCGTTGCCCGGAATGATGATCGTCGGCGCCTTGATGGAGCGCAACTGCTCGGCGGTCACGCCCATGACCGGATGATGCGCGCCGGCAACGAAAACGTCGTTCCATCGCCTCATCACGTCGAGGAACTGCTTGACCGACAGTTTGGCCATGTAATCGGCCCCGGCCGGATTGGCGGCAAACCGCTCCTTACAGGCGTCCAGGGCGCAGACCGCGGCCATGCCGCCTTGCTCGGCGGCGCGGATGAACTGACCGTAATATTGCTCCGGCAGGCGACCGGCAGCGAACGGCCCGCCGGTGACGCGCAACAGCAACAGGCCGCGCACCGCTTGCGGATAACGCAAATAGAACAGCATCGAGGTGCGCGCGCCGGCCGAAGAGCCGCTCATGAAGGCGGGAAGCGCGTTCTGCTCCGACAACAGGGCGTGCATGTCGCGGGTCCAGATGATCTCTTCGCCTTCGTCACCGGCGATCAGGATATCCGAGCGGCCGGTGTTGCGCCGATCATGCAGCATCACGCGATAGCCGTAGCCGGCAATCTTTTCCGCGAGCGGGACGAACTCATCATGGCCGCGTCGGCCGCCGGTCGTCATCACCACCCATGGCCCGCGGTCGCCGACGGCGCGCCAGTTGATCTTCACGCCATTGATCTTGCTGATTGGCATAGCGTCCTCCCGTCCGCGCGACACGTTTATGGACGGCCGTACTATCGCCGATGCGCAATGCCTTGGGAAGGAGTACCCTTGCCTCGACAAGAGTTTGCAGACAGGGACAGGACATCATGGCCACAAGCGTCAAGCAGATGCTGGAAGCCGCCAACGCCGCGGTGCCGAAGATCACGCCGGCGCAGGCCAAGGAGATGATCGCCAAGGGCAACACGCTCGTGGTCGATGTGCGCGACGGCGCCGAGGTGGCGGCAAGCGGCAAAGCGGCCGGCGCCGTTCACGTCTCGCGCGGGCTTCTCGAATTCAAAGCCGATCCGGAGCTGCCGACCCACGACAAGAATTTCGCGCGGGACAAGAATGTCATTCTCTACTGCGGCTCCGGTGGCCGCGCCGCGCTCGCCGGGAAAATGCTCAAAGACCTCGGCTACGAGAAGGTCTTCAACATGGGCGGCTTCAAGGATTGGGCCGACTCAGGCGGCGCTGTCGAGAAATAATCACCGCATCGCGGCGGCGATATTGCTGCCGTCGACGGTGGTGACATCGGCGGTGGTTTTGAGCGCTCCCTTTCGCTCACTCCGCGCGAAGCCATCCGGTCGAATCGGCGCGCTCGTTAACAACTCGTTCACCATTTCTTTTTATCGATCCCAAAAGGGGCGTCCCGCCGCCGAGCGGCAATCGGCGCGCTATTTCGGACAACCGCATGCCTGCTTTGGTTGGGCGCTCGGACCGAGAGACGGTTCACTCCGCGCGCGGTGCCCAACTGGCGGGCACACTGCATGCCCTCTGCAAGGACGCATTGACGCATCACAGCGCCGGACGATTGACCGAGGCTGTCAGCCTCTACGAACGGATTCTTTTGCTCGGATTTGATGTACCCGAGATTCACAACAATCTCGGTCATGCCCTTGGCACGTTGGGCGAAACAAAGCGAGCTGTGATCGCGTTCCAACGAGCGATCGAACGGAAGCCCGATTACGCGGAAGCGCTTTATAATTTAGGTTTTGCGCTGTCAAATTTGGAACATTTCGATGAGGCGGAGGCCAAGTATCGGCAGGCGATCAGCATCAATCCGCATTGTGCCGGCGCTTACAACAACCTGGGAATACTGCTGAAAGAAAAGGGACGGTTCGCGGAGGCCAAAGAAGCCTTCGAACGCGCGATCGACCTGGAGCCGACAAATTTCGCTTGTTACGACAATTTGGCGGCGGTCAGGCCGTTTCTTGCGGGCGATTCCTATCTGTCGGCGCTCGAGGCCGCCGCCGACCATTCCGCGGCCCTTACAATCACGAACCAGGTTCACCTGAATTTCGCGCTCGCCAAAGCTTACGATGCCTTGGATCCGCCCGAACGCGCCTTCCGTCATTTACTCAAAGCCAATCAGCTCATGCGCGAGCAAATCGCCTACGATGAGGCCAATACGCTCGGCCAGATGGTCCGCCTGCGCGAGTTGATCAACCGCGAGTTCATTCAGGCCCACCAGGGCTATGGCGAGCCGTCCTCAGTTCCGGTGTTCATCGTTGGCATGACGCGCTCGGGCACGACGCTGATCGAGCAGATATTGGCAAGCCATCCGCAGGTCTTTGGCGCCGGTGAACTTCTCCTGCTGGACCGACTCGGAGGATCAATGCGCGACCTGATGCCCGGCGCGCCGGTTTTTCCCGAAATGATGTTG
>JASHQI010000039.1 GCA_030037645.1 Xanthobacteraceae bacterium
CGACGCGGCCTGATTTGGGACGCCATCAGCGTCGAAAGCTCGGGCGGACTCAATCCGTTGGTGGTCGGTGGGCTGCGGAAATCGCAGGCGCGCTATTTCGTGGACCACGTCCGCGAGCGCATCAACGAAAGCGTTGCCGTGACCGTGCCGCCGGCGCGGCGCTGACACCGCAAATTCTTTCCTGGCCCGGCCCCCGCTCATTCCCGCGCAAGCGGGAATCCAGCATTGGGTCCCGCTTGCGCGGCGACGAGCGGAAACGGGTTACGCCGCTGCCGCCACGGCCGCGCCATTGAAGCTCAAGCCATCGCGGCCCGCCGAGATTTTCACCTTCTCGCCGTCCTTGATGCGGCCCGACAGCAACAGCTCGGCCAAAGGGTCCTGCACGTATTTCTGGATCACGCGCTTGAGCGGCCGCGCGCCGTAGGCCGGGTCGTATCCTTTGTCGGCGAGCCACTCGCGCCCTTTCGGTTCGAGCGTGAGCGCGATCTTGCGCTCGTCCAGGAGTTTCTGCAGCCGCTCGATCTGGATATCGACGATCCGTCCCATGTGCTCGCGCTTCAAGCGATGGAACAGGATGATCTCGTCGACGCGATTGAGAAATTCCGGGCGGAACCGCGCACGCACCTCCGCCATCACCTGGTCGCGCACCTTGTCGGTGTCTTCGCCCTCGGTCTGGGCCACCAGATATTCGGCGCCGAGGTTCGAGGTCATCACGATCAGCGTGTTGCGGAAATCGACGGTGCGGCCCTGGCCATCGGTCAGCCGGCCGTCGTCGAGCACTTGCAGGAGCACGTTGAAGACGTCCGGGTGGGCCTTTTCGATCTCGTCGAACAGCACGACCTGATACGGCCGGCGCCGCACGGCTTCGGTCAGCGCACCGCCTTCCTCATAGCCGACATAGCCCGGCGGAGCGCCGATCAGCCGCGCCACCGAATGCTTCTCCATGTATTCCGACATGTCGATGCGAATGAGCGCGTGCTCGTCGTCGAACAGGAATGCGGCCAGCGCCTTGGTCAGTTCGGTCTTGCCGACGCCGGTCGGGCCTAAGAACATGAACGAGCCGATCGGCCGGTTCGGATCTTGCAGCCCGGCTCGCGCACGCCGCACCGCGGTCGAAACCGCCTTGACGGCTTCAGCCTGGCCGACCACGCGCTTGGCGAGCTGGTCCTCCATGCGCAAAAGCTTCTCGCGCTCGCCCTCGAGCATGCGATCGACCGGAATGCCGGTCCAACGCGACACAACCGCTGCAACATTGTCTGCGGTCACCGCCTCGGAAACCACCACGGCAGTTTTGCCGGAGGAGGCTTCGGTCGCCTTCAGCTTGCGTTCGAGCTCGGGCACGGCGCCGTATTGCAATTCGCCGGCGCGCTGATAATCGCCGCGGCGGATCGCATCGGCCAGATCGTTCTTGGCCTTGTCGAGGCGCTTTTGCAGTTCGGCCGCCGAATTCAGTTTATCCTTTTCGGACTTCCATTGCGCCGTCAGTGCTGCGGCCTTCTCCTCGATCTCGGCCAGATCTTTTTCCAGGCGCTTGAGCCGCTCCTTGGAACCCGGATCGCGCTCTTTCTTCAGAGCCTCTTGTTCTATTTTCAGCCGCACGATCTCGCGGTCGAGGTTGTCGAGCTCCTCCGGCTTGGAGTCGATCTGCATGCGCAGCCGCGCCGCCGCTTCGTCGACCAGGTCGATCGCCTTGTCGGGCAGGAAGCGGTCGGTGATATAGCGGTGCGACAGCGTGGCCGCCGCGACCAGCGCGCCGTCGGTGATTTTCACCTTGTGGTGCGACTCGTATTTTTCCTTCAAGCCGCGCAGAATCGAGATCGTGTCCTCGACGCTCGGCTCGTCGACGTAAACGGGCTGAAAGCGTCGCGCCAGCGCCGCGTCCTTCTCGACATGCTTTTTATATTCGTCGAGCGTGGTGGCGCCGATGCAATGCAGTTCGCCGCGGGCGAGCGCCGGTTTGAGCAGATTGGAGGCGTCCATGGCGCCGTCGGCCTTGCCGGCGCCGATGATGGTGTGCATTTCGTCGATGAAAATTACGTAGGCGCCGGCCGATGACGTGACCTCTTGCAGCACCGCCTTGAGCCGCTCCTCGAATTCGCCGCGATATTTGGCGCCCGCGATCATCGCGCCCATGTCGAGCGCCAAGAGTTTCTTGTCGGCCAAGCTTTCCGGCACATCGCCGTTGACGATGCGCAGCGCCAGCCCCTCGACGATGGCTGTCTTGCCGACGCCAGGCTCGCCGATGAGCACCGGGTTATTCTTGGTGCGCCGAGACAGCACCTGCACGGTGCGGCGGATTTCCTCATCGCGGCCGATGACGGGATCGAGCTTGCCGTCTCGAGCCGCCTGCGTGAGATCGCGGGCGTATTTTTTCAGCGCATCGTAGGCATTCTCCGCCGACGCCGAGTCCGCGGTGCGCCCCTTGCGCAGCGCTTCGATGGCGGCGTTGAGATTTTGCGGTGTAACGCCGGCATTGGCCAAAATCTTTCCCGCCTCGCCGCTCTTGTCGAGCGCGAGCGCGAGCAGAAGCCGCTCTACGGTGACAAAGCTGTCGCCGGCCTTTTCGCCCGCCTTCTCGGCGGCATCGAAGACCCGCGCCAGCGCCGGATCGAGATACACTTGACCTGCGCCAGCGCCGCTGACCTTGGGGCGCTTGGCGAGCATAGCCTCGACGGCGGCAAGCGCCGCGCGCGAATTGCCGCCGGCACGGTCAATCAAGCCTGCGGCCAACCCTTCGGGATCGTCGAGTAGAACTTTGAGCAGGTGCTCGGGGGCAAATTGCTGATGGCCCTCGCGCTGAGCGAGCGATTGGGCGGACTGCACGAACCCGCGACTGCGGTCGGTATATTTGTCGAAATTCATGTTCGTTTTCCCTCGGCCTATTCCGACCACCCCTAAGGCATAGTCAGAACATCGTCATTGGGTTTTGCGGCAGGGGTTCGGCGGAAATCCGGATCGACCGACCCGGCGCATCGATCCCCTGGCCTTGCGCTATATGGTGTCGCCAATGGCGGACGGAAAGGCCGGTCAGGGCCGAATAACGCCAAATTCCGCCAGTCCCGCTATGGGGTGACGCCCATAGCCGTGACCCCCTTGCGCTGTCGCGCCGATGTCCATGTCGAAGGCTGGCCGGCCATCGTTCCCGATTCGCGCGTCGCGAGGAGTCTTGAAACGACAAGATCACATCCGAAGGATCCGCTTGGCGTTACCGCCGAGGATCTTCGCCTTGTCCTCATCGGACAGCGGCACGCCGTCCATCCACGCGACGCCCGGCGGATTCATGACGAACGGCCAATCGACAGCGAACAGAATATGATCGACGCCCATCTCCATGACGCAGCATAACAGCGCCGGATTGGAGAAATTGCCGCTGGTCGTGATGTAATAGTTGCTGCAGAAAATATCGCGGAAGCTCATCGACTTCTGGCCCGGCCGCTTGAGCGCCTGATCGATGCGCCAGACCAGGAACGGCAGCGTCTCGCCAAGGTGGCCGAGGATGATTTTCAGTTTCGGATATGTTTCGAACACGCCGCTGAGCACGAGGCGGATGGCGAGCGTCGCGGTTTCCACCGTGTAGCCCCAAGCCGGCCGCGCCACCATCGGGAAATCCTTGACGTAATCGTCGTAGTAGATGCGCGACACATCGGGCTGCGGGTGCGCGGGATGCAGATAGATCGGCAGATCAAGCTTTTCGGCCCGCGCGTAGATCGGCCAGAAGCGCTTGTCGTCGAGAAACATGCCGTTGGCGAGACCGTGCAGCATGGCGCCTTTGAAGCCAAGCGCGGCGGTACGCTCGAGCTCGTCGGCGGCCGCATCCGGAATTGCGGTCGGCAATGCCGCGAAGGCGGCAAAACGTTTGGAATTGGCGATTACCGCTGCGTGCAACCGATCGTTCACGCGCCGAGTCAGCGCAACGGCAATATCGGCCGGAAGCTTTTGCGTCGACGGCGCGCCATGCGAGATGACTTGAATATCGATACCGACGTCGTCCATTTCCTTTATGCGTATGCCGGTGAAATCGTGAAGTCGCTTCGACTGCTCGCCGGGCCGGCCGGCTTCGCCGCCGGTGTATGTCTTGGCGAGCTCCTCGTCCCAATAGTGCTCCTCGACAGCGATGACCGGACAATGCGGTTTCTTAAACATGCATGCTTCCCCTTGCTGCGCGCGATGCCACGCGTGTTAGCAATCAATGTTGGACGAGTCACCTAGACCATGATCAGATCAAACTGAATCGGATCACGGTCTAGAATCTTCGTAGGCGCATGATCTTTTTCGGAAAACCGCCTTCCACTTTTCCGGATCATGCACGAGTGGAGCGGATTTGACATTCGCGACCTGCCAAGTCGCGAACCGGTCAAGCGAATGTCAAATCCAACGTGGCGTGAACGAAGTTGCTCAGGCGCGCACCGGATGCCGCCTGTAATATTCAGCATCCTGTGCGCTCTGCGTCCAGCCCGGATGGCCGCGCCATTGAATGTGATGCGCGACCATGTCGCCCCCGTAACGGACGCGGAACAACAGCGTGCGCTGCGAGCCATTGGCATATTCGTGCGGTTCGCCCGGCGGATGGACGACGAAGGCTCCCGGTCCGACGGCGATGCTGTTGTCGGGCGTGCGCATCGTGCCGCCGCCGACAAAGCAAAAATAGATTTCGGTCGCGTAGGGATGGCAATGATAGGGGCTGATCTGGCCGGGCTCCCAGCAGGCGACCGTATAGTCGCCCGCCTCGATCGTGCCGAGGATCTTCTCGACGTGCTTGTCGGGATCGAACTCGGCCTGTTGGGGGAGACTAAAGCTGTGCATCCCGGTCCTCCTGAAGCTTCTGCTCCCGCAATCAAAACGCCAATGCGCGCGTTATTGCTTTGTTTTACGCCAGATCGCTCGCGCTTGCGACCGCGCGTTTATGCGATGGTTATGTTAAAAAGCCACGCGGCGATTGCAAAGCTCCGTTGTCCCCGTCCGCAATACTGCTAAAATGAGTCGTCTGCTAGATAGAGCGAGAGGCAAGCCGGAGCGGGACGGCAGGGACGCCCGCGAAGGATGGCACTCATGGCCCATCTTGTCGGAAAGCCCCATTTCGTCGACAAGCGATTCCTCGGTCGCGTGAACTCCGCAATCATGCTCGGAGTGATCGGCAGCGGATTGGCGGCCTGCATCATCGGCGCCGCGATCTACGATGTCGGCCGCTGGTTTTCCAAGTGGTGAGCGGCGGCGCCCGTTTCCTGAAGACACAGTGCATCCAGCCCGGCGAGCCCCGGTAAGACGCCATTAAGCACGAGGGCTTAGTCTGGCTCGCCGAGTACGTTTTAGGAAATCAACGATGGGCGAGCGTCGCCGGTCCGTCCGCAACAAAAGCTTTCTGCGCGGCTGCGTCTATTTCAACAAGCGGCGCGGCGCGCTCGATTGTCTCATTCGCGACCTCTCCGATTCCGGCGCGCGGATCATCTTTTCAGACAGCGTGAGCGTGCCGGATGTCGTCGATCTCTATATTCCGCAGAAAGAGCGGACGGTGCGCGCCCGGGTGCAATGGCGCCACGGCTATGAGATCGGCCTCGACTTTCCCGCCAGCACCCGCACGCAGGAGAGCCCGCCGGTACCGGCGATCGGCGACTTGGCGCAACGCGTGGCGCAACTTGAAACCGAAATCGCATCGCTGCAACGCATGGTCAGGCGTCTGCGGCGCGAAGCCAAGGCCGCCAGCAACGAGGACGCAGCCTAAGCGGCGCGCGTCCTGAGCAGGCCTTTCCGGATCATGCTCCACGACCGACAGCGGGGTGCGTATTGCGCGCCGATGCGAGCCATGCCAACAAACAAACGGCAACGATGCGTCTACGCATCCGTTCACGTCAGACGAACCACAAACGACAGGGAGACGGCAAATGGCCAAGGCCTATTGGGTGGCGACCTATCGCTCGATTTCCAATCCAACGGCCTTGGCGGAATACGCCAAGCTCGCCGGGCCGGCGATTGCCGCCGGCGGCGGCCGTTTTCTTGCGCGCGGCAATGCCGCGAAGGCTTATGAAAAAGGCGTCACGCAGCGCGTGGTCA
>JASHQI010000249.1 GCA_030037645.1 Xanthobacteraceae bacterium
ATATTGATTTCTGTTATAGCCCAGGCCGCCGCCACCGGCGGCTTCCGGACTGTCCGGGTCCATGGCCCGCGGATATTGCGGAGCAGAGGCTTGAACGTGCGGCCGCAAGTGATGGGTCGCAACTTTGCCAGTGCTGGTCGCACCCGATGCCGCGACGGTGCCGCATAGAAGAACTGCTGCGGCAAGCACAATATTCGCCTTGATGGGCATCATCGTATCCCAATCGGCCCACATCGCGGGCCGCACCGGGAACTAGACACCGAACCGCCTCGATTATTCCCGGCGGCTGTCCGCGGGGACGAGATTCGATTCTCGTGGAGAAACTTCGTTCAGCGCCGCGCCGCGAGCTTGACCGCTTCGATGATCTCCGGATAGGCCGCGCAGCGGCAGAGATTGCCGGAAAGATAGTGACGGATGTCGTCATCGCTCGGGTTCGGATACGCTTTGAGCAATTGATGCGTCATCAGCACGAAACCGGGCGTGCAGAAGCCGCATTGGAACGCGCCGCAATCGATGAAAGCCTGTTGCACGACAGACAGCGAGCCCTCGGCATCGAGATGCTCGACGGTGGTGACGCTCTTGCCGTCGACCCAGACCGCAAAATAAAGGCAGCCGGACACCGCCATATCGTCGACCAGAACGGTGCAACAGCCGCACAGCCCCTGGCCGCAGCTTTCGCGGGCGCCGAACAGATCGAAGCGTTGCAGCAGCTCGACGAGATTGCGGTGCGGCTCGATCGCGGTCGAGACCGGCTGGCCATTGAGCGTGAAATTGATGGTGCGCATCATGCATCCTCCAGCGGTCGGCCCTGTTGCGCGCGCAACGCGCGGAAAACCACTTCGGCGGTGATCGGCAGTTCCATGATCCGCACGCCGACAGCGTCGTGGATCGCGTTGGCAATCGCGGGCGACACGCCGAAAGTGCCGGATTCGCCAAGCCCCTTGGCGCCGAACGGCCCCGTATGCTGCTCGGCCTCGACCAGCTCGTTCTCCATCGGCGGAACGTCGCGGATGCCGGGAATCTTGTAATCGGCGAGCGACGCATTGGTCACCTGCCCGGCATCGAGCTGCATGGCTTCGGACAGCGTGAAGCCGAGCTGCATGATCGCGGCCCCGGAGAGCTGCGTGCGCGCCACGCCGGGATTGATCGGCTTGCCGCAATCGACGGCGTTGACGAGGCGCAGCACGCGAACATCGCCGGTCTCGGTATCGACCTCGACTTCGGCGCCGGCGCCACCAACCATCCAGAACGGCGTGACATTGTCCGACAAGCCGGTCTGCGCATCGGGCGACTTGTAGGTCGGAACGAAACTCGCCGCGCCGATGACGTTGCCGGCCTGCATGCCGAAGCGCTTCTTGAACACTTCGGCCGGCGGATAATTGGTGCCTTCCGGCAGACCGGCCTGGGCGGCCAGCGCTTGTAGTTTTGCGCGCGCGTCTTCGGCGGCGAGCCGCACCGCGTTGCCCATGTGAAACAGCGAGCGCGAGCCCAGCGTCCCCATGTCGTAGGGCGTCACGTCGGTATCCGGATGGACGATGCGAATGTCTTCGGCTTTGAAATCCAGCACTTCGGCGGCGATCTGCGCGAACGCCGTGTCGGAGCCCTGCCCCATATCGACGGTGCTGGTATAGAGCGTGGTGCTGCCGTCGGCCGCAACGTTGACGATGGCGACCGATGTTGTCGGCGAGATCGAGGCCTTGAAGCCGATGGCGACGCCGCGACCGCGGCGCACCGTGCCGCTGCCGCGATCCAATTTTTTGTTCCAGGCCAGGCGCGCCGCGATCGCATCGAGCACTTTGGCGATTGCAGCGTCCGTCATCGGCGTGCCGCTCGCCTGCGGGCGATTCTGGTGCAGAATGTTCTTGCGGCGGAAGTCGATCGGATCGATGCCAAGCTCGCGGGCAATCAAGTCGGTGTGGCTCTCATAGGCCCACACCAGTTGCGGAATGCCGAAGCCGCGCAGCGCTCCGGCGGGAGTGCGATTGGTGTAGAGCGCATAAGAATCGATATTGATGTTCTCGATGTCGTAAGGTCCCGGCGCCGTGAAGCCGGATTTTTGCGTCACCCGCGGCCCGATATCCGCATAGGCGCCGCCGTTCCAATAGACCTCGCAGGCACGCGCGACCACGCGCCCATCCTTGCCGACGCCGCTCTTGATGCGGAACGTCGTCGGATGCTTGGTGATCATGTAGAACTGCTCTTCCATCGTCAGCGCGATCTTGACCGGCCGGCGCACGAGCAGCGCCAGCGCCGAGACTAGCGCCTCGAGCTTGACATAGACCTTGGCGCCGAAGCCGCCGCCGAGATACGGCACCTTGACCCGCACGCGATTCTCCGGCCAGCCGAACAGCCGCGCGATCTCGGTGCGCACGAACGACGGCGTCTGATTCGACGTGTGGATCGTCAACACGCCGTCACCGGGGTCGGCGACCGCGACAAACGGCTCGAACGCCAGATGCAGGCACTGCTGCGTCTTGAAGGTGTGCTCGATCACGCGCTCGGCGCGCGCCAAGGCGGCGTCCACGTCGCCGCGGCGCAAGTGAAAATCAAGCGCGATGTTGGTGCCGGTGCGGCCTTTCAGGTGTTTGAGATCGGCGAAGGTGCCGGCGGGCTTCAGCATGTCGTGGACCACGATGTCGGGCTGCATCGCGGCGACCTCGTCATAGACCGCCGGCAATTCCTGGTATTCGGCATCGATCAGTTGCGCGGCGTGTTCGGCGACGTGCGGATCGCTCGCCAGCACCACTGCGACTGGCTCGCCGACATGGCGCACCTTGTCGAGCGCCAGGATCGGCTGGTCGTGAAACGCCGGGCCGTAATACGGTTCCGCGATCAGCTTGCGGATGTCTTCGCCGGTCACCACGCACTGCACGCCGGGGACGGCGCGCGCCGCACCGGTCTCGATGCACCGGATCCGCCCATGCGGCACCGTGGCGCGAAACACCTTGCCGTAGAGCATGCCCGGCAGGCGCAGATTGTGCGTGTAGTCGGCGCGCCCGGTCACCTTGGCGCGCACTTCGAGGCGCGGGATGTCTCGCCCGACCTGGTTCACTGTCGCACCGGGCGCGCGCCGTCGCCCAATGCCTCGCGGACGGCGCGCCGCAGATAGACGCGCAGCAATTCTCTCTTGTAGGCGGCCGAGCCATGCGCGTCGGTAAGAATCGCGGCCGCCGCCGCTGCGGCGTCGCCGGCGCGCGCCAGCGTAGCGTCGTCGGGCGCAGCGCCATGCAGCACCTTCTCGGCCGCCGCCATGCGCGTGACTTTCTCCGTCGCCGCGCTGACAACGACGATCGGATCGCGGATCGCGCCGTCCGCGAATGCGAACGACACCGCCACGCCAAGCGCCGGCCAATCGTCCGCCGAACGCGCCGTGACTTTCATGTAAGCGGCCTTGCGCGCGGCTTGCGCCGGAATCTTCACCGCAGTGATGAGTTCGTCCTTGGCCAGCACGGTTTCGTAATAGCCGGAATAAAGCTGTTCGAGCGGCAATTCGCGGTCGCCGCCCGCGCCGCTGATCGAAACGCGCGCGCCGAGCGCGGCGAGCACCGGCGGCAAATCCAAGTGCGGATCGCCGTGCGCCAGCGCGCCGCCGACCCGCGCCACATTGCGCACGCGCACGTTCGACAGCGTGCGCATCGCCCGTTTGAGGACGGGCAGTCGCGCAGCGACGTTCGCGTCTCGTTCCAATTCGCTTAGTGTTGCCATGGCGCCGATGCGCAATTCACCGGCGCTGACCGTGATGCGCGCGTATTCGGACTCGATGCCATGCAGACAAACCAACCGCGTCGGCGTAAACACGCCCGCCTTCATCATCAGCATCAGCGCGGTGCCGCCGGCGACGGCGCGGACCGTCGACTCTTGCGGATCGAGCAACGCCAACGCTTCCTTGAGCGACTTCGGCTCGACCATTTCGAATGGAATCATGTTACGACGCCTATTTGATCAACAGTTATCTTCAATAGCACGATGCTTCCCTGCAAAAAACTCACGCCGTCGCCATGCTCAGCACATGGTCAGCAACCTCGGCGCGCGTGCCGACCCAAATATCGGGCGCCGACATCGCCTGCGCGACGATCCTCTCATAGAAATGAGCGCCACGGTGGCGGCCGAAGATATGGGCGTGACCGGTCACATCGATGATGCGAAGCTCATTCCCGCCACGCGCAATGTCAATCACCTCAGCGAATGACTCAAGCATCATCCTCGGTGGATGGCCGTACTTCATCGACGGCATGTCGTTGACGTCGTAGGACAAGGGAATCGCGACAATCTTCTTGTTGCCGTGACTTTCGACGTAGGGCAGGTCCGCGGCGAACACATCGCCATACCAGCGGTAACCGGATTCGGCGAGGAGCCTGGGCGTCGAAGGCTTCGAGGTGCCGCGCGGCGACAGCCAGCCGACGACTTTTCGACCCGATGCGTTTTCGAGCAGCGTCGTGCAGCGCCCGATGTTGGCGCGCTCCTCCTCGTCGGAGAGCAATGCGGGTATCACGTCCATGGCGTAGGAATGCGACAGCACCTCGTGGCCGCGATCGGCGATCGCCTTGACGGTTTCGGGTGAGCGCTCGGCGATGATCGCATTGGTCATGACGCTCGCCTTGGTGCCGTGACGGGCGAAGGCGTCCATGAGCCGATGGATGCCGACCTCGACGCCGTAAGCGGCCCAGGAGATCGCCATGGTGTCGAGTACACCGGCGGGCAGCGGATTGCCCATCGGGCTGATACCCGGCGCCTTGCCGTCCGACCACGCTTCCAGGCACACGTTGAAGACGACGGCGATGCGCTTGCCGTTCGGCCACGCCCATTTCGGCGATTTTTTCATAAGCGGCTCTGCAGGCCAAAATCGCCCGCGGCACGCGGGCGGCTTCGGAGCGAAGTTTAATCATATCAGGCTCCGCCGCGTCGAGGCTGTCGCGACCGGATGACGCTGTCGTTGATCGATCAGGCGTTGCGCAGGCGCGGGCTCATGAACCAGGCGCCTGCCAGAACCAGGAGTGCCAGCAAGGCCGGCGCGATCGCGAGCGGGATGGCGGCGGCGGCAACCGCAGCCGTGGCCGCCCAGCCGATCGACGAAAAGGCTTCCGCGAAGGTGGCGAGCCGCGAGGAGACTTGCCGCCGGCGAAACTGGCTGCGCTTGGCTTGGCTGCGGAACCAGAGCTGGATCGCGGTCGCCGCCAAGGCGGCGATGACGATGCCGCAACCGGTGACCAGCGCATGCCAGGGCGAAGCGAAGGCGAGCGCGACGATGAGCGGCGCGAAAACAACGGCGATGCTGCCCAGCACCGCTTCGATCTTCGCAACGAGAATGAAGCGGGCCGGAATCGGCGCGGTGGCGACGAGGTCCGGTGCATCCTCGCCCGAGATCGCGAGCCAGGCGAGCCCGCCGCCAAGCTGCCCGGCTGCCATGACCAGCACCGGCACCAGGAGCTGGAGCGCGGCATTGCCGGTGCCGAAGTTGCGCCACAGGAGAACGGCGGGCGGCACCAGATAAAGCATCTGCATCAGCGTCTGGGACATCAGCCACGGATCGCGCAGCAGCAGCATCCATTCCTTGCGCCGCAGTGCGCGGCGAGGCGAAGTCGGCCGGAAAGCCGCCTGCCGCCTCGCACGGGCGACGGCGCCGTAGCCGACGCCGCCGGCCGCCACGGCATATTCGCCAAAGCGTGGTGCAACAATCGCGATGGCTGCGGCGAGGAGCACAAGGCTTGCCGCGAGCACGATGACAAGTGCGACGGGATCGCCAAGCGCGGCGCGCGCCGGCCACCACATCATGCTGCCCGTTCCGGGTGCGTGCGCGAGCACCGTGTCGGATTGCAAGACCGCAAGCCGTGAGATCGTCCCGTAGGACAGGATCGCCGCCACCTGCAGGCCGATGACGAACGCGGCGCCGATCACCGCGGCAACAACCTGGGCCACAAAGCGCGTGCGTTTGGCGCCGACCACGCGGAACAGCGCCACGGTGAGGCCGACCGCGAGCGCGGTCGCCGCCGCGCCCATGGCGACGATCAGTCCGTAGGCGCCGAGCCAGCGCGGGCCGCCAAGCACAACGAGCACATTGATGAATGGCGCCGCCAGCGGCAGCGCCATCATGGTCGACGCCAGCGCGACGGTGGCAATGCGCACGGCGAAGAGCTTGCTTGTCTGCACCGGCGAGGCGAGGATGAGATCGAGATCGGAGCGCGCGTAGAACGCGCGCGTCGTCGATTCCATCGCCTGCGAAATCATCAACAGCCAGGACAGCAACGCGCTGCCCGTGATCATCACCAGCGTCTCTTGATCGGGCGCGGCATTGGCGTAGCGGCCGACCATCCAATAGGCGACGATGTGCATGAAAATCACAAAGACGGCGATGGCAATAGCGGCACGACGCAATCGCTCCGGCCTGCCGGCGGTCATCATGGCGAGCCAGTCGCGCCCGGCGAGCCGCGCCTCGTGCCGGGCGAACCAGACGGCGGTACCGGGCTCGGCGCTCATGCCGCTGCGGCTTGCTCTGCGGTGAGCGCGAGGAACGTGTCCTCCAGGCTCGCATCGCCGTTTGCGTTCGCATTGACTTTGCTGACGGCCTGACGACGCAAGTCCTCCAGCGTACCCTCGGCGATGAGCTTGCCGCGCGCAATGATGCCGATGCGATCCGCCATGCGTTCGGCAACTTCGAGAATGTGCGTTGTCATGATCACGGTGCCGCCGGCGCGTACGCGATCGCGCAGTACCGTTTTCACCTGGCGCGCGGACCCGGCATCGAGGCCGGTCAGCGGCTCGTCGAGAATGATGACGCGCGGTTCGTGCACCAGCGCGCCGGCGAGCGCCACCTTCTGGCGCATGCCCTTGGAGAAACCCTCGCAACGTTCGTCGGCGTGCGGCTCGAGGTCGAGCCAATCCAGGAGCGCCGCCGCGCGCGCCGCGGCCACGGCCGGCGCGACATCCCACAAGCCGGCGACAAATTCGAGATATTCGCGAGGCGTCAGCTTGTCGTAGATCATCGGCTCGTCGGAAATCCACGCCATGACCCGCTTTGCCGCCTCAGGCCTAGCCAGCACATCATGGCCGGCGACGTGGATCGTGCCGGCATCGGGCCGGACAAGGCCGGCGATGATGCGCAGCGTCGTCGTCTTGCCGGCGCCGTTGGGACCGACCAGGGCATAGAACTCACCGGCGCGGACGTTGAGGTCCAGGCCGTCGACTGCGGGCCGTTCGAAGCGCTTGACGAGCCCTCGTATTTCAAGAGCGAAATCTGGAATCACGGCGCGATCCGTCATCCGAGGTGCGACCGGAGCGAGGCCTCGAAGGATGCGAACGAGGCGCAAGGGCGACGGCAAATCAAGCTAGATCAGAGAGGTTTCGGTCCAGTGAATCGGCTGCGGCGATTTCGTCGTAAACGGTTAAAGCGTGAGGCGGTCGATCTCGACCAAATCGGCCGGGGACAGCGTCCAGCCGACGGCGGCGACGTTCTGCTCGACCTGCTGCGGCCTGGTGGCGCCGGCGATGATGCTGGCCATGCACGGCCGGCTCGCCAGCCAGCTCATCGCCAGTTCGAGCAGTTTGTGCCCGCGCTTCGTGGCAAAATCGTCGAGCAGGTTGACGGTTTGCAAATTGCGCGCGTTGAGCAGGCGGTTGGCATGGCGCGGGCTATTGGCGAGCCGCGAGCCGGCCGGCAACGGCGCGCCGCTCTTGTATTTACCGGTCAGCAGCCCGCTGGCGAGCGGAAAGTACGGCAGCAGGCCGAGGCCGTGCTCGCTCATGGCGGGCAAAAGACCTTTTTCCAGCTTTCGCGCGAGCAGGCTGTACTCGTCCTGGCAGCAGGTGAACGACATCAGGCCAAGTCGTTGCGCCACCGCGAGCGCGTCTTCGAGCTGCACTGCCGACAGGTTGGAGCAGCCGATCGCACGGACCTTGCCGGCCTGCTTGAGGTCATCGAGCGCGCGCAAGGTCTCTTCGATCGGCGTGGCGGCGTCGGGCCGGTGCATTTGATAGAGGTCGATCCAGTCGGTGTTGAGCCGCTTCAGGCTCGCTTCGACCGCCTGCACGATGTAGCGCCGCGTCGCGCCTTGCCGTTTTCCGGATTGGTCCATCGGCAGGCCGAATTTGGTCGCCAGCACGACGTCCTTGCGCCGCGGGCCGAGAAGCTTTCCCAAAATCTCCTCGGAGCCGCCTTTGTTGCCGTAGACATCGGCGGTGTCGATCAGCGTGATGCCGAGGTCGAGCGCTTTGTCCAGCACCAGGCGCGAAGCATCGAGATCGATCAGACCGCCGAAATTATTGGTGCCGAGGCCGACAAGAGAAACCTCCGGTCCGGTCGCTCCGAGCTTGCGCGTCTGCATGCTGGAATCCAATCCGCTCATTCCCGCCTAAGCGGGAATCCAGCACGATGTTCCGAAGCATACGCTTGCCGGGTCTTCGCTTACCGGGCACCCCATCGCGCTGGCGCGATGGGAACCCCTCGCGGGGACGAGCGGATGAGGCGCTGCAATTCCCATCATCGGCTCAGCCGCTGACGTTGAAGGCGGCGAGCGCCGCCATGTTGACGAGCTGGGCATCGTTTGCCGACAGCGGCACGATCTGCACCGAGCGATCGAGGCCGACCAGCATCGGGCCGATCACGTTCGCACCGCCGAGTTCCATCAACAGCTTGGTCGAGATCGAGGCCGAGTGGAAGGCCGGCATGATCAACACGTTGGCAGGCCCCGACAGCCGGCAGAATGGATAAGCTTCGCGCAACTCCATGTTGAGCGCCACGTCGGCCGCCATGTCGCCGTCATATTCAAAATCGACATGCCGTCCATCGAGCAGCCGCACCGCTTCCTGCACCCGCTCCGAGCGTTCGCCCGCCGGGTGGCCGAACGTCGAGAAGGCGAGCAGCGCCAGGCGCGGATCGTAGCCGAGCGAGCGCGCCACCCGCGCCGCCTCGATCGCGATCTCGGCGAGGTCATTGGCATCGGGCGTCTCCGTCACCGCGGTGTCGGCGACCAGCACGGTGTGGCCGCGCGCCAACACCAGCGAGATGCCCATCACGCGGTGGCCCGGCTTCGGGTCGATGCAACGCCGCACGTCCTGGAGCGCCACGGAGAAATTGCGGGTGACACCGGTGACCATGGCATCGGCATCGCCGAGCGCCACCATGCAGGAGGCAAAATGGTTGCGGTCCTGGTTGACCAGGCGCTGGCAGTCGCGCTGCAAGAAACCCTGCCGCTGCAGGCGTTCGTACAGATAAGCCGCATAAGCGGCATTGCGCGACGACAGCGCGGCGTTGATGATCTCGATGCCGCCGCCGAGCTCGACGCCGAGCGCCTTTGCCGTCTCGCGCACCGGCGCTTCGCGACCGACCAGAAGCGCCGTGCCGAGCCCCTGGTGCACGAACGTCGCCGCAGCGCGGATCACCTGCTCCTCTTCGCCTTCGGCGAACACGACGCGCCGCGGTCGCCGGCGCAACCGCTCATAGACGCCGGTGAGCACACCCGCGATCGGATCGCGCCGGCTGCGCAATTGCTGGCGATAACTGTCCATATCGGCGATCGGACGCCGCGCGACTTGGGAGTCCATCGCCGCCTTGGCCACCGCGGGCGGAATATCGGAGATCAGCCGCGGATCGAACGGCACGGGAATGATGTAATCGGGACCGTATTTCGGCCGCGCTCCATAAGCCACGGCGACCTCGTCGGGAACGTCCTCACGGGCCAACGCCGCCAGCGCCCGAGCGGCTGCGATCTTCATCTCCATATTGATGGCGCGCGCGCGCACGTCCAACGCGCCGCGGAAAATATAGGGAAAGCCGAGGACATTGTTGATCTGGTTGGGATAGTCGGAACGTCCGGTGGCCATGATGGCGTCGCTGCGCACCGCGGCGACGTCCTCGACCGTGATTTCAGGATCGGGGTTGGCCATGGCGAAGATGATCGGCTTGTCCGCCATGGACTTCACCATGGCTTGCGTCATCGCGCCCTTGACGGATAGGCCGAAGAATACATCGGCGCCGGCCAACGCCTCGGCGAGCGTGCGCGCCTTGGTTTTGACCGCAAAGGCCGATTTCCACTGGTTCATTCCATCCTTGCGGCCCTCATAGATGACGCCCTTGGTGTCGCACAGAATAAGATTTTCCGGCCGAAACCCGATCGCTCGAAGCAGTTCGAGGCAGGCGATGCCGGCGGCGCCGGCGCCATTGCAGACAAGCTTTGTGCTCTGGATCTCGCGGCCGGTGAGCGCGAGCGCGTTGATCAGACCGGCAGCGGCAATGATCGCGGTGCCGTGCTGATCGTCGTGGAACACCGGGATGTCGAGCAGTTCGCGCAGCCTCTGCTCGATGATGAAGCATTCCGGCGCCTTGATGTCTTCAAGATTGATGCCGCCCCAACTCTTGCCGAGCAGCTTCACGCAGTTGACAAACTCATCCGGGTCCTCGGTGGAGACTTCAAGGTCGATGGAGTCGACATCGGCGAAACGTTTGAACAGAACCGATTTGCCTTCCATCACCGGCTTCGCCGCCAACGCGCCGCGATTGCCGAGGCCTAAAATGGCGGTGCCGTTAGTGATCACTGCGACGAAATTGCCCTTCGTCGTATAGTCGAAGGCATGGGCCTCGTCGTTGGCGATGGCCAGCACCGGAACGGCAACCCCTGGCGAATAGGCGAGCGACAGGTCGCGCTGCGTCGCCATCGGCTTGGTGGCGACGACTTCGAGTTTTCCAGGCCGGCCTTGGCTGTGAAACAGCAGGGCCTCCTGGTCGGTAAAGGTCGGCCGGCTCGACCGGCCGCCATTCTTGGGTGCCATTTGAATTCCCTGCTGACGAAGTCAGGGCCGGACGACTTGTCTTCGAAGCGTCATCCTGCCCTGGCTTGTTACTGAGGCATGATCATTTGCAAAGCCGATATCCATGTCTGACGAAGCCCGGAACCGACTTTCTTGGGGTCATGCTCTAGACAACTTACTCTGCCGATGGAACCTTAGCGATACTGGCGCCTGCTGCTCAAGTCCGCGCTCGCGCCGCGCATCTTGACGAAAATGACCGCACGCGAGACGCATTGAACAAGCAGGCCGAGCAGAGTATTGCCTGCGCATGAATTGATTATCCGGGGCCGGCCGGCACAGCCATGATTCGATTCTTGCTTCGCTTCATCGGTCTGCTGTTGCTTGCCTGCGCCTTCGTCCTGTTTGTCTATGACGGCACCAAGGCCATTGCCAACCAGCAATTCATATACATGAATTTCAGCCAAGTCTGGGCCATCATCGATCAAAATAGCCTGACCCTGGTGCAAAATTGGCTAAAACAAAAGGCCATGTGGGCATGGGATCCGTACATGCAGGAAATTTTCGATCTGCCGTCTTGGGTGGTGCTCGGGGTCGTTGCGATGATCCTGGTCTTGCTCGGCCGCAAGAAGAAGCCGCTCATCGGCTACGCGCGAGATTGAGCCGCGACCGGGCGCCGGCGCACGGGGAATGAAATGGCAGCCAATGGATACGACTACATTATCGTCGGGGCCGGCTCGGCCGGCTGCGTCTTGGCCAATCGGCTGAGCGAAGACCCGGGCGCGAAGATACTGCTCGTCGAAGCCGGCGGCCGCGACTGGCATCCCTATATTCACATCCCGCTCGGCATGGGCAGGATGCATGACTACGGCATGTTCGACTGGGGCTACGAGACCGATCCCGAGCCGAACCTCAACAATCGGCGCATCGAGGCGATGCGCGGCAAGGTTTTGGGCGGCTCGTCCTCGATCAACGTCATGGCCTATACGCGCGGCAACCGCGGCGACTATGATCGCTGGGCACAGAAGGGCGCGCGCGGCTGGTCCTATGTCGACGTGGTACCCTATTTCCAACGCTGCGAAACCTGGCAAGACGGCGCCAACCGATGGCGCGGCGGCAAAGGACCGCTCGGCACCGAATTCGCAAAAACCCAGGACCCGCTCTACGAGGCTTGGCTCGCAGCCGCCCAGGCGTGCGGCTATCCGCTCACGGCGGACTACAACGGCAAGCAGCAGGAAGGTTTCGGCCGCAGCCAGTACACCATTCGCGGCGGCCGGCGCGCCTCGTCCGCCAACGCTTTTCTCAAACCCGCGCGCGGGCGCAAGAACCTGACCGTAGCGGTGAATGCGCACGCCACGCGGGTGATGCTCGAAGGCACGCGCGCGACCGGCGTCGAATATGTCTGCGATGGCGCCACGGTGCGCGCGAGCGCGGCACGCGAGGTCATTCTTTCGGCCGGCACCTTCAACACGCCGCAGCTTCTCATGCTGTCAGGCATTGGGCCGGCCGAACATCTGCGCAGCTTCGGCATCAGGGTGGTCGCCGACCTGCCGGTGGGCCGCAATCTGCAGGATCATCTCGGCTCCTACATGACTTACACCAGGCCGCAGCCGGGGACGTTTCACCGCGAGATGCGGTTTGACCGCATGGCGATGAGCATGGTGCGCGCGTATTTGTTCGGCACCGGTCCGGGCACCGTGGTGCCGGGCGGGCTGCACGCCTTCATCAAGACGCGACCCGAGCTTGAGGTCCCCGACATCGAGTTCATGTTTCGGGGAACCTCGCATGCCCCGCATCTGTGGTTCCCGTTGCTTCGCGCGGCCTATCTCGACGGCTTCGGCATCCGTCCGACGCTGTTGCATCCGGATAGCCGCGGCGAACTGCTGCTGGCCAGCACCGAGCCGCAAAAACCGCCGCGCATCGTCTATCGCTTCTTCACGTCGCCGAACGATCTGCCGACGCTGCGCGAAGGCTTCAGGCGTGCACGCGAGCTCGCCTTCCACAAGTCGCTCGATCCATTCCGCGGCGAGGAAATCGGTCCCGGCCTGAAGGTAAAGACCGACGACGAGATCGACGCCTGGCTCAAGAAGACCGCGATCACCGCCCATCATCCCGCCGGCACTTGCGCGATGGGACGGGGCGGCGTGCTCGAGTTCGATCTCAAGGTACGGGGCATTGCCGGCCTACGCGTCTGCGACGCTTCGGCCATGCCGGACTTGGTGTCCGCCCACATCAACGCCTGCGTGCTGATGATGGCGGAAAAGGGCGCCGATCTCATTGCCGGCAAGCCCGCCCTACCCCGCGCCGAGGCGGCGTAACACTCCGCTCACCCGGTCGCGCCTTCATGCGCCCATGCCCGGACCGGGCTGTCTGGCAATCAGAACCGCGTCCAACCGCGCCTTGCTCTTCCGGCACGCGGCAGAAACAGCCGAATCAAAACGGGCACTCGAGGTTGCCGGTGCACATCGCGATCGTGAACGCCCCGGCCACCTCGCTCGGCGTGCATGCCGCGGCTTCCAAAACCTCGTCGGCGACCTCGACTGCGAAAATGTCGCTGTCCTGCAAGTCAAAATCGGTGCTCGCGTCGGTCATGGTGTCGAATCCTTTTCGCCGGCCAAGCCGGACGTTAGAGCATGATCCCGAAAAGTGTAACCCGGTTTTCGGAAAAGATCATGCTCGATCAAAATGCTAGGGCCCGGTTTTGATTCCATCAAAACTAAAAAGGCTCTAGAAGGCATTGCCACCAAAATCCTGTCGTCACGCCGACAGCGTTGTCAATCGCTTTATCGAGCAGCCAGCATCGATCGCGTCATGGTGCAGGCGGCGCTATCAAAACGGCGGCGGCAGCGCCACCCAGGCTTCGCCGCCAAATCGGCGGCATGCGATCGCCGCTCACTCTTTGAGAAACGTTTGCTTGAACAACGTCGTCCACTTGTCCTCCTGGTCGAGGAACTTGCCGACATCGATCAGGCTCACGCCGGACGGAGGTTCGGCGACGGTGCGATTGGTCGGTACGTTGCCGCGTTGGGCGAGGATGCGTTGGCCGTCGGTCAGATAGAAGTCCAGCAACAACAGCGCGGCGTAGGGATGCGGCGACTTGGCCAAGACGGCGACGCCGGTCGGCAGCGCAAAGGCTGGCGGAATGACGACGCCGTCGATCGGCGCCCCGCCCTTTTTCAGTTCGGTGATGCGATAGCCATAGACGGTCAGCGCCAGCGGCACCTCTCCCGCGACGACGAGGTTCGACAGGAGCGTGTGGCCCCTGCGCACCGACATGCCATTGGTCGCCACGATCTTGCGGAACAACGCCAAGGCCTTGTCTTCGCCCATGGCATCGGCGACCGACATCAGCCAGGAACTGTCGTCGGCCTCGTTGCTGACGCCGAGCTTTCCTTTCCACTTCGGATCGGTCAGCGCGTCGTACGTCTTCGGCACGTCGGCCGGCTTGATCAGCGTGCTGTTGTACGCCGCGGTGAAGACGCTGAGCCGGTCCGCAATCCAACCGCGATGCGGCACCACCGCCTGCGGCATCAGATCGGCAAATACCGGCGACGAAACCTCGGCCAGCAGGCGTTCGCGCTGCAATCCTTCCATCGCATCTCCCGCGGTCTCCGCCACATCGGCATCGTAGCGGCCGCCGCGCGCCTCGGTGACGGCGCGGCGCAGAATGTCGTCCGAACTGCCGCGCCAGAGTTCGACCTTGACGCCGTATTTGTTCTGGAAAGCGTTGATGATGGCGTTGGTGTCGGAGATCACCGCCGAGGAATAAAGCGTCAGCGTGCCCTCTTTCTTGGCGCCATCGATCAGGCGCTGCGTGCGGTCCGGGCCATTATAGCTGGCGATGTCGGCGATCGTTTGCGCGCCGACCGGCGCCGCGGCGGCGAGGCAAAGGATGACTATGAGTGTTCGCAACATCGACTAGACCCCGATTTGCCCGTCTGAACGGTATTGGACGTCAACGTCACCGACCCCGTTGCGTCGGCACGCCCCGCTCCGGCTCTCTTCGCTCTCAGATGAAAGGCGTGCCCGGACATCGGCATCTTGCCGGTCACGCCGCCTTGGGCGGCAGCACTTCCGCGGCGTAGACGTCGTCCATGCGCGACGCCAGGCTGTGCCGCGCCAGCGCCTCGGCGAACAATTGGCGCACCTTCGGATGCTCGTCGGCATAGTCGATCTGGGTGCCGCCAAGCCGGCGGCTGATCCACGACACCGGAACGCCCTGAACGTTGCGCGGCGAATAATGCTTGAAGGCGAGGTATCGCGCCGGCGTCGGCCCGGAATTGAAATGCTGGTGGAACCACATATTGGGCGGCACGACTAATGTGCCGACCTGCCATTCGAAGCGCTGCGGCTCCTCGCCCTCGGGCCACATCAGCGAATAGCCCTCGCCTGACAGGATGATGACGTGTGCACCGGGGCCGTGGGCATGCGCCTTCTTGTAGGTGCCGATCGGAAATTGCGAGATGTGGCTCGCGATCGTGCCGCGCGCCATGTTGAAACGGATATGGCCGCCGCCGGCGCCGCGTTCCTTGGCGCTGATCAGCGGCAGGTTGACGGCGTCGGGCACGAAATTCGTGCGCAGCAGGAAACCCTCCTGCTCGCCCTTCGAAGAAAAATAATCCGGCTCGCCGGAAAATCGATTTTTGAAGTCGTAGGGGCAGTTGAAGATGAAGTCGAGATCGTCATAGCGATTGATGACGGTGGGCGCATTCGTCACCGCCACGAAACGCACCGGCTCCTGGCCCGAACCGTTGAAGTGCTGATACCAGCAGTTCAGCGGAATGGCGAAGATCGAGCCGGCCTTCCATTCGAAGGTGATGCGACTGCCGGAATTGTTCCAGACCGTGGTCGAGCCGCGGCCATTGAGGATCAGGAGCATCTCTTCAAAGAGATGGTGCGCCGGATCGAGCTTCTTGCCCGGAGCGATCTCGCAGACATAGCAGTCATTAGAAAAACGCGACGCTTCGTGATTGATATAGACGCCCTTGGCGGCGCGGCGCGGCCATGGCTTGAGCTCGACGGTGCGCAGATTTTGCACGTAATGCGCGCTGATGATGTCGAGGCCGTCGTTGCGCACCAGCCGCAGATACGGCGAATCCTTCTCGACGCGGAATTTTTCCGCCAATTCCTTGGTGGCGGGGGCGTCCTTCGACGAAACAACGGCGTCTTGCGACAAGTCGGCCTCCCCTATTTTGATTATGTCTAGCAGCGGCGGACGGACCGCGCCAGCGGGCTTACTCCGGTCAAAGTTTAACTGGTCATCGCGAGCGGAGCACAGCAATCCAGCGCCGACACCCCGTGCCGCATCACTTCGCCACCCCGCTCCTCGCAATGACGTGGGGCCTTTTGCCACAAGGCAAGTTAGAATGCGCTCGCAATTCCATCCTTGGCGAGAAAGCGGCGGCACTTGCGACGCATCGTGACTTTCCTGGCAACCGTCGTCGTGATTTTGGTTCTCGCGCCCTATGCGATCGCGCCATTTTACCGTGTCGTCGAACCGGTCTCGACGCTGATGCTGTGGCGCTGGGCGACCGGCGCACGCGTCCATCGCATCGTCGTCCCGCTGCGCCGCATCGCGCCGGCGCTGTCGCTGGCCGTGATCGTCGCCGAGGACGGCAGCTTCTGCCACAATCGCGGCATCGACCTTGGCGCAATACGCGAGGCGCTGGAGCAATCGGACGAGGACATCGGCGAGGCGCGAGGCGCCTCGACCATCACCCAGCAGGTCGCCAGGAACCTGTTCCTGTGGCAAGGACGCAGCTATGTGCGCAAGGCGCTCGAGTTCCCGCTCGCCTTGTGGCTTAACCTGGTGCTGCCGAAGCGGCGCGTGCTGGAAATCTATTTGAATATCGCCCAATGGGGGCCGACCGGCGAGTTCGGGGCCGAGGCTGCCGCGCGCTTTGCCTACGGCAAGCCGGCGCGCAACCTCAGCACCACGGAGGCGGCCGAGCTTGCCGCCATTTTGCCGAATCCGGTCGAGCGCAGCGCGCGTGAGCCAAGCATCCTGGTGCGCCAGCTCGCCGCCATTTACGAGCGGCGCGCGGCCGCGCACCCCTCGCTCGACGCCTGCGTTTATCCCCACTAGCGCAAGTGCCGTTCAGTTTGAATCTGTTGCGACCATCCGCAAAGCGGGGACCCAGGGTCGGTTATCGCGAGGTCTGCTCATTTCACCTGGATTCCCGCTTGCGCGGGAATGAGCGATGAATGGCGGCTCGATCAGACTTCGCACTAGCGTGATCGCCGGCGTTCTTCTATAAGGCCAAATTCCACGCGAACTCGACCTGCGACAGGAGAGCGATGCCATGGCCGTCCCCAAGAGAAAAGTATCGCCATCGAGACGTGGCATGCGCCGTTCGGCCGATGCGCTCAAGGCGCCGACCTATGTCGAAGACAAGGACTCCGGCGAATTGCGCCGGCCACACCACATCGACGTGAAGACCGGCATGTATCGCGGCCGCCAAGTTCTGACCAAAAAGGCGAGCGCCTAGAGCATTCGCGCTGCGCCGGGGCGCCTGGAGATCGACGGAAGGTACGGCTACACTGCCGCGGACAGGTTTCGCTTAAGAGACGCGCGCCATGTCCGTGCTCGGCTTTCCGCTCCTTCTCATCCCTTTCGCCATCTACAATATGATCGTCTTCCTGACGCCCGGCGTGAGTTGGACCTCCACCGTCACGACCGTCCACATGATGTCGGGGCAAGATTGGGTGCTGACGTGGGAGGACCTGCTGCTTGCCTTTTCGATATTCCTGCTCTGGATCGAAATCATCAAATCGACGCGGATGGGGATGCGCACGATCGTGGATCACCTTCTGGCCATGGCGCTGTTCATCGCGATGTTGGTTGAATTTCTCCTGGTGCAACGAGCAGGAACGTCGACGTTCTTCCTCTTGATGACCATTGCCCTGGTCGATGTGCTGGCCGGGTTCATCATCGGCATCCGCGGCTCGCAGCGTCAGGTCGAGGTCCAGGGCGTCGACAAGATTTGACCTGGACCCGCCATTCTTTCGCGCGAGCGCATTTCCCCTCCCCCCACGAGCGAAGCGAGTGGCGGAAAGGAACTAGGGGTGGGGGCGCCTACGGAACGCGATGCGTAGCATCTAAAGCGAGCGGGACAGTGCACGACCGAGCGGAGTCGGCCAATGGCCGACTGAGCCATAGGCGGCGACCGCCTCTTCCGGCTCGGCGCGGCGACGCACGCGGGTTTGCGGCGCCTGCACCCTCGTTGCGATGAGATGCGCGATGAAGTCGGCATTTGGCCGACCGCCCGCTCGCGGAGCGGTTTGCGGGCCATCGGTCGGCACTAGTATTTCGATTTGAGCATGATCTTTTCCGAAAACCGGTTTCCACTTTTCGGGATCATGCTCCAGTGCAATGACGGCATTGGTCATTGACGCCTCCTGTCCCGGAACGGGACATTCAGTGACCTTTGCTCCAGCCGGCGCAATCAACGTGCCGGCGAGCCAATCGATCCAACGCCGGCTTCGATTTGCGCCGCGACTTACCGAAATGTTTAAAGTCTGCCGATAGATTGGCGGAGAAACCGCCGTCTGCTGTCGCCGGCCGCGGACCTGCAATGATCCCAAAAAGAGGCGACCGTGAACCGCAGCAGCCCACAAGGTTCCGTCTCCGTCGAGATCTCCCGCCGCCGCGCCGCGGCAGACCCGACACAACCAACCGCTCAGCCGCCGTCAAAACTCGACATGGCCGGCATTCTCGCTTCGGTTGGCGAGGTCCCTTACGAGTGGCGTGTCGACAGCGACCTCCTCATGTGGGGGCCGAATGTCGGCGAGGTGCTGCTGATCAGCGAGAGTGCTGCGATCTCGACCGGCCGCGGCTATGCGCAGTTTCTCGAAGCGGAAAACGCGCAAGCGCGCTTCGACGTCGTCATGCAATCCGGCCGTCGCGACGAGGGCAACGGTGTTCCTTATCAGATCCAATATTGCATCCGCCCCGAGCCGGGCTCCGCGACAAGGCTTTGGGTCGAGGACACCGGCCGCTGGTTTGCAGGCCCGGACGGAAAGCCGGGGCGCGCCCACGGCCTCGTCTGCGTTATCAACGAGCGCTACGAGCATGAGCGCCGGCTCAGTTATCTGGCGCGCTGCGACGGCCTTACCGGAGAACTGAATCGACATCACCTCAACCAGGTCCTCGAAGACACGATCGACCAGTCGCTGCGCTTGCGCTCGTCCTGCGGCTTTCTGCTGGTTGCCATCAACAATCTCGGCCGCATCAATGAATCGTACGGTTTCGACATCGCCGACCAGGTGATCGGCGCTGTCGCCAAGCGGCTGCGCGGCCGAATGCGCGGCAAAGACACGTTGGGCCGTTTTTCGGGCAACAAATTCGGCCTCGTGCTGCGCGATTGCACGTCGGACGACATGGCGATTGCCGCCGAGCGCCTGCTCGCGGGCGTGCGCGATGAAATGGTGCCGACCAGCGCCGGGCTGATTGCGGTGACGGTGACCATCGGCGGCGTCACGGCGCCGCGTCATGCCCGCAGCATTGCCGAAGTGCTGGCGCGCGCGCAGGAGACGCTCGATACCGCCAAGAGCAGACGTCGCGGCTCATTCCTCGCCTATCGCCCGAATATCGAGCGCGAGGCCCTGCGTCGCGAGAACGTGCACGCCACCGACGAGATTGTCGCGGCACTGAACGAACGGCGCATCTTCCTGGCCTATGAGACGGTGGCGATAGCAGCCGATCGGCGGCCCGCCTTTTATGAGTGCCTGATGCGCATCCGGCGCACCGACGGCAGCCTGATCGCCGCAAACGACATCGTCCCAGTCGCCGAGCGCCTCGGTCTGGTGCGCCTGCTCGACCATCGCGTGCTTGAGCTTGTGGTCGACGAATTGATCGCGACCCCTGCCCTGCAGGCGAGCCTCAACGTCTCTCCCGCCTCGACCACCGATCCCGACTGGTGGGCGGGACTGGGATCGCTGCTGCGTTCGCATCCGGGCGTTGCCGGACGCCTCATCGTCGAAATCACCGAAAGCGCCGCCATCCACGATATCGACGAAACGCGCGGCTTCGTGGCGCGCGTCAAAGACCTCGGCTGCCGCATCGCTATCGACGATTTCGGCGCCGGCTACACGTCGTTCCGAAACCTGCGCAAGCTCGGTGTCGATATCGTCAAGATCGACGGCGCGTTCGTGCATGACATCATGCGCTCCGAGGACGATCGCGCCTTCGTGCGCACGCTCGTCGACCTCGCCAAGCGGCTCAAATTGGCGACCGTCGCCGAATGGGTGCAGGACGAGCAGGCGGCGCAGACACTGCTGGGCTGGGGCTGCGATTATCTGCAAGGTTCGCTGATCGGGCTCGCCGCGACCGCGCGGCCATGGCTCGCCGCCCACGCGCAGGCAATATAGGGCAGGGCGCGCCGCGGCGATCGTCGACGACGACCGGCCTTCGGCCGATATTCGCCGGCAGACGGTTCTTAGGCGTCAAGGGCCGAGCGCACGGCGCTCGCAAGCTCGGCGGGACGAAACGGCTTCCGCAAAAGCGGCGCCTTACCGACCGCCGATTCCAGCACCGCGGACACCGCATAGCCGCTGAGGAAGAGAATCTTCAGGCGCCCATTGCGGGCCTGCGCCCTGTTTTCGCTGAGGTGTTGAACTGCCGAGCGACAGCGGCCTTGCTCCAGCCGCTATCCACCACGGCGCAAACCATTTCCTCTCGACCTTTCGGGGTCAGGCGAGCATTCTTGTGACTGTCCATTCGGTCCCTCCGAATCACTGAAGCTTCAGCAACCTCAACGTCCTCGGTCGAGATCGAATGGACAACCTATTGAAAGCTCACATTTAGCTGTTGCCGCCGCCGGAGAGCTTGTCGACCTTCCTCTGCATCTCATCGAGCTGACGCTTCAGGCTGTCGATGTCACCCGACTTTGACGGCGACTTTTCCGGCTCCTTCGCGGCCTCGCCGCCCTGGCCTTCGCGCCGCGCAAATGGCGCGAACATGGCGAACGCGCGCTCGAACATTTCCATGTTCCGCCGCACTTGCTCCTCAAGCGAGGAGAAGGCGCCGACGCCGAACGCTTGCGCCATCTGTTGGCGGAACTTCTCCTGTTCGCGCGTCAGCGATTCGATGGAGACTTCAAGATAGCGCGGCACCAACATTTGCATGCTGTCGCCGTAGAACCGGATGAGCTGCCGCAGGAAAGTGATCGGCAAAAGGTTCTGGCCTTCCTTGTTCTCCTGCTCGAAAATGATCTGGGTCAGCACCGACCGGGTGATGTCCTCGCCGGTCTTGGCGTCATAGACGACGAAATCCTCGCCCTTCTTGACCATTGCGGCGAGGTCTTCAAGCGTCACGTAGGTGCTGGTACCGGTGTTGTAGAGCCGCCGGTTGGCGTACTTCTTGATCGTGACCGGTTCTGCCGTCTTAGTCGCGGTCTCAGTCATCATGCGGGAACAGCCGTGCAGGGTTGCCGCCAAAATAGGCGGTTTCGCAGGGCGCGGCTACCGTTTTCGTGAACGTGGCGAAAGGGCAGGTTTAAGGCCTGTTTTCCACGCTACGGGACACATGTCAGCGATGCGGCACCCGTCACCTTGTCGAGGCGCCGACACGTCCCTATGACATATAGTGAATGAACGTGCGGCGGCGGCCGCGTGCGATAGCCCCAACGAGCCCGGAAGGATTTGCCATGAAAGACGATATCGTCATTGTCAGTGCGACGCGCACACCGGTCGGCGCCTTCAATGGCGTTTTCGCTTCATTGCCCGCTCACGAGCTTGGCAAAACGGCGATCAAGTCGGCGCTGGAGCGCGCCGGCGTCGAAGCGCCGCGCGTGTCGGAAGTGATCATGGGACAGATCCTCACGGCGGGGCAGGGCCAGAACCCGGCGCGCCAAGCGTCGATCGCGGCTGGAATTCCGGTCGAAATTCCGGCCTGGGGCGTCAACCAGCTCTGCGGCTCGGGGCTGCGTTCGGTCGCGCTCGGTTACCAGGCCCTTGTCAACGGCGACTCCGAGATCGTGGTGGCCGGCGGCCAGGAGTCCATGAGCGTCGCGCCACACTGCGCACATCTGCGTAGCGGCGTGAAGATGGGCAACTTCGACATGATCGACACCATGATCAAGGACGGTCTATGGGATGCCTTCAACGGCTATCACATGGGCAACACCGCCGAAAATGTCGCCCGACAGTGGCAGATCACACGCCAGCAGCAGGATGAATTCGCCGTCGCCTCGCAGAACAAGGCGGAAGCGGCGCAGAAGGCGGGAAAGTTCAAGGATGAGATCACGCCCGTCACCGTCAAAAGCCGCAAGGGCGACATCGTAGTCGATACCGATGAATATCCCAAGCACGGCACCACGCTGGAAGCGATCGCCAAGCTGCGGCCGGCTTTCGACAAGGAGGGCACGGTCACCGCGGGCAATGCCTCGGGCATCAACGATGGCGCCGCCGCCGTGGTGCTGATGAAGGCGAGCGAGGCTGCCAAGCTCGGCAAGACGCCGCTGGCGCGCATCGTGTCGTGGGCGCATGCCGGCGTCGATCCGAAGATCATGGGCACCGGCCCGATCCCGGCATCGCGGGCCGCGCTCAAGAAGGCCGGCTGGAGCGTCGGCGATCTCGACCTCATCGAGGCCAACGAGGCTTTTGCCGCGCAGGCCTGCGCGGTCAACAAGGACCTCGGCTGGGACACCAAAAAGGTCAACGTCAACGGCGGCGCGATCGCCCTTGGTCATCCGATCGGCGCCTCCGGCGCGCGCGTCTTGGTGACGCTGCTTCATGAGATGCAAAAGCGCAACGCCAAGAAGGGCCTCGCCACGCTCTGCATCGGCGGCGGCATGGGCATTGCAATGTGTGTGGAGAGATAAAATTACCTCTCCCCACGTGTGGGAAGAGGCCGCGAGCAAAGCGAGCGGGTGAGGTGGCGCTTCCGCAATTCTGAGCGAACCGCAGTATCCCCTCAACCCCGACCTTCTCCCCGCCAGCGGGGAGAGGGAGAAATGATCAGGGAGGACACCATGCCCCGCGTTGCGTTGGTTACGGGGGGGACGCGCGGTATCGGCGCGGCGATTTGCAAAGCGCTTCATGTGGCCGGATACACGGTTGCGGCGAACTACGGCGGCAACGACGAAGCGGCGCAGAAATTCAAGGGGGAGACCGGGATCAACATCTACAAATGGGATGTCGCTTCGTTCGACGCCTGCGCCGCGGGCGTGAAGCAGGTCGAGACAGAGCTTGGACCGGTCGATGTGCTGGTCAACAATGCCGGCATCACCCGTGACGCCCAGCTTCACCGCATGAAGCCGGAACAATGGACGGTCGTCATCGACACCAATCTCGGCTCGCTGTTCAATATGAGTAGACAGGTGATCGAGGGCATGCGGACGCGCAAATTCGGCCGCATCATCAATATCTCGTCCATCAACGGCCAGAAGGGTCAGGTAGGCCAGGTGAACTATTCTGCCTCCAAGGCCGGCGAGATCGGCTTTACCAAGGCGCTGGCGCAGGAGGGCGCGCGCGCCGGCATCACCGTCAATGCGGTTTGCCCCGGTTACATCGCCACCGACATGGTCAAGGCGATGTCGCAGGAAGTGCTGCAGAAAAACGTGCTGCCGCAAATTCCAATCGGCCGGCTCGGCGAGCCGGAGGAAGTCGCGCGCTGCGTCGTGTTTCTTGCTTCCGACGATGCCGGGCTGATCACCGGCGCGACACTGACCGCCAATGGCGGACAGTATTTCGCCTGAACGTCATGGCGCGTCGCAGCCCTGTTGGCTTCCTCAAAGGAGTGACGGCCGTGAGACGACGAGATTTCATCAGGCTGCTGGCCGGCGCTTCCGTCATCTCGCCACTCGGCGCCCGCGCGCAACGATCCAGCCGAATGCGGCACATTGGCATGCTTCTCGGAACAGCGTCGGATGCGCAAGACCCAGTCGCGGCCGAGACCCTCAAGCAGTTCGACGCGGCGCTTCGGGAGGTAGGTTGGATCGAGGGTAACAATATCCGTGTGGACTACCGGTTCGGCGGTGATTTTGCCAAAATCAATGCGTCCGCAACCGAGCTTGTGGCGCTCGCGCCAGAGCTGATCTACGCGCTCGGGTTACCCGCGGTGCAGGCCCTTCATCAAAAAACGCGCACCATCCCGATCGTCTTCACGCAAGTCGCCGATCCGGTCAGCTTTGGCTTAGCCGAGAGCCTTGCGCACCCAGGCGGCAATGTCACCGGCTTCATGGTCTGGGAGCTCTCAATCGGCGGCAAGTGGATACAATTGCTCCGCGAGATCGCTCCCGAACTGAGCCATGTCGGAATCATCTACAATCCCGATACCGCGCGCTACGCGCCACCGCTGATTGCCTCCGCAAAGGCCGCCGCCGGCAGCGCACTCGCCATTATCGAATATCCGACCCGCAGTGACGGCGAGGTCGAGGCCGCCGCGGCGGCGATCGCCAAGGAGCCGCACGGCGGACTTCTGATTATACCAGAGCCGTTCACGACCGCGCGCCGCGATCAGATCATCGCTCAGGCTGCCCGATTTAGCCTCGCGACCATGCAACCCGTTGCCGGTGCCGTGGAGCGTGGCGCTTTGATCTCCTATACCTACGCGTTTGACGCCATTATCCAGGAGCCGGTCGAATATATCGATCGGATCCTGAAGGGAGCATCGCCGGCCGAGTTGCCGATCCAGACTCCGACCAAATTCGAGTTGGCGATCAATCGCAAGACCGCCGACGCCCTTGGTCTCAAAATTCCACCAACGCTGCTGGCGACGGCCGACAAGATAATCGAATAGCGAGAGCAGGTTATTGTCGGCGTGCCCGGCTTTTAACGACGTATCTCAATTGGTCGGCGACCACGGCTTGGGTGCTAATTCAAAGCGAGCGAATTCAAACCCCGGCGCCATCGTGCAGCCGACCAGTGCCCAATCGCCGCGCGTTTGCGCGGTCTGCCAGGCGCGAGGCGGCACCGCGGCTTGCGGGCGCTCGCCGGCAGCAAGATCGGCGCCGAGCATGACGCGCCGGCGGCGTCCATTTTCCGCGATTTCAAGCTCGAGTGCCGCACCGGCGTACCAGTGCCACACTTCGGCGGCATCGACGCGATGCCAATGCGAACGCTCGCCGCGCGCCAGCAGAAAATAGATCGCGGTCGAGACGGCGCGGTCGCCATCGACCTGCCGCGTGTCACGGAAGGTTTCACGGAAATGTCCGCCTTCCGGATGCGGCTTGAGCTCAAGCAGCCGGATCACGTCGCTGGCGGTCAGCGTCGCGCTCAAAACCGGTTTTTGCGCTCGCGGATTGCCGCGAACACCTTCCATGCCGGGCTGCCGGAAAGGCCGACGGATTTGGCGACTTCGGCCATGTCGGCACGCAGGAACGGATTGGCCGCCTTCTCGGCACCGATCGTTGCCGGAATGGTGAATTTGCGCGCGGCGATGAGCTTGGCGACTTCCTCGGCGCGCACCGCCAGCGCCTTGTTGTCCGGCTCAACGGTCTTGGCGAAACGGATGTTGGCTTCGGTGTATTCGTGGCCGCAATAAAATTGGGTGTCATCAGGCAGGCCGCGCAGTTTCAGGAGCGAGCGCCACATCATCTCCGCATTGCCCTCGATGACGCGGCCGCAGCCGATCGAGAACAGGGTATCGCCGACAAAAGCGAGCTTGTCGGCCGGGAAGAAATAGGAAATGTGGCCGGCGGTGTGGCCCGGCGTGTCGATCACGCGTCCTTCGAGCGCTCCCACCCGCACCGTGTCGCCCTCGCCGACGATGTCGTCGACGTGGGCGATGCGGGCCGCCTCGGCGCGCGGCGCGATGACGCGGCATTTGTGCCGGGCTTTGAGTTCGCCGATACCGGCAGTGTGATCGGCATGGTGATGGGTGACTAGAATATCGGTGAGCCGCCAGCCGGTGTTTTTGAGCGCCGCTTCGACCGGCGCCGCTTCCGGCGCATCGATCGCAGCCGTCGCGCCGCTCGCCGGATCGTGAAGAAGCACGCCGAAATTATCCTTCAGGCAGGAGAACAGATTGGTTTGCGCAGCCATGTCACTGTCCTTCCGGGACGCACGAAACGCGAACCCGAAATCGATCATCATCACCTATGAAGGTAGGCGCTACGCAGCATTAACCGCAAGGACGGTGATGATGGATTCCAGGCCCGCGGCCTGGCCCACTTCCCGGAATGACGAGCAAATTCGTGCTATTTTATCGCCATGGATGTTGTCGACCTGCGCAGTTTTTACGCCCAGCGGCTTGGCGTCGTGGCACGTCGTTTTATCGGCCGCGGCATCCGGGCGCGCTGGAACGACATGCATGCGCTGCGGGTGCTCGGGGTCGGCTATGCCACACCCTATCTCGGCCTGTTCCGCGAAGAGGCGGAGCGCTGTCTCGCCCTGATGCCGGCATCCCAGGGCGTGGTGCGCTGGCCGTCGACGCGGCCCGCGCTTGCCGCTCTCGTCGAGGAGGACGAGCTGCCGCTTGTCGACTCGGCGGTCGATCGTGTGTTGTTGGTGCATGCGCTGGAAATGTCGACCGATCCGGCCGAGCTGTTACGCGAGGCGTGGCGCGTGCTCGCCGGCGGCGGGCGCTTGCTCGCAGTGGTGCCGAACCGACGCGGGCTATGGGCGCGCATGGACACCACGCCGTTCGGCCAGGGCCGGCCTTATTCGCGCTCGCAGATCGCGCACCTGCTCCGCGAAACCTGGTTTACGCCGACCGGCTGGGACGAGGCGCTCTACGTGCCGCCGATTGCGCGCGGCTGGTTCCTGCGCTCGGCGGTGGCGTGGGAGCGCACCGGCGCCACGCTGTCGGCGCCGTTCGCCGGGGTCCATATCGTTGAGGCGACCAAACAGGTTTATCGCGCCATCCCGGCGCGGCGCGAGCGACGGCGTCTCGTTCCCGTGCTCAAGCCCGTATTGGCGCCGGCGCCCGGAGCTGCCGCGCTGCGCTGACGCCGCCGGACCGAAATTCCCGATGCGGCTCGCGCGGTCCCCGAGTCGATGCTAGCCTAGCGTCTCGCACTGACAAAGCGCGACGCAAGGGAGCACGTATGACACGCATAGCAATCATCGACCGCGCTGACATGAACGCCGAACAGGCGCGCGTCTACGACGACGCCAAGCAATCGAGCGGCATCGTCGGCGGCCCTTACTTTGCCTATATCCGATTGCCGAAATTGTTCGCGGCTTGCCAGAATTTGCGCAGCTCGCTTGCAGCGGGACCGCTGTCGCGCCGCGAGCAGCAGATTGTGAACCTCGTCGTCGCCCGGCACTGGAATGCGCGCTATCCATGGTTCGCGCAGGTGCGCCGCTCGCTCTCCGTCGGCATCGACCAGGCGGCGATCGACGCAATCAACGCCCACAAGACGCCGAGCTTGACGGACGCGCGCGAGCGAACCTGCTTCACGGTGGCGCGCGAACTGTTGACAAACAAAGGGCTCGGCGACGGCACCTACGCCGCCGCGGAACAGGCCATGGGATTGGAGAGCCTGGTCGCGCTGGTGGCGTCGATCGGTAGTTTTTCGATGACCTGCATGACGGCAAATACGTTCGGGATCGATCCGCCGACTCCCAACCCGACCCCGCTCGCCAATTAGAGCGCAATCGTTCAATTCGGCTCATGCCTTGGTGAGGCCGGCGGCGCGCGCGACCGCGGACCAGCGGGTGTATTCGCTCTTGATGAAGGCCGCGAATTGATCCGGCCCGAGGTAGTGCGCATCGTAGCCCTGCTTGACGAGCGCTGCCGCCGATTGCGGCGCTTGCATCGACTTCTGCGCGGCGTCGGTAAGTTTTTCGATCACCGGGCGCGGCATTCCGGTCGGCCCCACGAGGCCGAGCCAAAGGCTGGTGTCGAAATTGGGCATGCCGGCTTCCGCCATTGTCGGCACGTCGGGCAGCGCACCGGAGCGTTTGTCCGCCGCCGTCGCCAGCGCCAGGACTTTGCCGGACGCGACCTGGCCGATAATCGACGAGGCCGGGGCAAAGAACATCGTGATGCGGCCCGCCATCACGTCGGTCACCGCCTGCGGGCTGCCCGGATACGGCACGTGCAAGAGCTGGATGCCGGCGCGCTGCGCAAACAGCACCGCGGCAAGGTGCGGCAACGTCCCGGCGCCGACCGAGGCATAGGACACTTGGCCGGGCTTCGACTTGGCCAGAGCGATCAGCTCGGCAACGCTGTGGACGTTGGCCTTGGGATCGACGATCAAGACGATGGCAATGTTGCCGAGCAGCGCGATCGGCGAAAAATCTCTGCTCAAACGGGTGGATCGGTCGGGATTGACGATCTCGTCGGTCAGCGTCGAGAGCGCCGGGACAAACAGCGTGTAACCGTCTTTGGCGGCGCGCGCGACATACTCGGCGGCGATGCTCGAACCCGCGCCCGGCTTGTTCTCGACCACGACTTGCTGGCCCAGCACCGGCTCCGCGCCCTGGGCGAAGATGCGCGCGATGACGTCGGAGGTCGCCCCGGCGGTGAAGCCGACAATGAGATGGATCGGGCGCGACGGATAGGCGCCCGCCGCAAAGGCGCGCGGCGGCGATACCATTGCTGCAAGTCCAAGCAACGACACAGCCCTGCGATCGATCAAAAACATCGCTACTCTCCCTGGTATCTTGTCCGGCGCTTATTTTGTCTTGGTCTCGAGCGCCCGTTCAAACGGCACAAAACGAGCGTGCCGCATAATCATGCGACCCTCTGAATCGGGATACTAGTCAATTCGCTCACGATAAGAGATTGGTCGTAGCGACGCACGCGCTTTTGCCGGTCATGGCGTGCGGTGGTAGCGCACGACGAGGCTCGTCGGGCCGAGACTGTGGCCGGCGATCGCTTTCAGCAGCGCGTCGCGGTCGAGGCCGCCTTGCAGCGATCCCGGTGCAAGGTCGAGCGCGATCACGTCGATGACATAATGGTGCGGCGCGTCGACCGGCGGCCCGCAGGGGCCGGTGTAGCCGAGCGTTCCGCGCGAGTTCTTACCTTCGGTGATATCCGGCGCCGGCGCCGGGCCGCCCTCGCCTTCCTTCACTCCCGTGCGCGCCGCAGGGATGCCGTAGGCAAGCCAATGCACCGAACCAAGCCCGCGCCGGCCATCCGGATCGATCATCAAGACGGCAAAACTCTTGGTTCCCGCCGGCGGGTTGGACCACGCCAAAGGCGGCGAAGTATTGCCGCCGCGGCTGTCGGCACCGCAAAGCGTGCCGCCGGCATATTTGAGCGGCAGCACGCCGTCATCCTTGAATGCGGGCGAGGACAGCGTGAAGTGCGCCGGCGCCGCGTCCGCGACACTGATTGCGCTCGGCGCAAGGCCGCATGCAAAAACGACCGCACCAATCATTCGGAGCATCATCATCTCGATCACCTCGACCAGAGCATCACCCGGAAAAAGGTCGCCCTCGGACTTTCCATCAAAATGCAATGCACCAAATCGATTCAACTTGAAGGGATGGCGCTGTAGGGCTCAGGATTCGGTCATCTCGCTTGCACTGTGACCGGCAGCGTCATGCCGGAAACGGTCCCCAGGCCCGCTGCACCGCCGGACGAGCCGCGATCGCATCGTGCCAGCGCTTCACATTGGGATAATCCTGGAGCCCGATGTCCTTAACGCCGTGGAGGTGCACGTCCGAATACATGGTCATGTCGGCGATCGAATAGGCGCCGCCGAAATATTCGTTTGCGGCAAGGTGCCGGTCGAGGATGCCGAGCATGTCGCGCAGATTGGCCTCGTAGTGCTGCTGCGCGGTCGGCGCTTTCACCGCAGACCGTAGCGTCCAGTGGCCAAACTGCTGCGACAGCGTCGTGAATGTCGCGGAGCCGTAAA
>JASHQI010000250.1 GCA_030037645.1 Xanthobacteraceae bacterium
CGGCGCGCAATCCATTGCAGAACGTCAACGACATCAAGGCGCAGATCGCCGCCAACGAGAAAGGCGTGCGCGAGCTGCACAAGATGGTGCGCTATTTCACGCTGCCGGTCGTGCGCGCCTATATGCGACACGTGCAGGACAACGCCGCCGAGAGCGTGCGCCGCGTCGTCGATCGGTTGCATGACAGCGTCTTTCGCATCACCACCGATCAGGGCAGTGCGATTCAGGTGCGCATCGCGGTCGACAAGAGAAAGCGCGAGGCGACGGTGGATTTCACCGGCACCAGCCCGCAGCAGCCGACCAATTTCAATGCGCCCGAGCCGGTCACGCGCGCCGCCGTGCTATACGTGTTCCGCGTCATGGTCGACGACGACATTCCGATGAACGCCGGCTGCCTGCGCCCGATCAGGATCATCATTCCGAAACGCTCGATGCTGTCGCCGGAATTTCCCGCCGCCGTGGTGGCCGGCAATGTTGAAACCTCGCAGGAGGTGACCAACTGCCTGTTTGGCGCGCTTGGCGCCATTGCCGCAGCGCAAGGCACCATGAACAATCTCAATTTCGGCAATGCGCGCTATCAGTATTATGAGACGATCTGCTCCGGCTCGCCGGCCGGCCCCGGCTTTCCGGGCACCGACGCCGTGCACACCCACATGACCAATACGCGGCTGACCGATCCGGAAATTTTGGAATTCCGCTATCCGGTCCTGCTCGAGGATTTTCGCATCCGCAAAGGCTCGGGCGGACGCGGCGAATGGAACGCCGGCGACGGCGTGCGCCGGACGATCCGCTTTCTGGAAAAGATGGAGTGCACGATTCTGTCCGGACACCGCGGCGTGCCGCCGTTCGGGCTTGCCGGCGGCGGCGACGGTCAGGTCGGCGCGAATTGGGTGCGCCGCCAGGACGGCCGGATGGAGAAGCTCGAAGGCTGCGACGCCACCATCATCGACGCCGACGAAGCCATCATCATCCAGACGCCGACCGCGGGAGGCTACGGCAAGCCGAAAAATTGAACTGCGGATCGGGCGTCGGCTCTATCGCGGAGTCGCGCGCCTCCTTCAATCTCATGACTGGCTTGGCGTTGCCGACGATTTTTTCGATATCGAGTACTTCATCTGCACCTTGTGGGCTCCCCAGTAGAACGTGAAATCGGCGACGACCGTGGCATTGCCCGGCAAGGGCAGCACGGCGTTGCAGACGACTTTGTCCTTACTGCTCGAGACCGTCTTGATCGGCGCGTAACTCGTGGGCTCGAGCTTGAGCTCTTTGAGAACCTGCGACAGCGATTGCTTGGCGCGATACGAGTCGCATTTCGGCAGTTCGAAGTAATCTCGCAGCCCATAGAACAGATAGGCGGCCACGACCGCCAGGATCGGAAGGCCGAGCAATCGAAAGCCGAAACGGTAAGTTCCGAACGGCGACGCCGTTCGCTCAGCGCCGGCCGGCGATTTCCATCGGCGGGCGCGTAGAGGGGGCGGATTCTCATTGGCCATGGGTAGCGGTTATATGGCGGTCACGATCTCCCGCGTGAAGGAAGGGCTCGGACGGCTGGCGTTGATCGTCTGGCGTCACGACACGCCCCGCCAGTTCCGAAAAGCCTTCGGCGCTGATGCAAAATCCATTTCGGCCGGCCCGGTGCCAGTCCGTCTGCATGACATCGCGGTTCAGCCAGGCGCCTTCTCCCGCTGCCGGGGGATTGTTGGTCCAGCGCTTGGATTGCCAGCGCATGAAGTGCAGGTAGAGAAACTCGCGTGCGTCATCGCGGTCGTTGGTCAAGCGGCCGTTCCGCCAGAACCAGCATCGCGGATAGTTCATGGTGCCGTCATGCCAACCGCGGCTGCTCAAGACCGTGCTGTAGCGTTCGACGAACAGAAGATTGCGCCGCAGCGGATGGTCGTCCGGCAGATTCAGGGCGTCCGGAGACCGCAGGAAAATCCCGCTGAACCGGCCTTCCGCGACGGCGCTGAATTGCGGTCGGGCGACGAGATCGAGACAATCCGGAATGAGCTCATAGGCACGGCGCAGGCGTTCGTTGTTGCGAAACACCGCGAAGTGGCCGGCGATGCGCTCCGGGTGCGTCGAGATCACGTCGTAGCGGGCCAACAGCTCGTCGGTATAGAAGGCGCGGATGTTGCCGTAGATGACGTCGATGTCGCCGTAACCGAAGAAACGGTAGCCCCTGGTTTCGACCTCATGGACATGACCGAGACACGGCTTGAGGTCGCATAATTTGTAGGGATCGGACCATTCGCAGCGGATGCCGAGACGATTTCCGGCCAGGGCCTTGTAATCGGCGAAGCTTAGATCGACGAATTCGACATTGGGGGCGTCGTTCTGCGGTCTGCCGCAGTCGGTGTAGATACGCCAGTGAATCTCAGGATTCCATTTGCAGCTTTCGACGAAGAGTTCGATCCAGGCCGGCCAATGCCCGAAGTAGGGGATCAACATGATGAGGGGTCGATCCATGGCTACGCTCACACCGACTTGACGATCTCTTCCGTCATCTTCTTGGCGTCGCCGAGCAGCATCATGGTGTTGTCGCGATAGAACAGCGGATTATCGATGCCGGCATAGCCCGAGGCAAGCGAGCGTTTGTTGAACATCACCGTGCCGGCTTTCCAGACTTGCAGCACCGGCATGCCGTAGATCGGCGATTTCGGATCCTCTTCGGCCGCCGGATTGGTGACGTCGTTGGCGCCGATGACGTAAGCGACGTCGGCCTGGGCGAATTCCGAATTGATGTTCTCAAGCTCGAACACTTCGTCATAGGGGACGTTGGCTTCGGCGAGCAGCACGTTCATGTGACCCGGCATGCGGCCGGCGACCGGATGAATGGCGTATTTGACCTCGACGCCTTCCGCCTTGAGCTTGTCCCCCATTTCGCGCAGCGCGTGCTGCGCCTGCGCCACCGCCATACCGTAGCCCGGCACGATGATGACCTTGCCGGCATTCTTGAGGATGAACGCTGCGTCCTCGGCCGACCCGATCTTGACCGGCCGATCGCCGGCTGCGGCGGCCGGCCCCGCCACTTCGCCGCCGAAGCCGCCGAGGATGACCGAGATGAACGAGCGGTTCATGCCCTTGCACATGATGTAGGACAGGATCGCGCCGGAAGAGCCGACCAGCGCGCCGGTGATGATCAGCGCCGTATTTTCCAGCGTGAAACCGATGCCGGCTGCCGCCCAGCCGGAATAGGAATTGAGCATCGAGATGACGACCGGCATGTCGGCACCGCCGATCGGGATGATGATGAGCACGCCGAGCAGGAACGAGACGCCGGCGAGCGACCAGAAGCCGATGTGGTTCTGCGTCTCGAAGAACCAGACGATGAGTGCCACCAGCGCCAGCGCCAGCGCGATATTGATGACGTGGCGAATGGGCAGGACGATGGGCTTGCCGCTCATGCGGCCGGAGAGTTTCAGGAACGCGATCACCGAGCCGGTGAACGTGATGGCGCCGATGGCGACGCCGAGCGACATTTCGATCAGGCTCTGACCGCGGATGGCGCCGACGGTGCCGATGCCGAACGCGGTGGGCGCGTAGAGCGCTCCGGCCGCCACCAGCACCGCGGCCATGCCGACCAGCGAATGGAAGGCGGCGACCAGTTCCGGCATCGACGTCATCGGCACGCGGCGCGCGATCACCGCTCCGGCACCGCCGCCGAGCGCCATCCCGACGATGACCAGCACCCAGGCGGAGAACCCGACGGGTGGGTGCGACGCCAGCGTGGTGACGATCGCGATCGCCATGCCGACCATGCCGAACAGATTGCCGCGCCGGCTCGTTTCCGGATTCGACAATCCGCGCAGCGCCAGGATAAACAGGGCGCCGGCAATGAGATAGGCGAGTGCTGCCAGATCGGCTGACATCACTGAGCTCCGCCGGGGGCGACCGAAGATTGGACGAAGGTGATGATGTTGCCCGAAGGATCGTCCGCAAACAGCAACGTGCCGCCCCAATATTGCTTTTCCGGCGGGCCGTGCAGCGGCACGCCGCGCGACTGCAGGTCGGCATAGAGCGCGGCCGCGTCCTTGGTCTCAAAGCCCACGCCGGTAAAGCGGCCGAGCAGGCCTTCGCGCCGCCCTTCGTTGCCGGCGAGTTCGACGACGACGCTCGGCGATTTTCCATAAAGGATGGCCGTCGCCGCGGTGGTAGAGCGTTTCAATCCGACGACGCCCTCATAGAACGCGGCGGCGCGGTCGAGATCGTCGACGAATATGCGCACTGACGCGAGCCGCATGACGGTCCTCACCTCTGCTTCCTTTGGAACATGCCGAGCATGCGCTGCGTCACCAGGAAGCCGCCAAAAATGTTGACCGAGGCAAAGCTGAGGGCGACGAAACCGAGCGCGCGCGCCCAGATCGGTCCGGAATCTTCCGCGGTCAGCGCAACGCCGACCGCAAGCAGCGCGCCGACGACGATCACCGAGGAGATGGCGTTGGTGACCGACATGAGCGGCGTGTGTAGTGCGGGTGTCACCGACCAGACCACGTAGTAGCCGACGAAGACGGCAAGCACGAAGATCGAAAGACGGAATACGAACGGATTAACGATGTCGTTCGCCGCGGCCGGCGCATTGGGCAATGCCGCCGCCATGGTATTGACCTGGGCAAGGATCGAGAGAGTGACCATAGCGGATCTCCATTATTCTCCCTCTCCCCGCGTGGTGGGGAGAGGTAAAAAATTACGCCGCGCTCTTCGGCCTGAAGCTCGGATGAACGATGGCGCCGTCGCGAGTCAGCGCCGTCGACTTTACGATTTCATCGTCCCAGTTCACGGCAAGCGCCTTCGTCTTCTTGTCGATCAGGACTTCCAGGAACGCGTACAGGTTCTTGGCGTAGAGGCTCGATGCCGTGGCGGCGAGCCGGCCTGGCACATTGCGATAGCCGACGACCTTGACGCCGTTGAAATCGCTCACCGCATCGGCGCTGACGCCTTCCACGTTGCCGCCGCGCTCGACGGCGAGATCGACCACGACCGATCCCGGCCGCATCGAAGCCACCATGTCCTTGGAAACGAGCCGCGGCGCCGGCCGGCCGGGGATGAGCGCGGTGGTAATGACGATGTCCTGTTTCTTGATGTGCTCGGCGACCAGAGCGGCTTGCTTGGCCCGATACTCCTTCGACATTTCCTTGGCGTAGCCGCCCGCCGTCTCGGCGGCCTTGAACTCCTCGTCCTCGACGGCGATGAATTTGGCGCCGAGGCTCTCCACTTGTTCCTTGGCTGCGGGGCGCACGTCGGTCGCGGTGACGATGGCGCCGAGCCGGCGCGCGGTGGCGATCGCCTGCAGCCCGGCAACGCCGGCGCCCATGACAAATACCCTGGTCGCCGGAACCGTTCCGGCTGCGGTCATCATCATCGGCAGCGCGCGGCCAAATTCGGCAGCCGCGTCGATCACGGCGCGATAGCCGGCGAGATTGGCTTGGCTCGACAGCACGTCCATCACTTGGGCGCGGGTGATGCGCGGAAGCAATTCCATCGCAAACGCGGTGACCCCGGCGTCCGCCATGGCGCGCAGCGCGGCCTCGTGACCGTACGGGTCCATGATGGCAATGACGATCGCACCTTTCTTCAAGCGCGAAAGCTCGCTTGCTTGCGGTCGCCGCACCCGCAGCACGACGTCGGCACCGCTGACCGCATCGGCGGTTACGACGGCACCGGCGGACGTGAAGTCCGCGTCTAGAATGCCTGACCTCACACCCGCGCCGGGTTCGACGGCAACTTGCGCGCCAAGGCCAAGCATTTTCTTGACGGTTTCGGGAACTGCGGCCACTCGGGGCTCGCCCGCATCGGTCTCGGCAGCAACCGCAACCTTCATAATTCCTCCAACGGCCGCCCGCGCTCGGCTGCGCACCGGCCACCGGCTGCGCGCCGCCTGCGGCCGGCGTCAGCCGATGTCTATTGCGTGTGGCTCCGCCTAGGCCAGGAAAATCGCCATCAGGATGACGATCGTGACAATAATCGCGAGAACAGTTTTCACCAACGTGACGAAGTTATGGTACTGCTGTTCGTGCGCCGGATAATCGTTGCCGGTCGCAAGCGCGTATTCGACCTCACCATGGTCGGCCATCGCATCCCTCCAGATCGCCCCGGGCGCCCGCCCGCGACTTAGCGTAATTACCGGAGCAGGGCAACGGCAGGCTGCAGTTGCGGGCGGAATTTTGCTGCCCGCCATCATGAGTGCGGCCGATTGCAGGCTGCAGCGATCCAAAATTGCGGTTCCCAATTCGACGCCTGTGGCCGACTTGCCCGGGCGGAGTCGAATCCTTACTGTGAAGGGAACAGCACAATATTATTCATGGACGAATGCCATGCTCAGAAAAGAACAGAATGAGCTATTGACCCAGACCGGCCCCGGCACGCCGATGGGACAGCTTTTCCGCTGCTATTGGCTGCCGATCCTGCTCGCCGAGGAACTGCCTGACAACGACTGCCCGCCGGTGCGAGTGAAACTCCTATCCGAGCGCCTCGTCGCCTTTCGCGATTCCGAGGGCCGCTACGGCCTGATCGATGAGTTCTGCGCCCATCGCGGTGTGTCGCTGTGGTTCGGCCGCAACGAGGACAAGGGGCTCCGTTGCCCCTATCACGGCTGGAAATATGACGTCACCGGCCAGTGCATCGAGGTTCCCTCCGAACCCGTCGAAAGCGGCTTCTGCAAAAAGATCAAGCTCACGTCCTATCCGTTGGTGAAGCGCGGCGCGGTGCTGTGGGCCTATCTCGGCCCTGCCGACAAGCGGCCGCCGCTGCCGGAATGGGAATTCGCCATGGTGGCGCCGGAGCAGACTTTCGTCTCCAAGCGCGTGCAGGAATGCAATTGGCTCCAAGCCATGGAAGGCGGCATTGATTCGAGCCACGTCTCCTTCCTGCATCGCGGCGACCTCAGCTCCGACCCGCTGTTCAAGGGCGCCAAGGGCAACGACTACAATCTCGCCGATATGGCGCCGCATTTCGAAGTTGTGGAGATGCCCGGCGGGCTGTTCATCGGCGCGCGGCGCAATGCCGAGAACGGCAAATATTATTGGCGTATCACGCCGTGGGTCATGCCCTGCTTCACTATGATCCCGCCGCGCGGCGACCATCCCATCCACGGCCATTTCTGGGTGCCGATCGACGACGAGAACTGCTGGGCGTGGTCGTACGACTTCCATCCGGTACGCGCGCTGAACCAGCGCGAGCTGGATGCCATGCTCGACGGTCAAGGCATCCACTGCAAATACACGCCAGGAACCTTTCGGCCGCTTGCCAATAAGGACAACGACTATCTGATCGATCGCGCGGCGCAGAAGGCGGGCAAGACCTTTAGCGGCGTTGCCGGCTTCGCCATGCAGGACGCGTCCTTGCAGGAGAGCATGGGCCCGATCTGCGACCGCACCAAGGAAAACCTGGTGTCGACAGACAACGGCATCATCATGGCGCGGCACCGCCTGATGCGCGCCGCCAAGGCGCTGGTCGACAAGGGCGTCGTCCCGCCCGGCGTCGATCCCGAACATCATAAGATCCGCTCATGCTCGGTGGTCTTGCCGCCCGAGCTGGCATTCAAGGACGCCGCCAAGGAGGCGCTCGCCGCCAAGCCGGGTGTGGCGCACACGACGGTGTAGCAACGCATGCCCGGGCCTCGGCTCAAGACCGTCACCCGCACGCAGGGCAATAACCAGGCCCTCAAGGACGGCAGCGTTGCGCCGAAGACGTTTGAATTCGCCTTTGAAGAGGTCGATCCGCTGATTGCCGCGTTCCGCCGCATGGTGCGCGGCAACGAGTTCGACATCTGCGAGATGGCGATCACCACTTACGTCTGCGCCAAGGCGCACGGCAAGCCGATGACGGCCGTGCCGGTGTTTCTGGTGCGCGCCTTTCACCATGGCGCCATCCTGGCGAACGTCAAGGCCGGCATCACCGAGCCAAAACAGCTCGAAGGCAGGAAGGTCGGCGTCAACCGCGGTTACACCGTCACCACCGGCGTGTGGGCGCGCGGCATCCTGCAACAAGAATACGGCGTCGACCTGAGCAAGATCACCTGGGTGCTGTCGGGCGACGAGCATGTCGCCGAATACCGGCCGCCCGCCAACGTCGTGCCGATGCCGTCCGGCAAGAAGATGGACGACATGCTCGTCTCCGGCGAGCTTGCCGCCGCGATCGGCGTCGATGTGAGGCATCCGGACGTGAAGCCGCTCATTCCCGACGCGCTCGAGACCGGTCTGGCGTCGCTGCGCCGCAACGGCCTTTATCCGATCAACCACACCGTGGTGATCAAGGACGAGCTGATCGCCAGCCATCCCGATCTTGCGGCCGACGTTTTCAACACCTTCGCCGAGGCGAAACGCCGCTACATCGAACGCCTCAAGGCCGGCAAGATCGAGAAACCGACCCCAGTCGACAATGTGCATCGCCGCGTGCTGGAAATTGCCGGCGACCCGCTGCCCTATGGGATCGGTCCCAATCGCAAGGCGCTTGGCGACCTCATCGGCCATGCGCTCACGCAAGGCATCATCATCAAACCGGTCACAGCCGACGAGCTATTCGCGCCCAGCACGCGCGACCTGCAGGCATGAACGATTCCGTTTTCGCGCCGTATATGCGCTTGTGGAATCTTGCGCCGGACGGCGTTCCAATCGCGACACAATCAAGCCGGCTGCTCCCGGCCAGGCGCGAGGGAACGGCCGTCATGTTGAAGGTCGTCAAGCCTTCAAGCGATGAGCGCAATGCGGCCGCGCTGTTGCGCCACTTCGACGGCCACGGCGCCGTCCGGCTCTACGAAGCGCAAGCGAACGCGGTGTTGCTGGAGCGCGTCGAAGGAGGACGGTCGCTCGAGCGCATGGCGATCACCGGCGGCGATATGCAAGCTGCCGACATACTCGCCGACACGGTGGGCAAGCTGCACGTCGTGCGCGCTGGCCGGCCGCCGGACGGTCTGATCCCGCTGCAGCAACGGTTTGCCTCGCTCTTCGACCGCGAAGATGCCGTTCCCATTCTGGCCCATTGCGCGCGAGTCGCGCGTGAACTGACCGACATTCAACGCGATGTCGCACCGCTGCACGGCGATCTGCACCATTGCAATGTTCTCGACGGCGGGGCGCGCGGCTGGCTCGCCATCGATCCGAAGGGCCTGATCGGCGAGCGCACTTACGAAATCGCCAATCTGCTCGGCAATCCGTGGCCACACGGTGAGATCGTGCACAATCCGGCGCGCATGCGCGCGCTCGCCGAGCTTTACTCGTTCAAGCTTGGGTTGGACATCGACCGCATCCTCGCTTTCGCCTTCGCGCATGCGGGACTTGCGGCGAGCTGGGACTTCGACGAGGGCATGGATCCAACTTACTGGCTACGGTGTGCCGAAGTCCTTGAGGTGGCGATCAAGGGATAGCTCTGTTCAATCGTCACGCCGGCGCATTCTCCGTCACAGCGTTGCGTCCGGCGATAAATCCCTGACACACCGCCCGCGGCAGACCGTGCATGGAAAAGCCGCCGGCTGACTCGCCGCCGCAGTAAAGGCCGGGGATCACCTCGCCGTTCATGTCGATGACCTGACAGCGCGCATTGATGCGCAAGCCGGCGCGGGTGTCGTGAATGACCGGCGTCGCCCAGGCCGCGTAGAACGGCGGCTTTTCGATCTTGTAGAGCGGTTTTGGTTTGCCGAATTCGGCATCTTTGCCGGCATCAACGAAGGAGTTGTAGCGCGCCACGGAGTCCGCCAGATTCCGCGGCGGCATCGGAACGCGCTGGTGCTTCATCTTGATCCTGGCGGCGAGCGCGCCGATCGAATCCGCGCTGAAGAAAAAACCTGCGTCGACATCGACATGCGGCGGCGTCGGCTGCCATTTTTCGCGTGCCACCGCATTGGCGTCGAAGATCGCCCAGATCGGGCCGCCGCCGTTATGGCCGTCGCCAATGCCGGCGAGTGCGGCGTTGATGAAATTGCTCGGATTGTATTTTTGATTCTTCGCGTTCAGATAGGAGTACGGCTCGTAGGGATTGGTGCTCTGATAGGTGTTGTAATTGAAGTGGCCGCCGGTCTCGTCGTAGAAGCGCTTCCCGAGCATGTTGACCAGGATGACATCCTGCCAGTCGTTCACCGGCAGCCCGATGGCGCGCGCCTTGTCGAACACTTCGCTGCCCGGATACCAGCGCACGTTGACATAGCCGTACTGACACCCGATCGCGCCCGGCTTGGTGATGCCCGAGCCGAACTCGCCGGTGTAGTTGAACGCGCCCCACAGCGCGGCGCCGATCGCCATGGCGGCGATTTCGCCGCTGGCGTCCTGATCCGACCACGGCATGCCGGCGAGCCCGCAATATTCCTCGGTCAGCCGCGGGTCGAACATGCGGCGAAAATTGACGTTGCCGGTCGAGCCGCCCGTGGCGACGATCACCGCCTTGCTCGCGCGAATGTTCAGCTTGGACCCGTTGTGATCGACCGCGACGCCGGTGACGCGGCCGAATCGCGGCGTCTCGCGGCGGATCGCGGTCATGCGGTGTTCGAGCAGAATGTCCACGCCGACTTTCAGCGCCGCCGCGTGCAGCGGCCGGATCAAGCCGGCGCCGGCCCTGATCTCGTCATCGTCCGGAGCGGCCGGCCCCCCGGTGTGGACCATCGGCCAGTCCTCGACCGAGATTTGCATGGTACGCAGCACCGAAACGCCGATCTCATGCCCGACCTTGTTCGGCATGCGGTCGATGACCTTGACGCCGTGCGCCAGCAGGAATTCGAACGCCGCCACGCTGTTGTCGGCGAAGGCGCGAATGATTTCGCGGTCGTTATAGCGGTAGGGCGGAAAGCCGTTGGTCTCGACCACCGTCCAGTCCGTCAGGTCCTGGAAAAACAGATCGGGCGAATCCTCGATGCCGTATTTCTTCTGGTAGGAGGTGCCGCCGCCGAGCGGCAGATTGCCGCCTGAGGTGATGGCGTGGCCGCCGACGTGATTTTCGGCCTCGACCATGATGACCGACGCGCCGGCCTCGCGGGCGACGATGGCGGCGGGCAACCCCGCCGCGCCCGTTCCGATCACGACGACGTCGGCCTCAAGGTCCCACTTTACTGAACTACTCACCTATCGACGCCTCTCCAAACGCCTTATTCCGATGTCATGGCCGGGCATAGCCGTTCGAAGAACGGCGTCGCTTTCCGCTCGCCTATGTCCTGGCCATCCACGTCTTTGGCAGAGCTTGCACCTGAAGACATGGATGCCCGGCACAAGGCCGGGCATGACGAGGGTAGAATTTGTGTCGCCGTTATACCAGCATGC